>JAKOZI010000137.1 GCA_029780075.1 Pseudomonadota bacterium
GTGGCAGTACGTGCACGACTTCGTGCTTACCGAGCAGCTCGCGGACTGCCGCAGCGATCTCGAAGAGTCCGGGGTGCATTTCGACGTGTGGTTCTCTGAACAGTCGCTGTTTGCTACCGGTGTGGTCGCGCGTGGCGTCGAGCGACTGCAGAAGGCCGGCCATCTCTATCTGCAGGACGGCGCCCTGTGGTTCCGGTCGACGGCGTTCGGCGACGAGAAGGATCGCGTCGTCCGGCGCGACAATGGCCTTTATACCTATTTCGCGTCGGACATCGCCTACCATCTCAACAAGTACGAGCGTGGCTTCGAGCGGATGATCAACGTCTGGGGCGCCGACCACCACGGCTACATTCCGCGCATCAAGGGTGCGCTCGGAGCGCTGGGGCTCGATCCGGAAGCTCTGGAGGTGGCGCTGGTGCAGTTTGCCGTGCTCTACCGCTCCGGCTGGAAGGCGCAGATGTCTACCCGATCGGGCGAGTTCGTGACCCTGCGCACGCTGCGCGCGGACGTCGGCAACGACGCCTGCCGCTTCTTTTATGTGCTGCGCAAGTCCGACCAGCACCTCGATTTCGACCTCGACCTGGCGAAAAGCCAGTCGAACGACAACCCCGTCTATTACATCCAGTATGCGCACGCCCGCGTCTGTTCGCTGCTGGCACTCTGGGGGGGGGATCTGGAAACCCTCGCCGCCGCACCGTTCGACCGCCTCGAAGGCGCGCATGAACTGACCCTGGCGGCCCGGCTCGGCGAATTCCCCGCGGTCGTCGAAACCGCCGCCGCGGAGTTGGCACCGCACCTGATCGCCTTCTATCTCAAAGACCTGGCCGCCGAATTCCACAGCTATTACAATGCCGAACGCATTCTGGTCGATGATTCGGCGCAGAAGGATGCGCGCCTGGCACTGGCGGCTGCGGTCAGGCAGGTGATTCGCAACGGCATGACGATTCTGGGTGTCTCCTGCCCCGAATCGATGTAATCAGAGAACAGAGGACTTCCATGAGTCGCGACTTGAAACCCCTTAGAACCCCCCCCGCAAGGAAGTCGGGGGGGGGCACATTGTTCGGCCTGTTCATCGGCCTGGTTATCGGCGTCATCGGCGTGGCCGGCGTCGTCTGGTATATCAACAAGGCGCCGCTACCGTTCACCACCACCGGCCAGCAACCCAAACTGCCGCCACCCGTGGCCAGCAAGCCCCCGACCCCGGCGGCCACCACACCCGAAGTGCCGCCGGTCGCCACGGCACCGGTGGCGCTCCCCGGCAAGCCGGGTGACCCGATAGGCGCAGAGAAGCCGCGCTTTGATTTCTACAAGATCCTGCCAGGCAAGGCCGAAGCCATTCCGGACCCCAAACCGGAAGAACCGAAACCAGTCGAAGCCAAGCCCACCGAAGGCAAAATCGCAAGCAACAAACATACCGAGACCAAGCCTGTCGAAACCCGGCCAGGCGAAGCGAAACCGGCCGAAACCAAGGCCGTGGACAGCCGGCCGGTGGAAGCCAGGCCGGCGGACAGCAAGGCCGCGGCAGCCAAAACCGCCGAAGGCAAACCCGGCGAGGTGAAGCAGGCGGAGAGCGGCAAGAGCAAGAGTGAAACGCTAAAGGAGCCGATCTATCTGCAGGCCGGTTCGTTCCAGAGCGCCAACGAGGCGGACAACCAGAAGGCGCGACTGGCGATGCTGGGTGCCGAGGCGCGGATCCAGCAGGTCATGCTCCAGGACAAGGTGTGGTACCGCGTTCGCCTCGGACCGTATCAGAAACTGGACGACGTCAACCATCTGCGTGCCGACCTCGCCAAGCAGGGCATCGACGCCAACGTGGTCAAGAAAGACTAACCAATTCAGGAGAAGAGTCATGCATCGACGTATCAGTGGATGGTTCGCGGCGCTCACCCTGGCCGCGCTGACCGTGGTTCTGCCGGCCCGCGCCGAACTCGTCGTCGGCCGCGATTACCTGCCCATCGTCCCGGCACAGGCCTCCGACAACCCGGCCAAACTTGAGGTGATCGAATTCTTCTCGTACGGCTGTCCGCATTGCAGCGAATTCCACCCCACGGTCAGCAAATGGTCAGCCGCCTTGCCGGGCGACGTGGTCTTCAAGCGCGTGCCGATCTCGTTCGCGCGGCCGCAGTGGGCGAGCCTGGCCAGGCTTTATTATGCCCTCGAGGCCACCGGCGATCTGGCCCGACTCGATGCCGCGGTCTTCGACGCCCTGCACAGGACGGGCAGCAAGCTTTACGACGACAAGAGCATCATCGACTGGGTGGGCGCACAAGGCGTCGATGTCAAGAAGTTCAGCGATGCCTACAACTCCTTCGGAGTCGTCAGCAAGGCCAGGCGTGGCGATCAGATGGCGCAGGCGTACAAGATTCAGAGCGTTCCGGCGCTGGCCGTCGACGGCAAGTACCTGATGACCGGCGGCAAGGGTTTTCCCGAGTTGATCGTGCTCACCGACCAGGTGATCGCCAAGGCGCGCGGCGAGCGCGGCAAGAAGTGACGCAGCAGCCGCCCGCCGGGCAGGAGTCGTCTGCCGCCTGAGGCGGTAACGTTCCTCGCCTGCGCGTGCCGCCCGTCCTCAAGGTTTTCATCACCGGCGCCTCTTCCGGCATCGGCTGGGCGCTGAGCGAGCACTACGCCGCGCAGGGAGCGCTGGTCGGGCTTTGTGCCCGGCGCGCCGAGCGCTTGCGGGGCCTGTCCGAACGCTGGCCAGGGCAGGTCGATTGCTACCCGCTCGACGTGACCGACGCGGCGGCCCTGCGTGCCGCCGCCGAAGACTTCATCGCCCGCCACGGCGTTCCCGACATCGTGGTTGCCAACGCCGGCGTCTCGGCAGGCACGCTGAGCGAGTGCCAGGAAGATCTGGCGGCAATCCGCCGGATCATGGACGTCAATTTCTACGGCATGGCGGCCACTTTCTCGCCGTTCATCGGAGCCATGCGTTGCGCCGCCGGTGGTCGCCTGGTGGGAGTCGCCTCGCTGGCCGGAATCCGCGGCTTGCCTGGCGCAGAGGCCTACAGCGCTTCGAAGGCGGCGGCGATCAGCTATCTCGAAAGCCTGCGTCTTGAACTGCGCGGCTCGGGCGTCAAGGTGGTCACCCTCTGTCCGGGCTATATCCAGACCCCGATGACCGAGTCGAATCCCTTTCCGATGCCTTTCCTGATTCCCGCCGACCTGGCCGCACGGCGCTTTGCGCGCGTCATCGCCGAAGGCAGGAGTTATGCCGTCGTGCCCTGGCAGATGGCTATCGTCGGCAAGTTGCTGCGGCTGCTGCCCAATGCGCTCTACGATCGGCTGTTTGCCGGTGTACCGCGCAAGCCGCGCGGGGTGTCTTGATCAGGAAAGCGACTTTCCCGGACGCCCGCCGCTGCGCGACTCGGCCGCGCGCTCGCCTGCCGGTGCCGTCACCAGTCGATCGCTTCCCCGTCGCGAAAGAAGCCGCCGCTCGGACCGTCATCGGGCAGCAGCGCGGCCCAGACGATGCCGCGGGCGCCCTCGTCTGCGCTGCGCGCGGCATCCTTGCCACCCATGTCGGTGCGGCACCAGCCGGGGCAGACCGAGTTGACCTTGATCGGGCTGCCTTCCAGCTCCTTGGCGGTGAGCCGCGTCAGCGCATTGAGGGCGGCTTTCGACATCCGGTAGCCGGGCCAGTAGCCTCCCATTTCGCTCAGTTGCCCCAGGCTCGACGAAACATTGACGATCCGCCCCCAGCCGTTTTCGCGCATCAGCGGCGTGATCGCCTGAATCAGGCGCAGCGGTGCAAGTGCGTTGCAGGCGTGCGTGGCGGCAACCACATCGGGGTCGACGACGAACACGCTCGCGGCCTGCGGGAGGGCGAAATCCTTCGGTTCGAGCAACACCCCGGCATTATTGATCAGGATATCGGCGCGGCCGAACTCGCGGCGCAGGCGCGCGGCAAGCGCCGCCACGGCACTCGCGTCGGTAACGTCGGCGACGTGCGGCAACACGTCGTGACCCTTCTCGCGCAACTGCCCGGCGGCGTTTTCGATCGCCTCGGCAACGCGTCCGACCATCAGCACCGTGCAGCCGGCGGCCGCAAGCTGGCGTGCCACGGCCAGGCCGATGCCACGGGCGGCTCCTGTGACGACCGCAAGTTTCTGAGCTAGCATCTGTTCCTCCTGTTGTTTGAACCGCGAACCCTCATCATGCAATGGTCTGACGCGCTCGGCAAGACACACGGCCGCTATTCGGGCCGGCCACGGATCGTTTCGCTGGTGCCCAGCGTCACCGAACTGCTGGTCGCGCTGGGACTCGCCGAAGCGCTGGTCGGCCGTACCGGCTTCTGCATCCATCCGCGGCAGGTACTGCGGCGGGTCCCGAAGCTCGGCGGCACCAAGGGATTCGACGCCGACAAACTGCGCGCCCTGGAACCGACGCATGTGATCGTCAACATCGACGAAAACCGCCGCGAGGAAGTCGAAGCCTTGTCCGGCTGCGTGCCGCACCTGATCGTGACGCACCCGCTGGAAGCGCGCGACAACCTCGACCTTTACCGCCTGCTGGGCGGCGTTTTCGGGCGCGAGGCCACGACCGAAACCCTGTGTGCCGATTTCGAGAGCGCGTGGCGGGCGCTGCGTGCCGCAACCGAACCGCTGCCGCGCGAGAAGGTGCTCTACCTGATCTGGCGCGAGCCCTGGCTCAGCGTCGCCCGCGACACCTATATCTCGCGCATGCTGGCCGCCGCCGGCTGGGACACGCTGCCGGTCGACAGCCGGCAGCGCTACCCGGAGGTCGAGTTGCCGGCGCTGGCGAGCGCGGCGGACATTGTTTTCCTGTCCAGCGAACCTTACCCCTTTCGGGAAAAACACCGGCAACTGCTGGCCACACAACTGCCGGGAGTGCGCTGCGCCCTGATCGACGGCGAGATGGTTTCCTGGTACGGCAGCCGGGCAATCGCCGGACTGGCCTATCTGCGCGCCTTGCGGAGCCGCCTTGGGCAACCCTGAGCGCTGCCAGGACGGCCAATCCTCGGAAAATTGACCCGCATCAAGCGCAACCCGGCCGGCGTGGCTATACTGGCGTGCTTCGCCTGACGAGGTTTGCCATGACGCGTCCACGCGTTCCCCAACTGATTTGTCCCGCCGGCAGCCTGCCGGCGCTCAAGGCGGCAGTCGATCACGGCGCCGACGCGGTGTACCTCGGCTATCGCAACGACACCAACGCGCGCAATTTTGCCGGCCTGAATTTCGACCACAAGGCGATGGTCGAGGGCATCCGCTACGCGCAGTCGCGGCAGCGGCAGGTATTGATGGCGATCAACACCTTTGCCCAGCCCGGACGCGTCGCCGACTGGCAGCGCGCGGTCGATGGCGCGGTCGATCTCGGAGTCGACGCGGTGATCCTGGCCGATGTCGGGCTGCTCGACTACGCCAGCAGGCACCACCCGGCCCTGCGGCTGCATCTCTCGGTGCAGGGATCGGCCACCAGCTACGAAGCGGTCAATTTCGCGCACCGCGAGTTCGGCGTGCGACGCGCGGTGTTGCCGCGCGTGCTGACGCTGGCTCAGGTCGAGACGGTGATTCGCAACACGCCGGTGGAGATCGAGGTTTTCGGATTCGGCAGCCTGTGCGTGATGAACGAGGGCCGCTGCTGGCTGTCCTCGTACGCCACCGGCGAATCACCGAATACCGTCGGCGCGTGTTCGCCGGCCAGGTACGTGCAGTGGGAAAGATCGCCTGGCCAGATGACGACGCGCCTGAACGGCATCCTCATCGACTGCTTCGGTGATGACGAGCCGGCTGGCTACCCGACGCTGTGCAAGGGTCGTTTCGAGGTCGCGGGAGACACCTACTACGCACTCGAAGAACCGACCAGCCTCAACGTGCTCGAAATCCTGCCCGAGATTGCGCGCGCCGGCGTCGTGGCGATCAAGGTCGAAGGACGCCAGCGCAGCCCGACCTACGTCGCGCAGGTCACCCGCACGCTGCGCGCGGCGCTCGACGAACTGGCCAGGGACGCGCAGCATTTTCACGTCAAGGCGGCCTGGCAGGCGACGCTGGCCAAGGTCGCCGAGGGCAGCCAGGTGACGCTCGGCGCCTACAGCCGACCGTGGCGCTGATGGAGAAACCGCGATGAAACTCGCTCTCGGGCCGCTGCTCTACTTCTGGCCGAAAAACGAAGTCTTCGAGTTCTATGCCGAGATGGCACAGAACCCGGCAATCGACATCGTCTACCTCGGCGAGGTGGTCTGCTCGCGCCGCCAGCAGATTCGTGTCGCCGACTGGCTGGGACTGGCGCGTGACCTCAGCGACGCCGGCAAGGAAGTGGTCGTTTCGGCGCAGGCACTGCTCGAATCGGAAGGCGACCTCAAGGTGCTGCGCCGCCTGGCTGACGAACTGACGGAAATTCCCGACTGCCGGCTCGAAGCCAATGATCTCGGCGCGGTGAACATCGCCGCCGGCCGCCCCTTTGTTGCCGGCCCGCACCTGAACATCTACAACGAAGCGACGCTGGCCACCTTTGCCCGTTATGGCATGTGTCGCTGGCTGCCGCCGCTGGAGGGCGACCGGCGGCTGATCGAAACCCTGCACCGCAGCCGCCCGCAAGGCGTCGACACCGAGGTCTTCGTCTTTGGCAAGCTGCCGTTGGCCTTTTCCGCGCGCTGCTTCACCGCGCGGCACTACAACCTCAACAAGGACGACTGCCAGTTCAAGTGTCTCGATCACCCCGAGGGACTGACCCTGCGCACCCGCGAGGGGCAACCGTTCCTGACCATCAACGGCATCCAGACGATGTCGGCACAGACCTACAACCTGTTGCCGCAGATGCCGGAGCTGCTGGCGCTGGGCATCGAGGTCGTGCGCCTCAGTCCGCAGCCGAAGTCCATGCCGGCGATCGTCGCCGCCTTCGATGCCGCCCGCCATGGCCAGCGGGTCGACGTCGACAGCTCCGGCTGGGCCAGCGACGGACTGGTCGACGGCTACTGGTTCGCCGATGCCGGCATCGTTTGCCACCAGGCAGGCGCCACCGCTGACCTGCAAGGAACCCTGTGATGAGCTTTTCGATACCCCGTTTCAAACTGCCCGGCGTGCTGTCCACGATCGGCGCCCGCCTGCCGCAATGGCCGCATTCGCTGGCGCTCGCCAGCGCGCTCAATGTCGCGGCGAGGATTGGCCTGCTCCCCGACGACAGCCTGACGCAGCTCGAAGGGCGAAGCTTCCTCGTCGAGGTGATCGACGCCGGCGGGCAGGCGTGCTTCTGCTACCGCGACGGCGTCTTCCGGCCGCTGTTCACCGCCCCCGTGAACCCCGATCTGTCGTTTCGCGCCAACCTCTCGGCGTTTCTGCAACTGCTCGCCCGCCAGGAAGATCCGGACACGCTGTTCTTCAACCGCGAACTGTCGATCGTCGGCGACACCGAACTCGGCCTGGTGATCAAGAACATGCTCGACGCGATCGAGTGGCCGCAGCTTCCGACGCTGCCGATCTTTCGTCACTGACCTCCGCAAGAGCCGGCGCGAACCATGCGGCCAGAGCTGCCGGCCAGCCGCGTCCTGGTCGAGGGCATCGCCTGTGCGCTCGGTGCCGGCCTGCTCTGGGGACTGGTCTTCGTCGTGCCGCTGATGTTGCCCGACTATCCGCCAGCGATGCTCTCCTGCGGACGGTATCTCGGTTTCGGGGTCATTGCGCTGCTCCTCGCCGGCACTGACCTGCCGCGCCTGCAACGCCTGCAGCGCCAGGACTGGCGGATGGCTTGCGAGCTGGCGCTGGTCGGCAACCTGCTCTACTACCTGTTTCTGGCCGCGGCCATCCAGTTGGCCGACGCCCCGCTGCCGACGATGCTGATCGGTACCCTGCCGATCGTCATCGCCATCGCCGCCAACTTCGGCAGCGAAGCCCTGCCGTGGCGTCGCCTGCTGCCTTCGCTGCTGGTCATCGCGGTCGGCATCGCGCTGGTGAACAGCCATGAAATGGCGCAGCTCGGCACGCGGCGCAGCCCCCACGACTACCTGCTCGGGGCGCTGCTGGCGGTCGCCGCGGTACTCGCCTGGACCTGGTACCCGCTGCGCAACTCGCACTGGCTGCGGCAGCGACCCACCCTCGCTTCCGGCACCTGGGCCGTCGCACAGGGGCTGGC
Organism: Pseudomonadota bacterium; assembly: GCA_029780075.1. Taxonomy (GTDB): domain Bacteria; phylum Pseudomonadota; class Gammaproteobacteria; order Burkholderiales; family Rhodocyclaceae; genus Accumulibacter. Next base: position 8,089 of record JAKOZI010000137.1, read on the forward strand.
GACGCTGCCACTGGCCGCCGTCTGCATGGCCGCCGCGGCTTTCCTGTTCCAGGACCCCGGCGGCTTCGACTACCCGCTCGGCCCGCAGCCGCTACGTTATGTCGGGCTGATGCTGACCCTGGGACTGTGTGCCTCGTGGCTGGGCACGTTGCTCTGGAACCGCGCCAGCAGGCTGTTGCCGACGGCGCTGACCGGGCAACTGATCGTTTTCGAGACCCTCTCGGCCTTTGCCTACGCCTTCATCTGGCGCGGCGCGCTGCCTGGCGGCATGGCCCTGCTCGGCATCGCCCTGCTGGTCAGCGGGGTGATCCTCGGAGTACGCGCGTTCCGGGCCGGCTGATCGCCGGGCATCCAGACGCCCGCATGCGCGCGGCGGGCCGATAGAGATCACCGAGCGCCTGCTCGCCGACCGCCGCCAGCGGCAGATCGAAGGCGATTTTCCCCTCCCTGAGGCCGATCACCCGCTCGGCAAGCAAAGGCAGCTGCGCGGGGTTGTGCAACACGCTGATCAGCGTCGCCGTGCGGCCCGCCCTGGCCAGGAGCTGGCAGACCTCCTGAGCGGCCGCGGGGTCGAGGGCCGCCGTCGGCTCGTCGGCGAGAATCAGCCGCGGCTGCTGCACCAGCAGGCGGGCTATCGCCACCTTTTGTCGCTCGCCGCCGGACAGCGTATCGGCGCGCGATTGCGCCCGCGCCAGCAGCCCCACCGCCTGCAGCGCGGCCGCTGCGGCGGCGCGTTCCTGCTCCGGGTAGCAGCGCGCCCAACTGCGCCAGCCTCCGACGCGACCAAGGCAGCCGATCAGCACGTTGTCCAGCGCCGACAGTCGCGACACCAGATGCAGGCCCTGCAGCACCTGCCCGGTTTCCCGACGCAAGGCGCGCAGTTCGGCCGCGGGCAGCGCGGCTCCGAGAACACGCCCCAGGACCTCGACGCGACCGTGCGTCGCGACGCTGAAGCCGCTCAGCAGACGCAGCAAGGTCGACTTGCCGGCGCCGTTGTGGCCGACGATGGCGATGCGCTCGCCGGGCGCGATGGCCAGGTCTTCGATCTCCAGCACGGCGCGGCCGCCGGCCACGCAGACCACCGCTCGCAGCACAATCGCCGGCGCGCTCACAATAACGCCTTGCGGATGCACCGACTCATGGCGTCGAAGGAAGCCACCAGGGCGATCACCACGATCAGCACGGTCGCCAACCGCCCCCATTGAAAGAGCGCGGTCGCCTCCGAGATCAGCAGACCCAGGCCGCCGGCGCCGATGATCCCGAGAATCGTCGAATCGCGAATGTTGAATTCCCAGATGTACAGGTGGCTGGAAACGAACTGGGGTAGAACCGCCGGCCAGATGGCGTTGAAGAAGACCTGCGCCGGGCCGGCGCCGACGCTGCGCACCGCATCGACCGCCGCCATGTCGAGGGTCTCGATGGCCTCGGCGAAGAGCTTGCCGTAGCTGCCCAGCGAATGCAGACCGATGGCCAGGATGCCGGCGGTGGGACCCAGCCCGACGATGCCCACCAGCACCAGCCCGAATACCAGGGTATGGATCGAACGCGCCACATCGAGCACGCCTTTCGCCAGCCAGGCCAGCGCGCGCGGCGCCGCGAGGTTGCGCGCCACCAGCACCGCCAGCGGCAGTGCCAGCAAGGCGCCAAGCAAGGAGCCCAGGGTGGCGATGCGAATCGTCGTCCAGCTCGCCTCGGCAAGTCCTGCCAGATAGTGGCGCTCGACCTCGCGGCGGTCCTCGACGCGCAGAACGGTGCCGTCATCGCTGACATATTCGAGTTGCGGGTTGCCCCACCAGGCATCGACGAAGCTCGGGCGGGCGAACTCGGTGGCCGTCTTCAGCAGGTTGGCGAGTGGGGTTCGCCCCAGCGACAACTCGCCTTCGCGGCCCAGCGATCCCAGACACGCCGCGACCAGCAGGCCATAGGCCAGCGCCAGTGCGAGGAAACCAAGACGGCTCCGCAGCGGACCCGCGCGCCGTTCGGCAGCGGCCAGGGCCGGGTGCATGTTCAGCGCACCTGCAGCTTGCCGGTCGCCAGGCCAGCGTCGCGGATCGGCTTGTAGAATGCGTTGTCGCGGATGACGAAGCCCGTGTAGTGCGCCGGCAACAGCTGCGGTTGGGTTTTCAGGGCGTCGCCGATGCCCAGCAGAGCAGCCTGCAGACGGGCCACCAGCGCACGATCGACGAACAACGCCTTGCTGACCGCAACGGCGTCGTTCGGCAACGGCGCCGACTGCCAGATGATCCTGGAGTGCTCCGGCTTGAGCAGCCCCTGCTCGATCATCGCGTTGCGATTGCGGTTATAGTCGGCGCCAGCGTCGAGGGTGCCCTGGCTGACCTGCATTTCGATCGCCTGGTGCTTGGTGTGCAGAACCTTGGCGAAGTAGCTGTCGGGGTTGATACCCTGACTCATGAAATAATGCAGCGGAATCAGGTAGCCCGAGGTGGAACCCTTGTCACCGAAGGCGAAAGTCCTGCCCTTCAGGTCGGCGACGCTGCTCACGCCCGACTGCGGATGCGTGACCATGATCGCGAAATATTCCGGCTTGCCGTCGTAGAGGATGGTCGCCAGCACCTGCGCGCCGGCCTCGTGGTTGGCGAGCACGTAACCCCAGGGCCCCAGCAGGGCGATGTCGGTCTCACCGTTGGCCAGCGACTTCGCCAGCCCCTCCCAGCTATCGACGGTGCGCAGTTCGACCGGGCGATCAAGCTTTGCCGACAGGTAATTGGCCAGCGGACGGTAGGTGCTGTCGTTCTTGTCCCTGTCCGGCTGGAAGAGACCGACGCCAAATTTCAGTGGCGGCTCGGCGGCAAACCCGCAGGTGGCCAACAAGGTCGTCGCCAGCAGCGCGAAGAGGTGGAACGAGCGTTTCATGAGTCCTCCGGAAAGACGCTAACGATGGGTTCAGGGAAACTGCAGCCCGCTCGGATGTGCGGGCCGTTGCCAAGCAGTGGTCATGTCGCTTGGTCGCGGCGAACGTCGCGATCCTTACAGCCCCACGCACCCGACGCGGCGCTCACGTTGCCAACAGCACCCCATCGACGTCTTTCAGCGTCCCGACACGCAGCAGGTCGCGGACCAGCCATTGCGCGAGTTGCTCATTGCTGTGATTCAGGTAACGAGCGTTGACGCTCTGGCAGAAACTCAGGCTGGCGAGAAAATCCGGGAGATCGGCGCGTGCCAGTTGCCGCCTTTCGAGCAGGGCGAAAGCGACGATGACCTTGAGCGCATGCCGGGCCAACAACTCGACATCGTTTTCGAAGGCCGCAAGGCGCCGGTAAGCGCGCTCGAAGGCATCCTCGACCTCGACGAAGGGCGCACCGTGACCCGGGATCACCACCTCGACCGGCAGACGCGCGAGCACGTCGAGCGTCTCGCGCGCCGCTTTCAGGCCGCCGGCATCCTCGGGGTGACCCAGCAGTTCCGAGAAAATGACGCCGAAGCCGTTGCGCCACAGGGCGTCGCCCGAGATCAGCAGACGCCGCTCGGGGTTGTGAAAGGCGAGCGCGTCCATGTCGTGACCGGGAACCGCGATGGCCTGCCAGTTGAGACCGCCGAGTTCGACCTGATCGCCGGCGGCAATCGTTTCGTCATGGCAAAAACGCGCCGCCGACTGGCCCAGCGGCGAGAGCAGCAGCGCTTCTTCGTCCCACTCGGCAATCGTCGCGTCGATGCCCGCGGGGACGACGACTCGACAGCCGAAGGCCTCGCTCACCGCCGCGTTGCCGCCGATGTGGTCGGAATGCGAGTGGGTATTGAGCAGCCGTGTCAGACGACGGCCGGCCAGCGCCTGTTCGAGCAGGGCGACCGTCTGGCTGGCATGGCTGACGTAACCGCTGTCGATGAGCGCCGCCTGCTCGCCTTCGAAAAACAGAATATTGTTCGACGACAACCAGCCGCGTTCGAGAACCAGCAGGCTAGCGGGAAGCATCAGGCTTCTTGGGAGAGTCGCCGTCGGGAAACTCGCCCGAGAACCGCAGCGGGCGCTGTTCCTCGGCGACGATCCCCTGCGTGACCCGCGACACCGGCAGCGGCGGACGACCGCAACCGAGGCAATAACCCGAATCCGGGTCAGGCATGCAGATGCCGACGCAAAGATATTCGTCTTCGGAATCGCTCATGATCAAGGCTCGCAATCGCCACGGAAATCACCGCCCGCGGCACACCCGAGCGGATCGTGCTCGACGCGGCGGCGCTCGACCGCCAGCAGAACCCGCAGCCTTTGCGCATCGGAGGCACGGCTCCAGACCGCAATCTCTTCGATCGTCCGGAAGCAGCCCTGACACAAACCGGTCTGCTCATCCATGCGGCAGACATTGATGCACGGCGAGACGACCATCGAGGTCAAGAGCGTTCCTCCGAATGCACGACGCGCGCGTGCGTGCTGCCCTCAGCAGGCATCAGCATCCGGCACCGCACCGGGCGAGCAGGGCACGCGCCGCTTTCGACGCCGGTTCGCGGCCGAGGTGGCCGGCGATGAACTGGCCTGCGGCCAGCAATTGTTCCATGTCGACTCCGGTTTCGATGTCCAGCCCCTGCAGGAGATAGACCACGTCTTCGGTGGCCACGTTGCCGCTCGCCCCGGCGGCGTAAGGACAGCCCCCGAGACCGGCGATCGAACTGTCGAAGACCGCCATGCCGAGTTCGAGCGAGGCGTAGATGTTGGCAATGGCCATCCCGTAGGTGTCATGGTAATGCCCGGCGAGCCGGTCGATCGGCAGCAACGCTGCGCAGGCTTCGATCATCCGCTGTACCGATGCCGGCGTACCGGCGCCGATGGTATCGCCGAGCGAGACCTCGTAGCAACCCATTTCGAACAACTGCCGCGCTACCCGCGCCGTCTTCGCCGGATCAACCGCGCCTTCGTACGGACAGGCCACGGCACACGAGACATAGCCGCGCACCGGGATCTCCAGCGCGCTGGCGGCGTCGAGCACGGCGGCAAAGCGCTTCAGGCTCTCGGCGATGCTGCAGTTGATGTTCTTCTGCGAGAAGGTCTCCGAGGCCGCGGCGAAGATCGCCACTTCCAGCGCGCCGGCTTCGAGCGCCGCGTCAAAGCCCTTGAGGTTCGGCGTCAAGACCGGATAGGAAACCTGCGACCGACGCCGCGGGCTGGCCAGCACCGCGCGCAGCACCTCGGCATTGTCGGCCATCTGCGGCACCCACTTCGGCGACACGAAGGACGTGGCTTCGATCGCCGACAAGCCGGCGGCAGCCAGCCGTTCGATCAGTTCGATCTTGATCGCCGCAGGAACGAGCTGCCGCTCGTTCTGCAGGCCGTCACGCGGCCCGACCTCGACCAGTTTCACCCGTTGCGGCAGGCTCATGGCTCGCCCTCGCCAGCGACGAAATCGACCAGTTCCGCACCGTCGGCGACCTGATCGCCGGCTGCGTAGCGGAAAGCCCGCACCCGGCCGTTCTTCGGCGCGGTGATCGTGTGCTCCATCTTCATCGCTTCGAGAATCAGCAGCGGCGCGCCCTTGTCCACCTTCTGCCCGACCGTCGCCAGCAGGGCGATGACCTTGCCGGGCATCGGCGCGGTCAGACCGCCGCCCTGCGCGCCGCCGGCAGCGACCAGGTGCAGCGGATCGTCGCGAAGGATGACGTAGTTGCTGCCGTTGAGGAACACGTGCCGCTTCTGTTCGTTTTTCTCGGTCACCGCGACGACGCTGGCGATCAGGCGGCGATCGTCGAGTTCGACGGCCAGTTGTCCGGCGAACTGGCCGCTGTCGAGGATCCGGCCGCGCGCCAGCACCGATTCGCCGCCCAGCGTCAAACGCCAGCCGTCGGCCTCATAGGCGACCAGGACTTCGTGCAGGGTATCGCCGTGGCGATAGGTCAGCGTGCGTCGCGACTGGAGATTCAGCCGCCAACCGTCGTGCAGGCTCCACGGCGACCAGGGATCTCCCGACTGGCTGGCGAGCGCCAGTGCGACGGCGTGCTCACGCAGCAGACCGGCGACCGCGGCGACAAAGAAGACACTCGTCGGTGGTTCGCTGTGCGCCGGGAAGAGAAAGTCGCGGCTGCGCTCGATCAGGCCGGTGTCGAGATCGGCGTTGGCAAAGGCCGGGCAGGCGACCAGGCGCGAAAGAAAGTCGATGTTGGTGCTGACCCCGACGATGCGGTAGTCGGCCAGCGCCTGCCGCATGCGCGCCAGCGCGGCGTGGCGGTCGACGTCCCAGACGATCAGCTTGGCGATCATCGGGTCGTAATAAGGCGTGATTTCGTCGCCCTGCTCGATGCCGGTATCGACGCGGACGTTGAGACTCTCGGGCGGGCGCGCGAGATGCAGCAGGCGACCCGTCGACGGCAGGAAATCCTGCTCGGGATTCTCGGCATAGATGCGGGCTTCGAGCGCATGTCCACGAATGTCGAGTTGCTCCTGGCGCAGCGGCAGCGGCTCGCCACCGGCGACGCGCAACTGCCATTCGACCAGATCCTGGCCGGTGATCATCTCGGTCACCGGATGCTCGACCTGCAGGCGGGTATTCATCTCCATGAAATAGAAGCGGCCGTCCTGCGCGAAGCTGTCGCCGGCGATGAATTCGACGGTGCCGGCGCCGACGTAGCCGACCGCGCGCGCCGCCTCGACGGCCGTCTGGCCGATCAGCGCCCGCCGCGCTGGCGTCATGCCCGGCGCCGGCGCTTCTTCGAGCACTTTCTGGTGGCGGCGCTGCACCGAGCAGTCACGCTCGAAGAGATGCACGCAGTTGCCCTGCGTATCGGCAAAGATCTGGATCTCGATGTGCCGCGAGCGGCGCAGATACTTCTCGATCAGCACCTGATCGGAGCCGAAAGCGGAGATCGCCTCGCGCTGGCATGACGCCAGTGCGGCCAGAAAATCTTCGCCGCGTTCGACCAGGCGCATGCCCTTGCCGCCACCACCGGCGGCGGCCTTGATCAACACCGGATAACCGATGGCCTCGGCCTGCCGCTGCAGAAAGCCGGGTTCCTGATCTTCGCCGTGGTAACCCGGCGTCAGCGGCACACCGGCCGACGCCATCAGTGTCTTGGCCGCCGACTTCGAGCCCATCGCCCGGATCGCCGCTGCCGGTGGACCGATGAAAACGATGCCCGCAGCGGTGCAGGCGTCGGCGAAACGGTCGTTTTCGGAGAGGAAGCCGTAGCCCGGATGCACCGCCTGCGCGCCGGTGCGCGCGGCGGCATCGAGGATGCGCTCGCCGCACAGGTACGAGGCGAGCGCCGCCGCCGGACCGATGCACACCGCTTCGTCGGCGACGCGCACGTGCCGGGCCTCGGCATCGGCTTCCGAATAGACGGCGACGGTACGCACGCCCATCCGGCGCGCGGTCCGGATCACGCGGCAGGCGATCTCGCCGCGGTTGGCAATCAGAATCTTGGTAAACATCGGCAATCTTTCATCGAGCCCTCTGGCGCCCGTTCAAGGCTTCGGCGTCGTTCAACAGGCGCTTCGGGAGCAAGCGCTGCCGGCCTGCCGCCTCGTCAATCGGCGACCCAGTTGGGCGGCCGCTTTTCAAGAAAGGCCGCCAGCCCCTCGCGGCCTTCGGGACTGGCACGTATGCGCGTGATCCGCTGCGCCGTTTCGTCGATGGTCTCCTCGTCGATCGGCTGCCCGGCGACGATGCGGATCAGCGACTTGCACTCGGCCTGCGCCTGCGGTCCGTTAGCCAGCAGGCTGTCGATGATCTCGGCAATCGCCTCGTCGAGTTGCTCCTCGCCGGGAACGAGTTCATGCAGCAAACCGATGCGGTAGGCCTCGGCCGCCGAGAAACGCTCGGCAGTCAGCATGTAGCGGCGGCAATAGCGCTCGCCGATCGCTGCCAGCACATACGGACTGATCACCGCCGGCACAATGCCCAGCTTCACCTCGCTGAGCGCGAACAGCGCATCGTAGGTGCCGACCGCGATGTCGCAGGCGGCGATCAGTCCGACGCCGCCGCCGTGGGCCGGGCCCTGCACGCGCGCAATCGTCGGCTTCGCGAATTCGTTCAGGGTCGCCATCAACTCGGCGAGCCGCCTGGCATCCTGCAGGTTTTCCTGGTCCGAATAGCCGGCCGCGCGCTTCATCCACTGCAGGTCGGCACCTGCGCAGAAGCTCTTGCCGGTAGACGACAGGACCACCGCGCGCACCCGCGGGTCGGCCGCCAGTTCGCGCAGGCCGGCGATCATCTCGGCGATCAGTTGCTCGTCGAAAGCGTTGTGCCGCTGCGGCTTGTTCAGCGTCAGGATGCCGACGTAGCCGTCGACTTCGGTCAGTATCGATTGGTACTCGCTCATCAAGGCCCCTTACATCCGGAAAATGCCGAACTTCGTCGCTTCGGCGTCGGCGTTCAGCGCCGCCGACAGGCCGAGGCCGACCACCCGGCGGGTGTCTGCGGGGTCGATCACGCCGTCGTCCCAGAGACGGGCGCTGGCGTAATAGGGGTGACCCTGAACCTCGTACTGCGCACGGATCGGCACCTTGAAGGCCTCCTCTTCTTCTGCGCTCCAGGCTTTTCCGGCGGCTTCGAGACCGTCACGCCGGACTGTCGCCAGCACCTTGGCGGCCTGCTCGCCGCCCATCACCGAGATGCGCGCGTTCGGCCACATCCACAGGAAACGTGGCGAATAGGCACGCCCGCACATGCCGTAGTTGCCGGCGCCGAAGGAACCCCCGATGACCACCGTGAACTTCGGCACGCGCGCACAGGCCACGGCGGTGACCATCTTGGCCCCGTCACGCGCAATGCCACCGTTTTCGTACTTGCGACCGACCATGAAACCGGTGATGTTCTGCAGGAACAACAGCGGGATGCCGCGCTGCGCGCACAACTCGATGAAATGCGCAGCCTTCAGCGACGACTCCGAGAACAGGATGCCGTTGTTGGCGACGACACCCAGTGGATATCCCCACAGGCGCGCGAAACCGCAGATGATGGTCGTCCCGTAGCGCGCCTTGAACTCGTCGAAATCCGAACCATCGACCAGGCGGGCGATGATCTCGCGCACGTCGAAGGGCTTCCTGGCGTCGGTCGGGATCACGCCATAGAGTTCCTCGGGCGCATGGAGCGGCGCGCACGGCTCGCTCAGGCGCAGCGGCGGACGCTTGCGCCAGTTGAAGTTGCCGACGATGCGCCGGGCGATCGCCAGCGCATGCGCGTCGTTCTCGGCGTAATGATCGGCGACACCGGAAATGCGGGTATGCACGTCGGCGCCGCCGAGATCCTCGGCGCTCACCACCTCACCGGTGGCCGCCTTGACCAGCGGCGGCCCGCCGAGAAAGATCGTTCCCTGCTCCTTGACGATGATCGATTCGTCCGACATCGCCGGCAGGTAGGCACCACCGGCGGTACACGAGCCCATCACCGCGGCGATCTGCGGAATGCCCGCCGCCGACAGATTGGCCTGGTTGTAGAAAATGCGGCCAAAATGGTCGCGGTCGGGAAAGACCTCGTCCTGCAGTGGCAGGAAAGCGCCACCCGAATCGACCAGGTAGATGCACGGCAAGCGGTTCTCGCCGGCGATCTCCTGCGCCCGCAGGTGTTTCTTCACCGTCAGCGGGTAATAGGTGCCGCCCTTCACCGTGGCATCGTTGGCGACGATCATGCACTCGACACCATTGACCCGCCCGATGCCGGTGATCAGCGAAGCTGCAGGAACTTCGAAAGGCTGTGCGCCGTACATGCCGTAAGCCGCCAGTTGCGACAGTTCGAGAAAGGCCGAACCCGGATCGATCAGCGCATTGACCCGCTCGCGCGGCAGCAGCTTGCCACGTGCCAGGTGTTTCTGGCGCGCCGCTTCCGGACCGCCGAGCGCAATCCGGTCCACCGTCGCGCGCAGGTCGGCGACGATCTGGCGCATCGCCGCCGCGTTGGCCTGAAAGTCGGCGCTGCGCGTGTCAAGCCGGGTTTGCAGAACAGGCATCAGAAACCTCCGCTGGCCAGCCAGCGTTCAAGTTGTGGCAGACGGTCGACGCCGAAGAATGGCTCGTCGTCGACGATGAAGTACGGCGAGCCAAAGACCCCCTTGGCGATCGCCGCCTCGCATTCGGCTTTCAGGCGTTCCTTCAGTGGCGCGTCGTTGAGCGCTGCCGCCAGTGTAGCGCGGTCGGCGCCATGCCGTGCCGCGAGTTCGAGCACCACCTCCGGGTCGGAAATGTCCCGCCCATCGATGAAGTAGCCGCGATAGAGCGTATGCGCAAAAGTGCGCGCCGTCTCGCAGTCCTGGTCATGCAGCCAGTAGTACGCGCGCGCCGCCTGCATCGTGGCCAGCGGGAAGTTCGCCGGCTGCGTATACGGCACGTCGAGGAAACGCGCCGAACGCGCGAAGTCGCGCAAGGCGTACTCGCCCTTGAGCGGTATCCGGGTCAGAATCCCTGCACCGGTCGCCTTGAGCGCCACCCCCATCAGAAACGGCCGCCACTTGACCCGGCGATCGTAACGCGCGGCCAGGGCATCGATTTTCTCGGAAGCCAGGTAGCCGTAGGGCGAGGTGAAGTCGAAATAGAATTCCACGGGTGCGCGGGATGCAGTGGCTTCGATGGGCTGCGACATGGTGTGTTCTCCCAAGGGGTATGGGGCTCTATGCTGATCGCTCAGATCGGGCGAAGCGGGTGCACCGCAAGGCCGTCGCCGACCCTGGCGATGCGGATTCCTGCACGGCAACGCCGGAGGAGCAGGTTCGGCGTGCCGTAACCGAGTATTCTTGCCGGGAAGATGGCGAATGTCCATCGCTGGCGTATCGCCGATCGACGTGGGAGCTACCGCGAATACCGGTGATGCAAATTACCGCCAGGGCCGGAGCCAGCCCAGTCCTTCGGAGGTGCCGGCACGCGGACGATATTCACAGCCCACCCAGCCCTGATACCCCAGGCTGTCAATCACGTCGAACAGGTAAGGATAGTTGACCTCGCCGACATCAGGCTCGTTCCGGTCGGGCACGCCGGCAATCTGGATATGGCCAATACCGGCGTGCGGGCGCACCATGTCGCGCTTGAGCCTGGTGGCCAGATCTCCTTCGACGATCTGGCAGTGATAGAGATCGAACTGCACCTGCAGGTTATCGGTGGCCACCTCGGCGCAGATCGCCTGCGCTTCATCCTGGCGGTTGAGGAAAAAACCGGGGATGTCGCGGGTGTTGATCGGCTCGATGACGATGGTGATGCCGTCGGCGGCAGCGAGACGCGCGGCGTAGGCCAGGTTGTCCAGGTACACCGCGCGATGGCGGGCACGCTCCTGATCTGGCCGGATCAGGCCGGCCATGACGTGCAACTTCCGGTTGCCCAACAGACGGGCGTATTCCAGAGCGGTGTCGATCGAGCGCTTGAACTCGTCCTGGCGCCCCGGCAAGGAAGACAGACCGCGCTCGCCGGCAGCCCAGTCCCCCGGCGGAGCATTGAACAACGCCTGGGTCAGCGCGTTATCGGCAAGCAATGACTGCAGATGTGAACCTTCATACTCGTACGGAAACAGGAATTCCACCGCTGCGAAGCCATCCTTCGCCGCTGCGGCAAAGCGATCGGTGAAGGCATGCTCGGGATACATCATGGAGAGATTGGCAGCGAAACGGCACATGACGAAAACTCCCGAAGGAAATACGCAAAGGGTTGGTGACGAAACGATCGATGTCCGGACGGTCGCTGATGCTGACCGCCTCGACTACGTATCGGCGTGCTGCATGGAATTTCTCACAGCGCATCATACCGGCGTGGCTGACGGTCAGGGAGCTGATTGGCACCGTTTGCGGTTGAGCGGGAGGGGCAGCGTGAGTCGTTGGGGATTGGTGGTGGGGGTGATCCTGTGGGACTATACAAGGCCGGGTAACCCGCCATCCCATGTCAGCAGCGAACGGCCTTGCCGCCGTTCAACCCATGCACCTTGCGCAACAGCCAGAGCCTGAGCCGCCGAAGCTACTCGCACTGCCCGAGGCGGTACTGAACGTCGCAGTAGGCAGCCTTGCCCTCGGGGGGGCCGAGTACATCGTGTTGCAATGGGCTGCGCGCGCCGCCGTACGGCATGGCGTCCGGCTGCTGGTAATGCGCAACGCCAGCCAGGAATGGCCCACGCCATCCGGCATTGAAATCACCCGGCTTGGCGGGGTTGATATCGGCCGGCGGCTCGAAATGGCGTGCGCAAGACTTGCCGCTACGCGAGGGCACCATGCTCATCGGCATGGCCGACGGTGTGAAGACTCAGCAAGTCAATCCGCGCGCGCTGCTCGCGCTTGCTACCTTGCGTGCATTGCCCGCTCCGACCAACGCACACCTGGTCATCCTTGGCAGGCCGACGGGGCGCGATGGCTTGCTGGCATGGCGAACCGTTCTCGAACAGACCAGGCGCCTAGCAGCACTGCACAAGCATCACACAGAAACTCGATGAACGGTGTGGCGGCGGCAAACCGCGACCCGGCCAATCTCACAAAGTCTTGACTGATGACCTCGTCCAGAGACAATGCCGTAATCGCCCCGCCTCCGAGCCAGCTCAGCACGGTACTGATCACTGAGCTTGCGGCTTTCCCCAAGCCTGCTAGAGTCGAGTACTACGAACGATGGAGACCACGATGGCCGGCTTTGAAAATTACACTCTGGTTGTAAGGGAGATTGAGCTAGAAATCGAGCGGAAGGGGATTGTTCTCGGGATCGACTGGACGGATGACGTCCAGGTGCGTGCTCTAGCACAGGAAGCGCTTGACCAGTCCGCTGCCGAGGTCAGACTCGCCGCTTCCAGTCCTATCGACCACAAGTTCATGGCCAAGGTCGATCTGTTCGGTCTCGCCGCCATCATGCTCAAGACGATGGAGGAATGTGCCGGTGTCGGATTCGAATGCCACGGAGGCCCAGCCTGGAAGGCGTTTGGCAAGGCACTTTGGGCTGAAGTCGAACTGCGAAAGTTACAGGCGGCCATTCGCTAGCAGTGCTCACCGTGGATGTAAGCGCTTGGCAAAAAGTCATTCGATAATCAGAGTCGAAACCGTCCAGAATTTTGTCGACGTCAGCCTCAAGCCCGGCAGAGTTCCGGGCTTTGAACGCCATCCACTTTAGGTCGCCCGCTTCGGCTCGCGGGCGGAGAGAATGCCCGTGGTGTAGCCATAGGCGGCAGCAGGCAGTTGAGCTTGCCATCGGTGACGATGACGACGTATATGGCTGACCTCGGTGGCCTGGACGGACATCATGCTTCATGCCCACGCGGCAGGTAGCAAGCTGGAAGTCCGACTGCAAGTCCGCGAGCCTCAGGAATTCAGGAGCCCGCGTCGCGTAGCTGAGCCTCCAGCCCTGCCGCATCGCTCACCGGCAGCTTGCAGCGTCCGTGACGGCACACGTATGCGGTCGGGCGGCCGCCCTGCGCGACCTTGTCGCCGACAAAGGGAAGCGTTTGCGCCAGCGCGGCGACAGCCGATTCGGGCGCGGCGGCGAGCGCGCGGGCGGGCAGGAAGTGTCGACGCAGGACGGCCAGCAAGGGCGCCGCCGCAGCCGCCGCGCCATCCGGCCAGAGGACGGCGATCTGGCTCGGCGTAATGGCCAGGAAATCGACGGCCAAGAGGGCTTCGGTCATGGCGATCGGCCGCTTGCCGAGTATCCTGGCATGGGCACGCAGGCCGCGTTCGGCGATCTGGCGCCAGCGCTTGTCGTCGGTGAGCACGCCGAGGCGGAGCGCGTTGAGCAGAGCGACCGAGGTGCCGGAAGGTTCGGCGCCGTCATAGGCGGGTTTTTCGCGCGCGATCAAGGTCTCGTGCGCCTGGCTGCTCATGAACCAGGCGCCCGCCGGATCGGCGAACAGGCGCTCGGTGGTCTCGGCCAGCGCCAGTGCGTCGCGCAGGTGGCGTACGTCGAAGGTGGCTTCGTAGAGGTCGATGAGGCCCGCCGCGAGGAAGGTATGGTCGTCCAGGAAGGCCGCTTGCCGGGCCCGACCATCCTTGAAGCTGCGCCGGAGTCCGCCGTCGGCGCCGCGCAGGTGCGTGAGAACGAAATCCGCCGCGCGCACCGCCGCCGCGACATAGTGCGGTGCGTCGAGAGTGCGTCCGGCGACGGCGAGGGCCGAGATCATCAGCCCGTTCCAGGCGGCGAGAATCTTCTCGTCGCGCAAGGGCGGCGTGCGCCTGAGGCGTACCGCGTAGAGCCTTGCGCGCGCAGCGGCCAGCGCCTCCCAGGCGGCTTCATCGGGATGCGGCACGTAGAGGATGGTGTGTCCTTCCCAGTTGCCGCCCGGGTGCACGTCATAGTGGGCTAGGAAACGTTCGGTCGTGTCGCCGTCGCCGAGAGCGTCCAGTTCGCGCCGGATCTCGTCCTCGCGCCAGACGAAGAAGCGTCCTTCCTCGCCTTCCGAATCCGCATCGGTTGCCGAGTAGAAGCCACCGCCGGCATCCGTCATCTCGCGCAGGATGTAGTCGCAGGTCTCGCGCGCGACGCGGGCGAAGTCCGCGCGGCCGGTGACCTGGAATGCCTCGGCGTAGGCCACGACCAGCAGGGCGTTGTCGTAGAGCATCTTTTCGAAATGCGGGACCAGCCAGCGGACGTCGGTGGAGTAGCGGTGAAAACCGCCGCCAAGCTGATCGTAGAGGCCGCCGGCGGCCATCTTTTCCAGCGTCAGGGTCGCCATGCGCAGCGCGTCGGCATCGCCGGTGCGCTGGTGATAGCGCAGCAGCAGGCGTACCGGGATGTGCGAAGGGAACTTCGGCGCCCGGCTCAGGCCGCCGTGCCGGGCATCGAAAGACTGCCGGTAATGCGCAACGGTGGCGTCGATGACGTCGCTGGCGGGCAAGCCGATGGCAGCGTCGGCGCCGCCCGTTCCGTACGCACCCTGCATGTCATGGCGAATTGCCCCCACCAGCGCCGTGCACGCCTGCCCGACACGCTCGGGGTCGCGCTGGAAAGTGTCGGACAAGGCACCGAGCAGCGGCAGGAAACCCCGCTGGCCGCCGCGGCCGCCGTCGCGCGGCGGGAAGTAGGTGCCGCCGAAAAAGGGTTCGCGCGCCGCGGTCAGCCAGACGCTCATCGGCCAGCCGCCGGCACCGGTCAGTTGTTGCACGGCGCTCATGTAGACGGCGTCGATGTCGGGACGCTCCTCGCGATCGACCTTGATGGCGACGTAGTGACGGTTGAGGAAGCGGGCGATCGCCTCATCCTCGAAGGACTCGGCCTCCATCACGTGGCACCAGTGGCAAGTCGAATAGCCGATCGACAGGAACACGGGCCGGCCGAGCCGCCGCGCTTCGGCGAACGCCTCGTCACCCCAGGGGAACCAGTTCACCGGGTTGTGCGCGTGCTGCAGCAGGTAGGGGCTGGTCTCCAGAGCCAGTCGGTTGATGAACAGCGGGCGGCCGTCGGCGTCGATGTGGTGCGTACGCGGCACATAGGCCGGCCCGCGCAGGGCAATCGCGCCGGCAAGCTGCGCTTGCAGCTCGGCGGCAAACGGGTCGGTTCCGGGGGGCGTAGCATCAGGCATTGCGTGCTCCTCGCGGCGGGGGGTGGTCAGGCGGATCAAGGGGAGCGGTGAGTATAGGTCAAGCACGGTTCCGGCGGCCGCAAGCGTGCCTGGGCGGTGCTGTCGACCCGACAGGCAGCACCGCGCGTACGGCGTTTGCCTTTTCTCGCCAGCCCGGCCGGAAGTGTTGTAAGGTTTGCCGGTGCGCAGCGACCTGACAGGCAGTGCCGGAATGCGCGCCTGACGCGCCCAGCGTCCTGGCCGCGCGGGGATCGCCGGAAGCCGGAAGTTCGTGACACCCGTAACCATCACTGAACACGACTGGAGAACACGGAATTGCCCCCAGCTTCGCCTGCTCTTGCCGCAGAAATCACGGAAATCGCCGCCGGCCTTGGCGCGGCGCCGGCTACCGTTTCCCCGAAGTATTTCTACGATGCCGAGGGCTCGGTGCTCTTCGAGCGGATTACGCGCTTGCCGGAGTATTACCTTACGCGTACCGAGCGCGCAATCATGCAGGCCCACGGCGAGGAAATCGGCCGGCAGGTCGGCCGCGGCGCGACGGTGATCGAACTCGGCGCCGGCAACTGCGAAAAGGCGCGCCACCTCTGCGCGCTGATCGAGCCGGGGTGCTTCGTCGCCGTCGACATCTCGGCCGACTTTCTGCACCAGGCGGTTGATGGCCTGCGTGACAACTTTCCGGCGCTCGACGTTCGCGCCGTGGTCGCCGACCTCCTGGGCGCGCTTGCGCTGCCCGACGACATACCGGCCGATCGGCGGCTGATCTTCTATCCCGGTTCGTCGATCGGCAACTTCGACCCGCAGGCGGCGCTTGCCCTGCTGCGTCGCATGCGCGCTCTGCTGGCCGCGGATGGCGCCTTGCTGATCGGCGTCGACCTGGTCAAGGACGTGGCCGTGCTCGAAGCGGCCTACGATGACGCCGCCGGGGTGACCGCCGCGTTCAACCTGAACGTCCTGATGCACCTCAACCGGCTGCTGGGCGCCGATTTCGACCGCGCTCAGTGGCGACACCGTGCCCTCTTCAACCGCGAGAAGTCGCGTATCGAGATGCATCTGGAGGCCTGCGCCGACACGCTGGTAACGTGGCCGGGCGGTAGCCGGCACTTTCGCCGCGGCGAACGCATCCACACGGAGAACAGCTACAAGTACCGCATTGCCGATTTCGCCCACCTGCTCGAGCTCGCCGGCTTCGCCAGTCGCTCGTGCTGGACCGATCCCGGGCACGCCTTTGCGGTGTTGCTTGCCCGACCTTGACGACCTCATGGAGGCTGGCTCGATGAACGCGAACGACCTCGCCGCCCGCTTCCGGTTGGTGCGTGATGCCAGCCTGGCACTGATCGCCCCCCTGTCGGCAGAAGACTGCTGCGTGCAGTCGATGCCCGACGCAAGCCCGGTGAAATGGCATCTTGCCCATACCACCTGGTTTTTCGAGACCTTCGTCCTCGAGCGCTGGGAGCGCGACTTCAAACCCTTTCACGCCGCCTTCCGGGTGCTTTACAACTCGTACTACAACGCCGTCGGCGACAAGCATCCGCGGCCGCAGCGCGGGCTGTTGACGCGCCCGGAACTGGCCAGCGTTCTCGCCTATCGCGCCGATGTCGATCGCCGCGTGCAGAGCATGCTCGCCGAAAGGGCGGCGGATCCGCATCCGGATCTGGCGGCATTGCTCACCCTCGGGCTGCACCATGAGCAGCAGCACCAGGAACTGATCCTGACCGACCTCAAACACCTCTTCTCCCACAGTCCCCTGGACCCGGCCTACGCAGTCAGGCCGGCGGCCGCCAAAGCCGTACCAGAGCTGAGCTGGCACGATTTTCCTGGCGGCATCGTCGCGATCGGCCATGCCGGCACCGGCTTCTGCTACGACAACGAAACGCCGCGCCATCGCGTGTTCCTCGAACCCTATCAGCTGGCGTCACGCCTGGTCACCAACGGCGAGTTTCTGCAGTTCATCGAGGCCGGCGGCTACGCCGATCCCGTGCATTGGCTGGCCGAGGGCTGGGACTGGCGGCTGGCGGAGAACCGCCGCCAGCCGCTGTACTGGCAGCGGCCGGGGGATTGGCAGGAATTCACGCTGGGCGGTCTCGTTCCCCTCGATCGTCAGCGGCCGGTAGCGCATGTCTCGTATTACGAGGCCGATGCCTATGCGCGTTGGGCCGAGGCTCGGCTGCCGACGGAGGAGGAATGGGAGAACGCGGCCGCTACGCTGCCGGTTGCCGGCCATTTCGCCGGTAGACGCGAGTTTCACCCCGCTGCCGCTGTCGCTGACGGTCTGGCGCAGTTGTTCGGCGACGCCTGGGAATGGACGCGCTCAAGCTACGAACCGTATCCCGGTTTCCGCGCCGGAGCCGGTGCCGTCGGCGAGTACAACGGCAAGTTCATGGTCAATCAGTACGTCCTCCGCGGGGGGTCGTGCGTCACTCCCGAAGCGCACGTACGCGCCAGCTACCGCAACTTTTTCCCGGCATCGGCGTGCTGGCAATTCTCCGGCATCCGCCTCGCCCGCGACATCGAGCAGGCTGACAACAGGTAACTTCTCAAAAACCCCGGGCGTGAGCATGGCTCTGGGTTGGCTTCGGAGCGACACACCCATCCGCAGAGCACCCGTCTGAAGTGCCTGTCGAGCGGATAGACCCAGACGGCTTTGATAGGCAGCAGGGCCTGGTGGTGTACAACGAGCTTTCCGCGGCCGCTGGTTTGTCCAGAGCAGAGCCAGTTGGCAGCCTGGTAGGCGGTGCCGCGAAAGCGCTCTTGCTCGACGAAGGTTTCGAGCAAGAGCGGCCGGTAACCGTATTGGAGCTGCCAGTCGGCGGCGATCTGCCGGGTGGCGCGAGCCAGGATGGATGAGGCCGGATTCTTGCATTCGATCCACGGCATGAAGAGGAATCGCGCATTGTTCACTATACCTGCGCACGGATCTGCCAGTTGGCGCCGTCATCGGGCTTGATCACGTTGTATAGGCGGACAGTTGCGGGTTCACCGGCAGCCTGCCGAGGTGGAAGATCTTGCCGACGCCGCCTCCCAGCGGCACGGTCCAGCGCTGGCTGCTGTCGGCATTCCAGTCGACGGTGATGATCGGGGCGCTGGTGATGTAGAAACCGCCGTCAAAATTGTAATTGACGAAAGGCTGGATCAGGCCGTTGTTGTAAGAGCCGCCCTGCTTGTTGTCGGAGAGCGACCAGATATTGTTGGCCAGCACGCCGTACACCCAGGGATCGCCCTTTTCCAGACGCAAGACTACCGCCGATGCCCCAAGACCCCAATTGCGGTTGCCGAGATCCGAGTTGCTATTGGTCGGCAGTTGCACCACCGGCCCAGCGCACCAGATCCAGGCGCCTGGCTTGGCCGGCGAGAGAAAGGCGGTGAACACGGTGTCGCCGATGCCGTTGGTCCGATCACCATCCGGGAGCAGCTGCGAGATTACCGGCACGATGGTGCGCGTGATGATGTTCCACTCGCTGTTTACCGAGATCGGAATCACCGGCTGGATGTTGAGGATATTCTGGTTGCGCTTTTCCGGCCCGACGTTCAGATTCGTATTGTTCTGGAATGGCACGTTGATCAGGTTGCCCACCAGGTTCTGGGCCAGCTTGGCCAGTTCCTCGGCGCTCAGTTCGGCGAGTGCGGGTGTGGCGGTGAGCAGTGCTGCGGTCAACGCCGAAATGCACCGAATTTCATGTTGGTGGTGAAGGTCATTGAATGCTCCCTGATAAAAAGGGAATCCTGGCCGCAAAGCGGCCAGGAATGTAATGCTTAAAGCACGCGAGCCGGCCCGATCTGTGGCGCGCGCACCGGCTTGGCCATGCCGAAAAGGATCACTACGCCCTGACCGCCGCAGCAGGTAGTCAGCGCTTCGGCTGCACCGGGGTCGCAATTGTCGATGCCCTGCCAGTTGTTCATGGCCCAGACGTCGCCCACAGGGCAAAGCCGATGTGCAGCAAATTCTCCTCGACTACATGAAACGGACGCGCGCATGAGTCACGACGAGGTCTTCGGAACACCCGCCATCCCTCCTCTGCGCGCCATCGCCATGATACTGGCGCACGGTGTTCTGCGCTTGCAGGCACGCCAGAAAGCGCTTGAATCCCGGACCGAACAGCGCGTTCATGACAATGTTTTGAACCCCAAGGGAGATACGGCATGACCGATGTACTGGCCCGGGTGGTGGCCTTGGTCGAATTGTTCGATGCGCAGAAAGTGACCTTCGTCTCGGTGTCGCAGTCGTTCAACACCACCACATCGATGGGGCGGCTAACGCGGGACATCCTGCTGTCGTTCGCGCAGTTCGAGAGAGAACCTGGCGGTAAACGAGTGCGCGACAAAATCGCCTCCAGCCGTGCGAAGGGGATCTGGATGGGCGGCGCCTTGGCGCTCACCAGAAGTAATTGGCTGTGAATCAGGGAGGCGACCGAGCGCGCAGCGATGCTCATCGTGTTGCGCTCGACGTCGGCCCAATCGGCATCCTGGCGCGCATAGCGTAGCACATAGAGCCGTCGCTCACGGGTAACTCCGGCCGTCGCCGCCACCTCTTTGATTCGGGTCACCGCCTGATAAGCAAAGACCTGCGCCCTAATGCCGCCGTCCACGTGCATTTCCTGGCAACACTTGCTGTCGGCTTCCACGTCGAGCATCATCGGCGGCAAGCCGCCCGGAATCGACGCCAAGGCGATCATCACCGTGACGAAGAGATCCAGTGCCTCGGGGCCCACTTTAAATCTCCTTGGTGACCGGCACCGAGCGCATGGTCCGTAACACGTCGTAGCTTTTGCCCAGATCGGCCAGCGACTGGATATCGCCGCTACCGACGAGCGGCTCGTCGGCAGGAGCACCCCGCGCAGCCATTTGGCGTCGAACTCTCGCACGTGACGCTCGGCCAGCGTGCCATATTCGAGCAACCCGGTCCGCTTCGCCTGGGCAAGCTGCGGAGCAAACACCAATAGCGGGCCAAAGACCACGCACAGCACAATGACGCCAGATGATCAGGACGCCAACGCGATACACCAGAATGATCAACAGCAACTCGGCTGGCACCGAGTTGCGCAGTCGCATTGCCGACGCGATGGCGGGACGGAAGCGCGTGATCTCGCTTTCGGGAATCAGCTGGCGCTCCAGGAACGCGCTGACCACTGAACGCCTGCGCCGATGCACGACCAGCTCCGCAGCGATCAACAGTGGCATCGCCAGCAGAAAGCGGACATGGACGTCCACGTCGAGCAGGAAAGGGACCGTCTCACTGCCGCCGAGAAGCTGCTCCATATGGACTTGACTCGCTCTCGTGGCCAGCATGCTTTTCACCTGACGCAAGTGCCTTCGCCCGTCACACAGGTGGCGCCGACGGAGACCCGGTGATCCTGTGGTACGGCCGGGATGCTCTCAGGGCACTGTATAACCCCGACCTTTTCGCATCGTCGCTGTGCCCTCGCTATACTGTCTATATGCAACGTTTTTCGCTCTAAGGGAAGTGCTGAGATGTCCAAGAGCAAAGTTGATGACCAACAGGAAGACGCCACCGCGGGCAGTCCGGCGGCGGTTCTTTCCCCACAGGAACGCCGCGAACAAGGGAGCGCGCTGCGCGAAGTGGTGCCGCGTGAGGCGCAGGGCGGATGGAAAGCACCCAAGAAGCGGCGCGATCCGATTGAAGTGCTTACCGCATCGAACGAGGGACGGATGCCGGAACTCGTGCCGATTCGCTTTGGCCGGATGCTGCAGTCGCCGTTCACCTTTTACCGCGGTTCGGCGGCGATCATGGCGGCTGACTTGGCGTCCACCCCAAGCTCCGGACTTAGAGTGCAGGCCTGCGGCGACGCGCATCTGCTGAACTTCGGCGGCTTCGCGACACCCGAGCGACAAGTCGTCTTCGATGTCAATGACCTTGATGAGACGCTGCCGGCGCCCTGGGAGTGGGACCTCAAGCGTCTGACCGCGAGCATCGTCATCGCCGCGCAGTATATGCGCCTGCATGAAAACGAGGCTGCACGGGCGGCGACGGCGACTGTGCGCGCTTACCGCGAGCGGATGGTCGACTATTCGTCGATGCGCGCGCTCGACGTCTGGTACGATACGATCGCCCTTGATCGCGTCATCGCCGAGATGAGCGGCGGCAGCGACAAGATACGGAAGCTCGCCGCCAGGCGGGTCGAGAAAGCGCGTCAGCAAAGCGCTGTCGAAAACGTCTTCCTCAAGCTCGCCGAACATCACGGGGCGCTGCCGAAGATCAAGGACAATCCTCCACTCGTCTTTCATATGAGCGAGGAACAGGCACCGGGGATGCGGACGCAGTACCGGGAAGCCTTGGCCACGTATCGCGAGTCGCTTCCCGAGCACGTGCGTGTGCTCTTCGATCGCTTCCGGTTTTGCGATCTGGCGGTCAAGGTCGTCGGCGTCGGCAGCGTCGGCACCCGATGCCTCGTCGCGCTGTTCATGGCTGCGGACAATGACCCGCTTTTCCTGCAGATCAAGGAAGCACGGGCGTCGGTTCTCGAACCCTATGCGGGCCAGAGCCTGCATGCCAATCAGGGCCAGCGCGTGGTTGCCGGGCAGCGCCTGATGCAGGCGGCGAGCGACATGTTCCTCGGCTGGACGGAAGGAGCCAACGGCGGGCACTTCTATGTTCGCCAATTGCGCGATGTCAAGATTAGCGCGATCGTCGAGGGATGGGACGTCGACCGCCTGGCCACCTACGGCCGACTGTGCGCCTGGGCGCTGGCGCGAGCACATGCGCGTTCGGGCGATGCGGCGCTGATCGCGGGCTATATGGGGTCGAGCGCCGTTTTCGACGACGCGATCTGCGAGTTTGCCGTGGAGTACGGCGATCAGAATCAGCGCGACTACCGTGCCTTCGTCAAGGCGATCCGCGAAGGATGCCTCGAAGCGCAGGTGGAAGACAATCCATGAGTCCGACTAACGAGACGGAAGAGGCGCGACCCGCGCGTACCCTCGCCGGCGCCCCTCCGGCGCGCGGCTGGCGCGCGGTCTTTCCACCGGCGCAGTGGCTCGCCGCGTATCAGACGAGGTGGCTGGCGAACGACGCCATCGCCGGCGTGACGCTGGCGGCTTACGGCATCCCGGTGTCGCTGGCCTACGCCTCGCTCGCCGGCCTGCCGCCGCAATACGGCATCTATTGCTATCTGGTCGGCGGCCTGTGCTATGCACTGTTTGGCTCCTCGCGCCAGTTGGCGATTGGACCCACCTCGGCAATCTCGATGCTGGTCGGCGTCACGGTTGCGGGAATGGCCGAGGGCGATCCTGCACGCTGTGCGTCGATTGCGGCCCTGACGGCGGTGGTCATCGCCGCCATGTGCGTGCTGGCGTGGCTGTTTCGCTTGAGTTCGCTGGTCAACTTCATCAGCGAAACGATTCTGCTCGGTTTCAAGGCCGGCGCGGCGCTGACCATCGCCATGACCCAGTTGCCCAAGCTGTTCGGCGTCAAGGGCGGAGGGCATGGATTCTTCGAGTCCGCCGTCACCCTTGGTAGCCAGCTCCCCGATACCAACTTCGCCGTGCTGGCTTTCGGCCTCGCCGCACTCGCCGTCTTGTTGTTGGGGGAAAGATTCCTGCCGGGCCGCCCGGTTGCCCTGTTCGTAGTGGTGATTTCGATCATTGTGTTGTCGGTAACGCCCCTGGGTGACCTTGGTTTCAAGATCGTCGGCGCGCTGCCGCAGGGCTTACCCGACTTCAAGCTGCCGGATTTGCGCGTGCGCGACGTGGATGGGGTGATCCCGCTGGCCTTCGCGTGCCTGTTGTTGGCATATGTCGAAAGCGTTTCCGCCGCACGCGCCCTGGCTCAGGCGAACGGCTACGAGATCGATGCGCGGCAGGAACTCCTTGGTCTGGGTGCTGCGAATCTGGCGGCAGGGTTCTTCCAGGCTTACCCGGTGGCCGGTGGCCTGTCGCAGTCCTCGGTGAATGACAAGGCCGGCGCAAGAACGCCGCTCGCCCTGGTTTTTGCGTCGCTGACGATCGGCCTGTGCCTGATGTACCTGACAGGGCTGTTCTACAATCTGCCGAACGTGGTTCTCGCGGCGATCGTTCTGGTGGCCGTCAAGGGCCTGGTCAACATCGCTGAACTGCGGCACGTGTGGCGGGTCAGCCGCTTCGAATTTGGTGTCTCGATGGTCGCTTTCGCCAGCGTGCTGTTGCTCGGCATACTCAAGGGCGTGATCGTGGCGGTCCTGGTTTCGATGTTGCTGCTCATACGGCGCGCCGCGCACCCGCATGTCGCCTTCCTCGGCCGCATCCCGGGCACCCGCAGCTACTCCGACATCGGGCGCAACCCGGATAACGAGGCGCTTCCCGGTGTGCTGATGTTCCGCGTCGAGGCGTCGCTGCTTTACTTCAACGTTGAGCACGTGCGCGACGCGGTCTCTCAGAAAATCCGCTCGACCTCTGGACCCTTGACGCTGGTGGTCTGTGATCTGTCCACTTCACCCATGGTCGATCTTGCCGGCGCGCGCATGCTGGCGAAGCTGCATGTAGAACTCGATGCGGCCGGGATCCGCCTGCGGTTGGTGGCGGCGCATGCGGCGGTGCGCGATATCCTGCGCGCCGAAGGGTTGGAGGAAAGCGTCGGCTACTTCGGCCGCCGGATCAGGGTGGCGGATGTCATCGATGAGTTCTTGGGCGGCACGGGAACAGCGGCGTCGGCCGAGCAGAGCGCGCCGGTATAGGCGAGAGATGTAGCCATGGCCGCCTTTCCGTGGTGTCAACCGAATCCATGACAAAAAACCGGCGCGTCACCGTGATTCACACGCCGTTCAACCACAAGGACCAGTTCAACAGGAATCTGCTCAAGGTCGAGTTGATGGAACGGGCGCGAAGAAGACGGGGAAACGAGTCCGCTGCGATCGCGTGTGCAGAGCTGCGAAGATTTCCGTCATCGATCGGTGTGACGATGGCGTGGCTGCGGGGTTGGGGCGCCGAAAGTGGGCGGCGAGTCTCGTGATTCTCTTTATAAGCGCAGACAGTTCGAGGCGAAAACTATGCATGCAGCACCCGACAGTGAGGGTTGATGACTATGAATCCGATTAAATGCCGCACCGACCGCTTGACGCTCGCTGGCAACCCCGGATGATGCACTTAAATTTCGTCAGCGCGTGTGTTCTGGTGGGGGTCACGGTCGTGGTGCATGCAGGCGGACTTGCCGCACTGCTCAGAACCTTGATCATATCGAACGCCCTACTGCTGACGCACTTTTGGCCGATTGCCTGGCTGCTTGTCCGCTTGGCGGTGGCGCTGATCCTGATCCACTTGGCCGAGATTGCCGTCTGGGGATTGTTCTATCTGTGGACGGGATGCCTGCCCGATGCCGAGTCGGCCTTCTATTTTTCTGGCGTCACCTATACGACTTTGGGTTACGGTGATCTGGTATTGCCGAAACCATGGCGGATGCTCGGACCCGTCGAGGGCTTGACAGGTATCTTGATGTGCGGATTGTCCACGGGTTTATTCGTCGCCGTGCTCGGAAGAGTCATCGGAAGCAAGTTAAGGGGTGAACCCTCAGAATATTGCTGAAAGTCTCCCGCCTCCATCACAGCACCTCCTTCACCTCCTTCGCGACCTCATCGATGCCGGCATCCCGGTTCTTCTCAATGAAGTTTATGAAGTTGAAGACCCAGCGCACGATCACCCACCTCGGCAGACCGCAGCCAAAGATCAAGTCGCCCAGTGCCACGAGCCCGGTCTCCGAATCCACCCACTCCTGCAACCCGAAGTACTGGACCGCGATGGTGCCGCTAACGATACCGTTCAACGAATGGCTTGCTCACGTATCGGACCGGTGCTTCTTCAGGCGCAGCACCCGATTGGTCAGCGCACGGGCCACGGCGTAGGGGATGCTGACAAGAATCGGGCCGACCACCAACGCCGCACCGGGATGCACCTGCCTATAGATGAGCAGTTGCGCCACAGCATCCAGCACAATCCCCATGGCAACCAGGTTGCGAATATCTGCTGTACCGCTGCGTAGCAGTTCCATGCGATTATCACCGGCCATGAGCAAACCATACAAATACGGTGCTCTCCCTGCACGGGCATCTATTAGGCCGCTACGCCACCCGAGGACAATGGCAACTAATGGCTGAAGGACAAACCGGAACCGCCCAGGACCAGTAAGACGCTGCGGCAGTTCGTCAATAAACTGTCGTGAAAAAAGATATACACGGCCGGTCTCGATAGTGTCGTACACGGCTGCCGGAAGTGCAGCTAGAAGAATTAGCACGGCCGCTGCGGTCATGGTGGTGTTGATAGTAGGGCGCGTGACCT
Organism: Pseudomonadota bacterium; assembly: GCA_029780075.1. Lineage (GTDB taxonomy): Bacteria > Pseudomonadota > Gammaproteobacteria > Burkholderiales > Rhodocyclaceae > Accumulibacter. The sequence continues at coordinate 33,747 of JAKOZI010000137.1, forward strand.
TCATCCTTGGCTCCCGCAAATTTGCTCCGCGCACTGTCCCAAGAAGAGGCGATGCGCCTCTATCTGACTGTGCAGAAATCGTACTTGCATAATTGGTGGACTGCTGGCCGCGGTCCACAGGCCAGTATTGGAATGAGCCTATGCCGCCGGTCCGATCATCGTAATGAACTCCTGCACGTTCATCACAGCACTTCCCTCACTTCCTTGGCCACCTCATCGATCCCGGCATCCCGATTCTTATCGAAGAAGTTGAAGACCCAGCGCACGATCGCCCAGCCGGGTAGCCCACAACCGAAGATCAAGCCGCCCAGCGCCACGAGGCCGGTCACCGACTCCACTCACTCCTGCAGTCCGAAGTACTGCACGGCCATCGCCCCGCCACCGATCTCGGTGACCACGGTGCTGATCACCCCGACCGCCCACTCGCGCGTCGAGCGCGTGTCATCAAAACAAAGGAGAATGGCGAGCAGGGGTCTGAGCCAGGGCCTTGACACTCGGATGACATAGTTGCTTTCATCATATCTGGTGAAGATAAAACCATTAACATTTATGGTGTTATGACTTTGTCTTGTAAACCCGCGAGAAGTCGGGTCTACTCTCGTCTTTTGGGCATGAGAAATGACCATGACAAAGGTGGCAAGCCTGGTAGGCTGTTTGGGTGACATCGACGATCCGCGCAAAGCCAGCAACGGGACACTGCACGACTTCCTGGAGATTCTCGTGATTGCCATTTCCGCCGTCCTCACCGACGGTGACACGATCGAAGACATCGCCGAGTGGGGGCGTACGAAGGAAGCGTGGTTGCGTGAATTCCTGGTGCTCAAGAATGGGGTTCCATCGGGGAAGACTTTTCTGCGAATCTTCCAGGCTCTCGACCCGAAACAGTTCGAGACGGCGTTCCGCCGCTGGGTGTCGGGGGTGGTCGGTGCACTGAAAGGCGTCATGGCGGTCGATGGCAAAACGGTGCGTGGGTCAGGCAGTGGTGGCGAGAGCGCCATTCACATGGTCAGCGCCTTCGCGACGGAACTGGGTCTTGTTCTCGGCCAGGAAATGGTGGCCAGCAAGAGCAATGAGATCACCGCCATTCCGGAGCTTCTCAAGGCGCTTTATATCCATGGGTTGCTGGTCAGCATCGACGCCATGGGGTGCCAGAAGAGTTTCGCCCGCCAGATTACGGACCAAGGCGGCGACTACCTGCTGGCGGTCAAAGGCAATCAGCCGAGTCTCTTGGCAGCCATCGAGACGGAATTCATTGACCAGTCCACATCGGAGGAGGTCGACCGCCACCGCCAGATCCACAAGTCCCATGGTCGAATCGTCGCTCAAATTGCCTCGGTGCTGCCCGTGAAAGGGGTCGTCGATCTTGCCGATTGGCCCCAATGCAAGAGGATCGGTTTGATCGATTCCCTGCGCAAGATCGGCGACAACGAGTCGAAACTTGAACGGCGCTACTACATCATCTCTCGTGAATTGACCGCCAAAGCATTCGCGGCTGCGGCGCGAGGCCACTGGGCCATCGAGAACCGACTCCACTGGGTGCTCGACGTCACCTTCGACGAGGATGCCAGCACCGTGCGCAAGGACAACGCCCCACAAAATTTCTCCCTCCTCAAGAAGATCGTGCTCAACCTGCTGCGCTTGGATACCACCGACAAGACCAAATGCAGCTTGCGCATGAAGCGCAAGAAAGCCGCGTGGGATGACAACATCCGGGTCAAGCTCCTGGGCCTCTCGCCGCTATGACAACCGAGTGGCAAGGCCCTGA
>JAKOZI010000290.1 GCA_029780075.1 Pseudomonadota bacterium
TGATCTACACCCTGCTCACCAAGGGCACGGAATACACGGACAAAGGGCAGGACTACTACGAAGAACGCTATCGCCAACGCGTCATGCATCACCTCACCAAGCGTGCCGAAAAACTCGGCATGCAACTGGTTCCCCTATCCGTCAACCCGCCTGGAATCATTCAATCAATCATGGAGATAAATTGTGTTTCTTGAGAGACGATAGTTTTCGGCCCAGCTTTCCAGTTGTTCGCATGTCGCGGTTTGCAGCCGCGTCAGGTTATCACCCAAGCGCGAACACGAGCGTACGGGCTATGGTATGTACAGGGAACTGGCAACAACTGTGTCAGATTGGCACACCATGCCTCCTGAGGTGCGGCGTTCATCAACACGCGACGAATGGGATGCGCATTTCCATCGTTTTACGGATGGGGTGAGACGCTGTAAGCGCCTAATTTATCGAGCGATTTCGATCAGCATCGGTCAAAAAAATCGTCCAGGGATCCAGCATCGAGCACGTTGAGCATCCAGGTTTCTAGTTGTTCAATGCTGGCACTGGTCAGGCGAGCGCAAACCGCATCCGGCAAGCGGCCAAAACGATGAGTGAGTAGGCGCTGTAGTAAAACTACGGCCTCTTCTTGACGGCCTTGCTGACGACCTTGCTGACGACCTTCCTGACGACCTTGCTGACGACCTTCCTGACGACCTTCCTGGCGACCTTGCTGTAATCCTTGTTGCAATCCTTTTTCGATGCCGAATCGTTCGGCAGATGTAACGTAGGGCATGGCGACGTTCCTTTCCAGTGTGTACACGTCGTGCAGGAGTTGCTGCTCCAGTGCGTTGGGCAAGTGCATCAGCCAGTCGATGACGCTGAAGAGGTCGATGATGCGCTGTTTGTCCCACTCTCGTTCGTAGAGCAGCTTCGCGAGCCGCCATTTTGCCGCATAGCGTTGCTCCGGATCCCCTTTTGTCTTGCGGGTGAAGAGGTGAGCAGCGGTGACCAGGGCGAATGGATTGGGGTCTTCGAGCAGGGATTCGATCTGGCTGTCGTAGTCGAGGATCTTGACGGCGGGAAAACGGATGCCAACCTCGCAGCCGAAGAGCTGGTAGCCGAAGGTGTCCGGTTTCCAGCTTTCGCTGTCGTCGGCCAGCACGGCGAGGCTTGCGACCGGCCTGCGGTAGCGGTCGTAGAGGCGGTAGTTGTAGGTGAACAGGCGTTCGGCGAAATGGGCATCACGCTGACCCTGCACTTCAACATGGATGTAGACCCATTGCTCGCCACCTGCGTACGTGCCAACCTGAACGAGGCGGTCCAGCAGGCGCTTGCCGAGTTCGGCATCCTGGACGACCTGCGCCAGTTCCTGGTCGAGAAAGACGTGCGCTTGCCGCCAGTCGATTTCGGCGGCGGCGCGCGGGAAGTAGAAGGCCATGAACTCGGGGAAGTAGCGCGTCAGCGCGTCCTTCCAGGGCGTGTCGTAGTCGTCGCTCGGCGGCGTCTGATTTTTCATGAATCTTCGCTCGTGTAGGTGATCTCGGCTCCGGCAACAGCATCTGCTTCGCCTAATCGCGTGCTTTCGGGTGATCCGCTGGCGAAGATTCCTGCCTTTATTTAGACATCTCCCGGCAAGGCTTCCTTCGGGCGAAATTCAGTTGTCCTTGAAAACCTCGTCGAGCGTGGCCGCATCGAGGAGGTTTTCTGCCCAGCTTTCCAGTTGTTCGCACGGCGCGGTTTGCAGCCGCGCCAGGGTTTCCGCGTTGAGGGGGCCGAAGCGTTTGGTAAGCTGGCGTTGAATGACCGCTGCTTCGCCCAACTGTTCGCCTTGCTGAACGCCACGCTGGATGGCGAGGCGTTCGACGCTGGTGACGTAGCGCATTTTGCTTTCTCCTTCGATGGCTGCGATATCTTGCCACAGCTTTTGTTCGAGTCTGTCCGGTAGCCGCATCATCCAATCCAGCACGGCGAACAGGTCGAGAATCCGTTGCCGTTCCCAGCCATGCTGATAGAGCAGGCGAACCAGGGTCCGCTTCGCCTGATAGCGGGCTTCCGGGTCGTGACGGGTTTGCCGGGTGCGCAGGTGGGCGGCGGTGACCAGCGCAAAGGGGTTGCGGGGTGTGTCGAGCGCTTCGGTCTGGTCGGCCTGTTCGCTCAGTTTGACCACCGGGAACTGGATGTGGTGTTTGCAGCCGAGCACTTCAAAGCCGTAGTGGTCGGGCTTCCAGCCGTCGTCGTCGTCCGCCAGCACGGCCAGGCTGGCGATTGGGCAGGCGTAGCGATCAAAGAGACGATAGTTGTAGGTGAACATGCGTTGCGCAAAATCGGCGTCGCGTTGACCCTGGACTTCGATGTGAATGTAGATCCAACGCTGCTCGCCGCTGGTGAGGGTGACCTGCACCAGTGCGTCGGCAAGGCGTCTGCCGAGTTCGGCGTCGCGCACCACTTGCCGCAGTTCGGTGTTCTTGAACTCATGGCCAAGGGCCCAATCGATCTGGGCGTGCGCCTCCGGGAAGTAGAACGCCATGAACTCGGGAAAGGCGTGTTCGAGCACGTCTTTCCAGGGGCTGTCGTAGTCGTCGTCAGCGGGCTGCGGTGCGGTGGGTTCGGTCATGGTGTTCGGCCGGGTCAGAGGACTGTCTTGCCTGACGAATGCGATGCGGATGGGCCATTTGACGCGATGGACGCGGCGCGCATCAACACCACCCGACGAATGGGGGGCGCATTTCCATCGCTTTACGGATGGGGTGAGACGCTGTAAGCGCCTCAATCATCGGGCGATTTCGATCAGCATCGGTCAAAAAAGTCGTTCAGGGATTCAGCATCGAGCACGTTGAACATCCAGGTTTCTAGTTGTTCAATGCTGGCGCTGGTCAGGCGAGCGCAAACCGCATCCGGCAAGCGGCCAAAACGATGAGTGAGTAGGCGCTGTAGTAAAACTACGGCCTCTTCCTGACGGCCTTCCTGACGACCTTCCTGACGACCTTCCTGACGACCTTGCTGTAATCCTTGTTGCAATCCTTTTTCGATGCCGAATCGTTCGGCTGAGGTGACGTAGGGCATGGCGACGTTCCTTTCCAGTGTGTAGACGTCGTGCAGGAGTTGCTGCTCCAGTGCGTTGGGCAAGTGCATCAGCCAGTCGATGACGCTGAAGAGGTCGATGATGCGCTGTTTGTCCCAATCTCGTTCGTAGAG
>JAKOZI010000293.1 GCA_029780075.1 Pseudomonadota bacterium
ATCACCGACGGCCAGATCTTCCTGGAAACCAGCCTGTTCAACGCCGGCATCCGCCCCGCCATCAACGCCGGTATCTCGGTGTCGCGCGTGGGTTCGTCGGCGCAGACCAACTGGATCAAGGGCCTGTCCGGCGGTATCCGTACCGACCTGGCGCAGTACCGTGAGCTGGCCGCGTTCGCGCAGTTCGCCTCGGACCTGGACGATGCCACGCGCAAGCAGCTGGACCGCGGCGCGCGCGTCACCGAGCTGCTCAAGCAGGCGCAGTACAGCCCGCTGCCGATCAGCCTGATGGGCGCGTCGCTGTTCGCCGTCAACAAGGGCTTCATGGACGACGTGGACGTCAAGAAAATCCTGCCGTTCGAGGCCGGCCTGCACGGCTACCTGAAGGACAAGCACGCCGCGCTGCTGGATGCCATCGAGAAGCACGGCGCCCAGTGGGACAACAAGCCCGCCAAGGACTCCGACAGCGACGCCAAGAAGGCCTTCAAGAAGCTGTGCATCGACGCCGAAGCCGAATTGACTTCCGCCATCCAGGCCTTCAAGAAAACCTTTGCTTGAAGCCTTGACTTAAGGAGGCTGAAACAATGGCAGTCGGTAAGGAAATCCGCGGCAAGATCAAGTCGGTGGAGAACACCAAGAAGATCACCAAGGCCATGGAGATGGTGGCGGCAAGCAAGATGCGCAAGGCGCAGGATCGCATGCGCGCGGCCCGCCCCTACGCCGAGAAGGTCCGCAACATCGCCGCCCACCTGGGCGAGGCCAACCCCGAGTACGTGCACCCCTTCATGCGCAGCAGTGACGCCAGGAAGGCGGGCGTGATCGTGGTGACCACCGACAAGGGTCTGTGCGGCGGCATGAACACCAACGTGTTGCGTGCCGTCACCGCCAAGCTGCGCGAGCTGCAGGACGCGGGCACGCAGGCGCAGGCCGTGGCCATTGGCAACAAGGGCCTGGGCTTTCTGACCCGCATCGGCGCCCAGGTGGTGTCGCAGGTCACGCAGCTGGGCGACACCCCGCATCTGGAAAAGCTGATCGGCCCCGTCAAGGTGCTGCTGGACCAGTACGAGAAGGGCGAGCTGAACGCTGTCTACGTGGCCTATACCCGCTTCATCAACACCATGAAGCAGGAATCGGTGATCGAGCAACTGCTGCCGCTGTCGGCCGAGAAGATGCAGCAGGAGACGCACGACAGCGGCAAGCAGCTGGCCTGGGACTACCTGTACGAGCCCGACGCGCAGTCGGTCATCGACGACCTGCTGGTGCGCTACGTCGAGGCGCTGGTGTACCAGGCCGTGGCCGAGAACATGGCGTCCGAGCAGTCGGCCCGCATGGTGGCCATGAAGGCCGCCACCGACAACGCCGGCAACGTGATCAACGAGCTGAAGCTGGTCTACAACAAGACCCGCCAGGCGGCGATCACCAAGGAACTGTCCGAGATCGTCGCCGGCGCAGCCGCCGTCTGACCCCGTTCACACACGAATCAAGTTATTGGAGCAAGACATGGCTCAAGTTCAAGGAAAAATCGTTCAGTGCATCGGCGCCGTGGTCGACGTGGAGTTTCCACGCGACCAGATGCCCAAGGTGTACGACGCGCTCAAGATGGAGGGCTCGGCGCTGACGCTGGAAGTGCAGCAGCAACTGGGCGACGGCATCGTGCGCACGATCGCGCTGGGCTCTTCCGACGGCCTGCGCCGCGGCATGATGGTGACCAACACCGACAAGCCCATCACCGTGCCGGTGGGCCAGGCCACGCTGGGCCGCATCATGGACGTGCTGGGCAATCCCATTGACGAGCGCGGTCCCATCGACCAGGCGCTGACGGCACCCATCCACCGCAAGGCCCCGGCCTATGACGAGCTCTCGCCCTCGCAGGAGCTGCTGGAAACCGGCATCAAGGTGATCGACCTGATCTGCCCGTTCGCCAAGGGCGGCAAGGTGGGCCTGTTCGGTGGCGCCGGCGTCGGCAAGACCGTGAACATGATGGAGCTGATCAACAACATCGCCAAGGCGCACTCGGGCCTGTCGGTGTTTGCCGGAGTGGGCGAGCGTACCCGCGAGGGCAACGACTTCTACCACGAGATGAGCGACTCCAAGGTCGTGGTGCAGGAGAACCTGGCCGAGTCCAAGGTGGCCATGGTTTACGGCCAGATGAACGAGCCCCCGGGCAACCGTCTGCGCGTGGCGCTGACGGGCCTGACGATCGCCGAATCCTTCCGTGACGAAGGCCGCGACGTGCTGTTCTTCGTTGACAACATCTACCGCTACACCCTGGCCGGTACCGAAGTGTCCGCCCTGCTGGGCCGCATGCCTTCCGCCGTGGGCTACCAGCCGACGCTGGCCGAAGAAATGGGCCGTCTGCAAGAGCGTATTACGTCCACCAAGGTGGGCTCGATCACCTCGATCCAGGCCGTTTACGTGCCGGCCGACGACCTGACCGACCCCTCGCCCGCCACCACCTTCGCCCACCTGGACTCCACCGTGGTGCTGTCGCGTGACATCGCGGCGCTGGGCATCTACCCCGCCGTCGATCCGCTGGACTCGACCAGCCGCCAGCTCGACCCGCTGGTGGTCGGCGAGGAGCACTACAACGTCGCCCGCCAGGTGCAGGGCACGCTGCAGCGCTACAAGGAGCTGCGCGACATCATCGCCATTCTGGGAATGGACGAACTGTCGCCCGAGGACAAGCTGGCCGTGGCGCGCGCGCGCAAGATCCAGCGCTTTTTGTCGCAGCCGTTCCACGTGGCCGAGGTGTTCACCGGCTCGCCCGGCAAGTACGTGTCGCTGAAGGACACCATCCACGGCTTCAAGATGATCGTGGGCGGCGAGTGCGACCACATGCCCGAGCAGGCCTTCTACATGGTCGGCACCATCGACGAGGCGATCGAGAAGGCCAAGAAAGTCTGAACTTCGGGTTCG
>JAKOZI010000296.1 GCA_029780075.1 Pseudomonadota bacterium
AGCTCTTGTCCCGCTGGGCGGACTCGTGGCGCTGGTACTCCTCCAGGCTCAAACCGTAGTGGCCCGGCTTGCGCACGAAGCCGTGCTTGCCCATCCACATCGCCAGTCCCCGCAGGAAGCTCAGGTAGGTCTGGATCGTCGCCGGTGCCAGATGGTCCTGCTGCCAGACCTGCACCATGGCGTGGATGTGCTTCTGCCCGAGATTGCGTGGGTCCGGCACGGTCTTGAAGCCCGCCTTCTGCTTCAAGTCGCGGAAGAAGCGCCGCAGAAACTGCGCGCGTTCCTGCCGCGTCTTGTGCGAGACGGTTTTCTCCAGCGCCGTATGCTGGGTGTTGAAGAGTTTGATCAGGACCTCCAGCACCTTGAGCGGCGGCGCTTTGCCCGGCTGGTAGCGGGCGAGGATTTCCCGGGGGGTCTTTCCCGCCCAGCCCTGGGGGCGAGCGGGCTGCTGCTGGCTCGAGCGACCCGGGCTGGCAGGTTCCTGCTGCCGGGGGCGCGCAGTGTTGTGTGAGCTACGGCGAACAGGGTTGCTGGGGACTACGTCAGACATGTTGATGGCTCCTTGGCCGGAGGCCCGCCGCCCGAACGGCAAGCCGATGTTGGCGATGAAAGTGGAATCCAGGGCAGCTCCCGGCAGGACGGATTCCGTCGCCCCGCCGGTCAGTGGTCAAGAACTTCGGTACCGCGCGCGACCACGGCGTCGCGGCACCTACCCAGGGGGTTCGTCGGCCAGCGCGTCCGCGCTTGCCAACTCGGTCGGTCTTAAAAACGAAACGGGTTGATCCGGCCCATCCGTGCATTTCTGCAGCCATGGGGGTGGTGATGCCGGCCGGCCTCTGGGGCGTGGCTTGGGCATCAGCGACGAGGTCGGGCCTCGCGCCGTCTGGTGGATCGGTTCTGGAGTCGTAGCGCCATCCACTCGCATGGGTCCGCCCCTGACCGAAAGTCCAGGGCGGTGTCGAGTTTTGAGCGAAGGCGCGCGGGGAGCCCAAGGGGCAAACACGACCGCGCGCTGCGGAGAACCGCGTGCTCAAAGGATGGCGGGAACAGGGGCGCGGCATCGGGTGCCGGCCGGGTGCTCTGTTGGCCGTGGCGCGCTTCAGGGAGCGCCCAGCGATGAACGCTGGCCAAGTCACGGCGACTTGCACTACGAGAAAGACCTCGGGACCGCCGCCTCAAGGGCGACGGCATTGCCGGTTCGAGACCGGCGCTTCAAGGGCAGGTAACGACTGCGACGCCTTTTGCTCCGCGATGGAGCGGGGCCGGGATGGCCCTCGGGAACCCGTAGTTGACGCCAAGCGGGTAGAGCGGTCAAGCGGGCGGCTCGAAAGCGCGGCGATTTGCGGGGGGTTGCGGGTGGCACTTGTGCGCACGGGAGATTGCGGTAAGGAGCATTTATTGTCGCAAAGCGGCGCGCAACGAGGCGGCGGGCGGGCTTGACGGGGGAAATCTCTGCCTCTGGTCCTGAGCGGGGCAACTCAGAGCGGTGCTCGTGCGCGGACCGCTCCGGCGGCAACCGCCGCGCATGGGGTTGATGCCCGCTATTTGAATGAGAGCGTAGTGACACACACGCAGCCCCGCCGGGGGATGACGCTTTCAGGCGTCACCGAAATGTTTGTGCATTGGCGGTTCACTGACAGCGAGTCGGACCCGATGCCGAAATCGGCCTCTTTGAGTGGGGATTCCGTGTGGCGGGATCAGGTCGCCCTGTCGATGCTGATCGACCTCAACCCTACCTCGGAGCCATGTTATGGAATTGATCGTCAGAGCGGTGGATGTCGGATCCGGCAACACCAAATTTGTCACGGCCGCGGCCGGTACCGACATCCGCTGCGCCAGTTTCCTGTCTGTTGCCTATCCGTCGAGCGACGACTCGCCGTCGTGGCCGGCCAGTGAACGCAAGAAAACCGTGTGCATCCCCATCGGCCCGCTGTTCTACGAGGTCGGGCCGGACGTGAGTCTCGCCGCCGATACCTTTCGCGCCAAACAACTGCACGACGAATACACCGAGACGCCGGAGTACATGGCGCTGCTCAGGGGAGCGCTCTCCATGATGAAGGTGAGCCGCATCGACCTCCTCGTGGTGGGGCTGCCGGTGGCGCTCTTCGCGGTCAAGAAGGCGGCGCTGGAGAAGGCCATGACCGGCCGGCACGAGATCGGCGGCGGCAAGGCCGTGACCGTGGGCAAGGCCCTGGCCGTGCCCCAGCCGCAGGGGGCGCTGGTGCACTACGCTTCCGAGCACCAAAAGATGGCGATCATCGGCAACGAGCAGAGCCTGATCATCGACCCAGGCTCGCGCACCTTCGACTGGCTGGTGGCGCGGGGTATGCGTTTCGTGCAGAAACAGAGCTACTCCTTCAATCGCGGCATGTCGGACGTGCTGCGCTTGCTGGCGGCCGAGATCACCAAGGATATCGGCTCTCCGTACCGCGACTACGATGCCATCGACCTAGCGCTACGCACGGGCAAGCAGCCGATGATCTTCCAGAAGCCGTACGACATGAAGCGCCTGCTGCCCCTGGCCGAGACCGTCGCCGAGCAAGCCGTGTCGACGATGAAGGAGTGGATCGAGGCACCGCACAGTCTGCAGAACATCATCCTGGTCGGCGGCGGGGCGTTCCTGTTCCGCAAGGCGGTGAAGGCGGCGTTCCCGAAGCACCGCATCCACGAGGTGAAGGAACCGATGTTCGCCAATGTGCGAGGTTTTCAGCTGGCCGGGCAGAACTACGCGCGCAGTTCACTGGTAGCAACCGGGAAGGAGCGCGCCCAGGGCATGTCGGGAGAGATTGAATGAGCACCGATCATGTGAAGGATCCCAAGCCCATTCGTCTCGTCTTCGAACTGGCGCGGGCCGACCATCCGCGCTTGTATGACGAGTTGATCCAGTTTCACAAGGGTACCAAGCGGGTCAATCGCCTGCGCGTGCTGGCTTACGACGGCTTGCTGGCCCAGGGCGGTGTCTTCGCCGGGATAGGG
>JAKOZI010000147.1 GCA_029780075.1 Pseudomonadota bacterium
TGTCCGGCGGCATGCTGCCAAAGATCAGTTCGGCGCTCGATGCCGCGCGCAACGGCGTCAAAAGTGTGCATATCATCGATGGCCGTGTCGAACACGCGCTATTGCTGGAAATCCTGACTGACCACGGGGTTGGCACGATGATCAAGTCGCACTGATCGCCAGGCGGTGCTGAAAGCCGCGTCACCGGTCTGGCTTTTTGACCTCGACAATACGCTGCACGACGCCGGCCCGCATATCTTTCCGCACATCAATCGCTTGATGGTCGAGTACATTCGCGACCATCTCGGTATTGAGGAAGAGGAAGCGACGCGTATCCGGCAAGTCTACTGGCAGCGCTACGGTGCGACCCTGCTGGGGATGATGCGTCATCATGGCACCGATGCCCGGCACTTCCTGTGGCACACTCACCAGTTCCCCGATCTCAAGCACATGCTGGTCATCGAGCGTGGGCTCAGAGCCCTGCTGCGTCGCCTGCCGGGGCGCAAGCTGGTCTTCTCGAACGCGCCCCTGTGTTATAGTCAAAAGGTTCTCGAACTGGCCGGCATCAGTGCCTGTTTCGACGCGGTCTATTCGATCGAGCGCATCCGCTTCCAACCCAAGCCGGCAGTTGGCGGCTTTCGCTTCCTGCTGCGTAGCGAAAGTCTGTCGGCGCATCGCTGCATCATGGTTGAAGACGTGTTGTCCAACCTGTGGACCGCCAAGCAGTTGGGGATGAAGACGGTGTGGGTGAGCACCGCCACGCGTCAACCTGCCTGGGTCGATGTGCGGGTGGCGTCGATTCTTGACCTGCCGCGCCGGATGCAGCGCTTGTGGACTCCACAAGCCAGCTCTCGGAGCGTCTAGGCCTGTCACGATCGCGCATTTTCGACCGCTTATCAGCAGACCTCCGTCTGGTGAGCAAGCACCTGGGTGGGCCCAGCAGCGGCGTCAGGTTGGCATCGCCGGAAGGAGTACTAGTTCGTCGCGATGAGGGAGTCAGGTTCACTGGAACAGCAACTGCTCGAATACAAGGCGATCCTCGACCATTCGGGGATTGCCGTGGTATGCATGCGCAGTCGCCGGGTCTACCGATGCAATCCGCGTGCCGAGGAGCTTTTCGGCTGGGCGGCCGGATCGCTGGTGGGCCAACCGGATCTGGTCTTCTATCGCAATAGCGAGGCTCGTGAAGAACTGCGCCGCAGGGTTCGTTCGCAGTTGAGCATTGGGCAGACCGTTGACTTCGAGACCCGGCTGGCGAGGCGTGACGGCACGATGTTCGTCGCGCACCTGATCGCACGCGCAATCGACCCCGCTGCGCCGCGCTTGGGAACGGTATGGATCGTTCGCGATGTCTCCGCAGAAGTCTGTGCGCGTGAAACCAGCGCGCGCCTGTTGCGCGAACAGCAACTCATCTTCGAGAACGCCGACACCGGTATCGTGATCGTGCGCGATCGCATCATCCTGCGTTGCAACCGCCGCTTTGCAGAGATCCTGGATTACGCGCCTGAAGAGTTGCTGGGCCAATCGACCCGCATTTATTATCCGAGTGAGGAGGCCTGGCTGGAAACCGGCCGCCAGGCTTACGCGGCGATCGTCGAAACCGGCATCTACCGCGGCGACACGCTGTTCCATCGGCGCGACGGTACGCCTTTCTGTTGTTACATCACCGGCAGCATGATCAATCCGCCAGACCCGACCCAGGGCTACGTCTGGCTGTACGAAGATGTGTCCGAGAAACGTGCGGCGACCACGGCGATGGACGCGCTGCTGCGCGAACAGACGCTGATCTTCGAACGTGCTCCGGTCGGCATTGCGTTCGTGCGTGATCGCGTCATCCAACGCTGCAATCCGAGCTTCGAAAGAATTTTTGGTTACGCGCCCGGCCAACTGATTGGCCAGTCGACCCGTATATGCTTTGCCAGTCACGAAGCCTGGTGGGCAAAGGGCGAGTACGCCCGTATGATGATCGACGAAGTCGGGAAATTCGTTGGTGAGGTTGAGTATCGCAGGGGCGATGGCAACCCCCTGTGGTGTCAGGTTACCGGCAGCTTGCTCAACCCGGCGAAGCCTGAGGAAGGGCACGTCTGGCTATTCGAGGATGTGACCGAAAAGCGTCAGGCGAGCCGTGCGATGGATGCGCTGCTGCGCGAACAAACACTGATCTTCGAGCGCGCCCCGATCGGCATCGCTTTCCTTCGTGATCGCATCATCAAGCGCTGCAACCCCGGTTTCGAGCGCATTTTCGGATACTTGCCCGGGCAATTGCTGGGGCAATCCACGCGCGTCTGTTTCGCCAGCGAAGCCGAGTGGCTTGCGGCGGGAGAACAGGCGTACGCCGGGATTGACCAGTCGGGAAGGTTCATCGGCGAGATTGAGTACCGCAAAGCGGACGGTACACCGATCTGGTGCCAGGTCACCGGTAGCCTGCTCAACCCGGACAACCGCGACGAAGGACATGTCTGGCTGTACGAAGACGTCAGCGCGCGTCGAGCTGCTGAGGAGGCGCTCGTCGAGAGCCTCTGGGAGCAGCAATTGATCTTCGACAACGCGATGATAGGGATTTCCTATCAGCGCGAACGGACGATCCTGCGCTGCAATCGACGCTGTGAGGAAATTTTTGGCTATCCACCGGGAGGGCTACGAGGCCAGTCGACTCGTGTTCTCTTCGGCAGTCAGGAGGAGTGGGAGGAGTGGGAGGAGGCCGGACGCGAAGTCTATCGAAATGGCCCGGCGACCGAGACTTTTGACGGGGAATTCCTCTATCGCCGGCGCGACGGCACTTCGATCTGGGTGCATGTGATCGGCCGCACCATTGGCGATGATCCGGAAGACCGGACCTGGATCTGGACCTATGAGGACGTAACCGCCCGCCGGGCTGCCGAACAGGCCTTGCAGCAAACGCAGTTGGAACTTGAGGGCCGTGTTGCCGAACGTACGCTGGCATTGTCGCAGCAGCTTCATTTCATGCGTCAACTCGTGGAGGCCATTCCTGGCCCGGTCTTCTACAAGGATCGGGAGGGGCGTTACATGGGATGCAATCAGGCCTTTCTTGCGCTTCTGGGCAAGCCACGCAGCGCGGTGATCGGTGCTACGGTCCATGATCTGGCGCCCCGCGATCTGGCCGATCGCTACCAGGCCGCAGATGAAGAGCTTTTCAAGCGGCGTGGTTCGCAGGTGTATGAGACCAAGGTCCGGCACGCTGACGGCAGTTATCGTGACGTGGTGTTTCACAAAGCGACTTATGGCAAGCAGGGAGAACCCGGTGGTGGCCTGGTCGGAGTGATGCTCGATATCACCGATCGCAAGCGCATGGAGGTGCGCCTGCAGCAGGCGGCGACCGTCTTCGACAGCAGTGCCGAGGGCATCACCATTACCGCGCCAGACGGCAGCATCATTGCGGTCAACCGCGCGTTTACGGAGATTACCGGCTACAGCGAGGATGAAGTCATCGGGCGCAACCCGCGAATGCTGCAGTCCGGTCGTCAAAAACGAAGCTACTACCGCGAGATGTGGCAGACGCTTGGCCGCTATGGGCGCTGGCAGGGCGAACTCTGGAACCGGCGAAAGGACGGTCAGCCCTTTCTGGAGTCCTTGACGATCAGCGCCGTCAAGGACCAGGATGGGCACCTCACGCATTATGTCGGGGTGTTTTCCGACATTACGGAGTTGCGCAAAGCCCACGATCAACTGAATCATCAGGCACATCACGATCCGCTGACCGGTCTGCCCAACCGGCTGCTGCTTGGCGACCGTCTGCACAAGGCACTGCAGCGTGCGCACCGCGACGAAAGCGGACTCGCCGTACTGTTCATCGACCTGGACCGATTCAAGAACATCAACGATACCCTCGGACATCAGGTCGGTGATCGGGTCCTCTGCGAAGTGGCCTGGCGGCTCAGCAGGCTGATGCGCGAATCCGATACCGTCGGCCGCCTGGGTGGCGACGAATTCCTGATTGTCATTGAGGGGGTCGTCGGGCCAACCGCGGTGTCGCACATCGCCGAGAAGATTCTGAATATCCTGCAGGACTCTCCGGTGACGGTCGAGCAGGAGTTCTTTGTCGGCGCCAGTATTGGCATCAGTGTCTTTCCACAGGATGGGGACGATGCGGAAACCCTGATGAAGCACGCCGATGTGGCCATGTATCGAGCCAAGGAACGCGGCCGGAACGCCTACGAGTTCTTCACCAAGGACCTGACCCAGTCCTCGCTGGCGCGTTTGCAAATGGAAACCGACCTGCGGCGGGCCATCGAGCGCGACGAGTTGCGGGTGTACCTGCAGCCACAGTTTTCGCTGACCACGGGTCGAGTGGTCGGCGCGGAGGCTTTGGTCCGCTGGTTTCGTTTCGAACGGGGACTGGTGATGCCTGGCGAGTTCATCAAACTTGCCGAGGAATCAGGCCTGATCGTGCCGATCGGCGAGTGGGTCCAGCATGCTGCCTGCTGCCAGTGGGCGGATTGGGTGGCCGCCGGGTTCGATCCGGGTGTGCTGTCGGTCAACGTATCCGGTGTTGAATTCGCGCGCGGACGAATTCAGGAAACCGCGCGCAAGGCGCTGGAGGCGTCACGTCTGCCGGCGCAGTTCCTGGAGTTGGAGATTACCGAGAGCGCCATCATGAGTCAGGCCGAAAGCAGTGTCCAGGTTCTGGACAATCTGCGGGCAATGGGGCTGGGTTTGGTGATCGACGATTTCGGCACCGGCTATTCTTCGCTGGCTTACCTGAAACGGCTGCCGCTCAACAAGCTCAAAGTGGATCAGAGTTTTGTGCGCGGACTGCCCGGCGATACCGAAGACTGCGCCATCGTGCGCGCGGTAATTGCCTTGGCGCACAGCCTGCAACTGACGGTCATTGCCGAAGGTGTTGAGGTCGATACCCAGCGTGAGTTCCTTAAACGTGAGGGTTGCGACGAAATGCAGGGCTACCTGCGGGGACGGCCGATGCCCTTCGCCGAGTACCAACAGCGCTTCCTCGATGGCTGCAGCTCGCGTGCCTGACGCCGGGTCGAGGTTGGCCTTCGTAGACGCGTTGAAGGCGCTGGCCTTCCAGTTGATCGTTCTGCATCACCTGGCTTTCTATGGGCCGATGTCCGACCATGCCTACCCTCTGGCGCCCGTCCTGATGACATGGCTGAGCCAGGATGCGCGCATGGCAGTGCAGGCTTTTCTGGTGATCGCAGGTTTTCTGGCCGCGCGTAGCATTGCCCCCAATGGGGTGTTGCTGTCGAGCGAGCCGCTCGTGCTGTTGCAGCATAGGTATCTGAAACTGGTCACACCCTTCCTTGCCGCCGTGGTAATCGGCATCGTCTGTGCGGCCATTGCGCGCGAATTGATGGTGCATGACTCAATACCCGGTCCGCCAACCTTGCCGCAGATTCTGGCGCACGCGCTGCTGTTGCAGGGGATCCTGGGTTACGACGGGCTGTCGGCGGGCGTCTGGTACGTGGCCATCGATTTCCAATTGTTTACACTGCTGGTGGCGATCCTCTGGCTGGCGCGTGGTGTTGCACAAAGCGGTGCTGCAACTGCTGCCATTGGGGCCTCGCTGGTGGCCAGTCTGGCGCTGGCGTCGCTGTACTATTTCAATCGCGATGCCGGTTGGGATAACTGGGGGGTGTACTTCTTCGGGTCCTACGGTCTGGGAGTTGCCGGCTGCTGGGCAACCAACGGGCGACGACCGCTGGTCTGGCTACTGCCACTGGTCGCGGTGGTGATTGCCGCGCTGCTGCTGGACTATCGGCCGCGTATTGCCGTGGCGTTGCTGGTGGCGCTGGCGCTCAGTCTGGCCCGTATGTCGGGTTTTCTGGGGAACTGGCCGCGGTCGAGCGTGCTCGCCTACCTTGGCCGGATTTCCTACTCGGTTTTTCTGATTCACTTCCCTGTTTGCCTGCTGATCAGCGGAACATTTTCGCGTTTCGCGGGCAGCGACCCGTGGATCAATCTGACCGGGATGCTCGTTGCCTGGGTTGCAAGCATTACTGGCGGTGCGCTGTTCCACCAGCTCGTCGAAAGTCCGGCGCAAAGATTTTTTCGCGGGGAGCGCTCGGCTTCCGGCGTCAGGCAGATGCCTTGAGCCACTTTGCCGCGGCCAGTGCAAAGTAGCTTAGAACGCCGTCCGCCCCCGCTCGCTTGAACGCCAGAAGGCTCTCCAGAACGCAGGCCTGTTCGTTGAGCCAGCCGTTCCCTGCCGCAGCCTTGAGCATGGCGTATTCGCCGCTGACCTGGTAGGCGTAGGTGGGCACCTTGAACTCTTCCTTTACGCGTCGGATGATGTCGAGATAGGGCATTCCCGGTTTGACCATCACCATGTCGGCGCCTTCGGCGAGGTCCAGGGCTACCTCACGCAGGGCTTCGTCGCTGTTCGCCGGGTCCATCTGATAGCTGTGCTTGTTGCCCTTGCCGAGGTTGCCGGCGGATCCGACCGCGTCGCGGAAAGGGCCGTAGAAGCTCGATGCGTACTTCGCCGAGTAGGCCAGGATGCGGGTGTGAATCTGCCCGGCAGCGTCAAGTTCGCGGCGAATGCGGCCGATCCGGCCGTCCATCATGTCCGAAGGCGCGACGATGTCGGCTCCCGCCTGCGCATGCACCAGCGCCTGTCGTGCCAGGACTTCGAGCGTTTCATCGTTCAACACGTAGCCGCGCGGATCTGCCGGGTCGATCAGGCCGTCTTGTCCATGGCTGGTATAGGGGTCGAGGGCGATGTCGGTCATTACGCCCAGGTCGGGAAATGCCCGCTTCAGCGCGGTGATCACACGCGGTACCAAACCCTCGGGATTGAACGCTTCTTCAGCCCCCGGCGTCTTGCCCTCAGCTTCAATGACCGGGAACAAGGCCAGGGCGGGAATGCCGAGGGTGCAGGCCTGTTCGGCGGTTTTCAGCAGTTGATCGAGGCTTTGCCGCGCAATTCCAGGCATCGAGGTTATCGGCTCGACACGTTTGCTGCCATCGAGAACAAACACTGGGTAGATCAGCGCATCGGCAGTGAGTTGCGATTCGCGCATCAGGCGACGCGAAAAGTCATCGCGGCGCATCCGCCGCATGCGCGTTGAAGGAAAGGTCGCTTGGTGGTCCATGGCAATCGTTGTGGTCCGATAGATACAACTGATGGAAAAGCATTATGGCAGGGGAACTATCCGCCCTAAGAACTGTTCTGATTGACCAGATGGCCATGCCATCTCCCGCTTCACCTCCCTGAGCGGGTGCCTTATTCCTGTAAGGCATGTCCTGCCCCCGGCCCGCCGGGGGCTTTTTTAATGACGCCCGCCGGCACGCTCGGCGCTGCGGGCACCCCAACCGAGGGCACTGCGTTTTTTCACGCGGGCCGTCTTCTCGGTGGACAGGCCGGTTGGCGGTGGTGCCTTCGGGGTGATGGCGAGACCCAGCCAGGCGCCGAGGATCGTCTCGGCCTCCATGACTCCCGACTTCTTCAAGCTGGAGAAGAGTTGCAGGGTGCAGTTGCTGCCAATGGCGGTGAGTGCCGTCTGTACTTCGCGAAATGCGAGGGCCTGCTCCTGGCGAGTCAATTTGTCGGCCTTCGAAAGCAGGACATGAATCGGCTTGCCGGTCGGTGCGAACCAGCCCAACATCTGCAGGTCCAGTTCGGTGAGCGGGTGGCGACTGTCCATGATCAGCACCAGTCCGCACAGCGCTTCACGGTGGCGGAGATAAGGTGCGAGCAGGCCTTCCCATTGCGATCGGATGGCTTCCGGGGCTTTGGCAAATCCGTATCCTGGCAGGTCGACGAAGTACTTTCCAGGGTCGAGGCGGAAGTAGTTCAGGTGCTGAGTTCGCCCCGGCGTCTTGGAGACGAAAGCCAGGCGCGAGTGATTGGCCAGGGTGTTGATCGCCGAAGACTTGCCGGAATTGGAGCGTCCGGCAAAAGCTATCTCACACTGCGAATCGGTGGGGAGATCACGCAAATCGGCAACGGTGGTGTGAAAGATGGCCTGCTGGAAAAGGGGCATGGAGGAACCCGAGAGTAGATGGAGAGGAGAGGCACGCGCCCGGACGGCAAACTGTTATAGAATATCAGCTTTGTTGCATCGCTTCTCCGGCCTGAGATTAGTCATTGTTGTCAATGGGAGTTTGGACATGATTCGTACAACGGCACTTGCGGTTCTCCTGGCCGTCAGTTTCCCCACCGTCGCAACGGAACAAGCAAAAGACAAGCCTGACTTGGCGAAAGCCAAGGAAATCGCTGGCGGAGTTTGCGTTGCCTGCCACGGTGCCGATGGTAACAGCCCGGCGGCGGCCAATCCCATTCTTGCCGGACA
Source organism: Pseudomonadota bacterium (assembly GCA_029780075.1). GTDB lineage: Bacteria > Pseudomonadota > Gammaproteobacteria > Burkholderiales > Rhodocyclaceae > Accumulibacter. The sequence goes on from JAKOZI010000147.1 coordinate 8,250, forward strand.
GATTCCCCAGTATATCTACAAGCAGTTGAGTAACTTCAAGTCCGTCGACGGCAAGCCGGCGGTCCGCAATAATGCCATCATGGGCGGCATGGTTGCCGCGTTGTCGGACGAGGACATGCGCAGCCTGTCGGTGTACTTCTCGCAGCAGAAGATGCAGCCTTCAGTGGCCAAGGACGAGAAGCTGCTTGCGGAAGGCAAGACGCTTTGGCGCAAGGGGGATTTCGAGAAGGGCGTTCCGGCGTGTGCCGGGTGCCACGGCCCAGCCGGCGCCGGTTTGCCAGCACAGTATCCGAGGCTGGCCGGACAGTACGCCGAGTACACGTCCACTCAGTTGAAGAATTTCCGGAGTCATGAGCGGGCCAACGATGCAGAGAAGGTGATGCGTGTGATTGCTGGCAAGCTCTCTGATCAGCAGATCAGCGCTGTTGCCGAGTACGCTGCCGGTTTGCGCTAGGCGCCGGTGGTTCCCGTTCACACGGCTGAAAGGCCGGGGCTGCGGCGAGTCGAACATCCTGACCCCTTGGCAAGGACCGCTTGACGCTCTAGTATGGTATGACTTCCTGACCAGAAAGGACGCTTCATGAAGACCCTCAGGCAAATCCTCGCCGCCAAGAGTGTACCCTTGGTGGCCGTTGCTCCCGACGATGCGGTCTTTTACGCGCTGCAGTGCATGGCCGATCATAACGTTGGTGCGGTTCTTGTGGTCGATCAGGAGCATCTCGTTGGTATCTTTTCCGAGCGAGATTATGCCCGCAAGGTGATCCTGCATGGCAAGGCTTCAAAGGACACCCGGGTGAGTGAGATCATGACCGACAAGGTGCTTTACGTTACGCCCGACCGGACGGTCGACGAATGCATGGCCATCATGACGGAAAAGCACTTCCGGCACCTGCCGGTTCTTGACGACGAGCAGAAGGTTCTGGGGGTTGTTTCCATTGGCGATGTGGTCAAGGAAACGATCTGTGAGCAGCAGTTCATTATCCAGCAAATGGAAAAGTACATCACGGGCTGAAGCTGCCGGCGTACATGCGTGCGCGTCGCTCCAGTTGCGCAGGCTGGTAGCCGGCGAAGAACTGGGTTGAGTCCGGTGATGCCAGATTGCTCAGTCGGGCATCCTGGGTGAGCATGGCAGCTCAGCACGGTTTCCTGGTTGCTCGCAGATGGAGAGAGGTTGTCGTTGCAGCCGCCAATCAGTCAAACAATGACTGACGTCGCAACGGCATAAGTAGCGGTTGCGTGCTGTTTCCTAAAATTCACACCAACAGAGGAAATCCCATGAGCGTCTTGCACGTTTCCATCCGTACCCTCACCTTTTGTACAACCCTGGCAGCCGCAGTTGCCGCCGCTGAATCAAATCCACCAGCGCGCGTCGAAGGGGGCCTGCTGGTTGGCAACAACGGCATGACTCTCTACGTTTTCGACAAGGATGGCGCTGGCAAGAGTGTCTGCAACGGTCCGTGCGCCACCAACTGGCCGCCGTTGATGGTCACGGGAAGCGATCAGGCCACTGGCAACTGGAGCATCCTCAACCGCGACGACGGCGGCAAGCAGTGGGCTTACAAGGGCAAGCCGCTCTATTTCTGGTCGAAGGATCAGAAGCCAGGCGACAAGACCGGTGATGGGTTCAATGGCGTCTGGCACATCGCCCAGTAGACGACCGCTGCACTGACGCCAGCGAAAACAGGGAAGCCTCCTTCCGATACGCATACGAGGACGAGTGCAGATGTGCCGCAACAGCACTAGGGTAGTTCGTCCAGGCCGACCGTGGCCAGATGCTCGGTTCCGCCCCAGGTGTCCAGAGCCCAGCGTTCGCCGCACCGGCTGACCCAACTGATCCCTGCGTTCGGAATCAGGAAGTCGCGAGGGCGGCTCAAGGAAGTACCCCGGACCAGGCGGTTCACAATATCAAGGACACCGCCGTGGGTGACGACGAGCACGGTTGCTCCCTGGTGGTCGGTGGCCACGCGCTGCAGGCCGGCGTGGACGCGGTCGTACAATTGCCGCAAGCTCTCGCCGCCCTGAGGAATCACGAAATCCGGGTCTCGCCTTTCGAACGCCTGATACTCGGCCGGGTATCGGGCGCGGGATTCGTCGTAAGTCAGGCCCTCAAACAGCCCATAGCGCCGTTCCCGGAACTCTGGCCGCAGGGTCGGGAGCAGGTTCAGGCTGACGGCGATGCGCTCGGCGGTCTGCCGAGCGCGCAGCAGGTCGCTGCTGTACATGGCTGCCATCGGCTGCCGTGACAGCCAGTTCGCTGCGGCTGTTGCCTGGGTCAGGCCCAGCGCATTGAGACCGATGTCGATCTGTCCCTGAATACGCTTTTCGGCGTTCCACGTGGTTTCACCGTGCCGGACGATGCAAATTCGGGTTGTTTCTTCCATATTCTGTCGTTCGATGAATACGTTCCGAACCAGGACCTGGTCGGCGCGCGGTGGGTAAGGAAGAGCGTCGGGGTAGATCGCCTTATCTTGCGCGCCACAAGTGCGCGTCTCATGTTTCGGTAGAGGGCTCGACCGGCAAGTCTATCCGGGAGGCCGGAATTTTAAGCCATTTCGCCTGACAAGCAGGGAGCGTATGCTCAGTTTCGGGTGCTGCGGCGGATGTTGTGCTAGCATTCGTGGTGGCGGGTCTCCCCGCATCGCAGGATGGTGAACCTGGTCAGGTCCGGAAGGAAGCAGCCACAGCCGTCTGATGTGAGTGCCGGGGGTAAGGCTCGCCACCTTTCTCTTTTCGTTTCGCAAGCCGTTGGTCGATTTTGATGCAGGGTCCCCCTGCCGGTCGGCACGGAAAACACCTGCGGAGCTGGTAACGCCATCTGCTAGAATCCCGCCATGAGTTACCAAGTCCTGGCGCGCAAGTGGCGCCCGCGTTCGTTCGCCAGCCTGGTCGGGCAGGAACATGTGGTGCGGGCGCTGACGCACGCACTGACCGCAAAGCGTCTGCATCACGCCTATTTGTTTACCGGCACGCGTGGAGTCGGGAAAACCACCTTGGCGCGTATCCTGGCCAAGGCCTTGAATTGCGAAACAGGAATCACCGCTTCCCCCTGCGGCACCTGCGCCGCATGTCAGGAGATCGATAGCGGGCGCTTCGTGGATCTGCTTGAGGTAGACGCGGCGACCAACACCAAGGTCGATGAAATGCGACAGCTCCTTGAGAATGCGGTCTATGCGCCAACGCGCGGCCGTTTCAAGGTCTATGTGATCGATGAAGTTCACATGCTCTCGAACTCGGCCTTCAACGCCATGTTGAAGACTCTCGAAGAGCCGCCCGAGCACGTGAAGTTCATTCTGGCGACCACCGACCCGCAGAAGATCCCGGTCACCGTTCTGTCACGCTGCTTGCAGTTCAATCTCAAGCAGATGACCCAGCCGTTGATTGCCGACCATCTGAGGCACATCCTGGAAGTGGAAGTAATCTGGGCCGAGCCTGGCGCTCTGCAGTTGCTGGCGCGCTCGGCCGCAGGCAGCATGCGCGATGCGCTGTCGCTGCTCGATCAGGCGATCGCGCACGGGTCGGGCAAGGTCGAGGAGGCACAGGTGCGCGAAATGCTTGGTGCAGTCGATCTGGATCACCTGTTCTCGATCGTTGACGCCCTGCTTGCCGGCGATGCGACGGCTCTTTTGCGGGTAGCCGATGACATGGCCGCACGTAGCCTGTCGTTCGACGCGGCGCTGCAGGAAATGGCCGGTCTGTTCACCCGCATTCAGATCGCCCAACTGGCGCCGCTGGCGATCGCCGACGACATGCCGGAGCGTTTGCGCCTTCTCGAAATCGCCTCCAGACTGGACCCGGAATTCGTTCAGCTGGCCTACCAGATCGCTGTGCATGGGCGGCAGGAATTGCCTTTGGCGCCTGACGAGCAGGCCGGGTTCATCATGACATTGTTGCGCCTGCACGCTTTCCGTCCCCTGCTCGATGGCGCTGCCGGCACGCACCCGGCACCCGGCAGTTCTGGCGTTGGCGCGCAGACGGTACCGGAGCCACGGGTCACTGCGTCCGACAGCGGATTGGTCCACGATGAGCGGGGGCCGTTGGATCCGCCCGTGGAGCAGGTGGTTTTGAGGGCGGCTGCCGAGCCAGGCCGGCCAGCCGGCGACTGGCCGGACATTCTCACGGCCCTCAAAATCGGCGGCATGGCGCGGGAGTTGGCGCAGCACTGTGAGTTGCGCGAATTGTTGGGGGCACGTATCGTTCTTCGTCTTTCGCCGACACATCGCCATCTGCTGATGAAGCCTGCGCAGGACAAATTGCAGCAGTCGCTCGGCGAGTACTTCGCGAGGCCGTTGCAATTGACCATCGAGCTTCAAGAAGTCTCTGGCGATACACCTGCGGCGGCGGCACAACGTGACCGCCGCGAGCGCATGGACCGCGCCATCGCTTCGGTCGAGCAGGATGGTTTCGTGCGCGAGGTGATTGAGGTCTTCGACGCAACGCTGATCGAATCATCCATTAAACCCGTGTAGTCCATTATTTCAATTTGAGGCAAGCAAGATGATGAAAGGCGGAATCGCCGGTCTGATGAAACAGGCTCAGCAAATGCAGGAAAACATGAAGAAGGCTCAGGAGCAGCTTGCGCTGCTAGAAGTCGAAGGCCAGGCGGGAGCCGGCATGGTCAAAGTGCTGATGACCTGTGGCCACAGCGTGCGTCGGGTCAGCATTGACCCCTCGGTCATGGACGACAGGGAAATGCTCGAGGATCTGGTGGCGGCGGCACTCAACGATGCCACTCGGCGTGCCGAGGAGGCGTCGCAGGAGCGCATGGCTGGTTTCTCTGCGGGGCTCAATTTGCCGCCCGGATTCAAAATGCCCTTCTGATGAGCACACCTTCAAGCCTCGAGGCACTGATCGAGGCTTTGCGCTGCTTGCCGGGCGTTGGCCCAAAATCGGCTCAGCGCATGGCTTACCACCTGTTGCAGCTGAATCGGCCAGGCGCGCGTCGGCTGGCCGATTCATTGCAGCGGGCTCTCGACACACTGCGCCATTGCCAGCGCTGCAATACCTTCAGTGAGTCCGACATCTGCAGCCGCTGCCTTTCGGCGAAGCGAGACGCCAGCCAGCTTTGTGTCGTTGAGACGCCGGTTGACATGAACATGATGGAGCAGACGCAGGCCTATTCGGGCTTGTATTACGTTGTAATGGGCCGTTTGTCGCCTCTGGACGGCATTGGCCCCGCTGAACTTCATCTCGAGCGCCTGCTCGCTCGGGCCTGTGACGGAGTGGTGCGAGAGGTGATCATTGCCACCAATTACACTAACGAGGGTGAAGCAACGGCTCACTACCTGTCGGAAATGCTGAGGAAACGAGATGTTGGCGTGTCGCGTATCGCGCGTGGTGTGCCGGTCGGTGGCGAACTGGAATACGTCGATGCGGGGACGCTGGCACAGGCGCTGCGTGAGCGTAGACCGCTCGCGAACTAAGGGTTACAGGCGTTCCTCGATTTAATCCGTATTGAGATTGGCGTATAATGCGGCGGTTTAGTTCGTACCAACTTTTCATTACGTCCTAGGAATCAGCGCTATGAGCAA
>JAKOZI010000314.1 GCA_029780075.1 Pseudomonadota bacterium
CTACGAAGAGCACACCCAGGCCTGGGAACGTGCGGGCCACAAGCTGCGCCGCTTGCCGCATGCGCCATTGGCGCGCGCACTGGCCGCGGCGACACCGATCATCGTGCTCTGCAATCCGAACAACCCGACCGGCCGGATCCTGCCGGCCAGCGACCTGCTCGACGCGGCTGAACGACTGCAGCGGCGGGGGGGCTGGCTGATTGTCGATGAGGCGTTTGGCGACCCCGAACCCGAGCATGGTCTGGCCGCTCTGGCCGGCGGCCCGCAGGCGCCGAATCTGATCGTCCTGCGCTCGCTGGGCAAGTTTTTCGGCCTGGCCGGTGCGCGTGTCGGCTTCGTTTTTGGCGCGTTTGACAAACTCGAAGCCCTGCGCGAAGCGCTCGGTCCCTGGCCGCTCTCCGGCCCGGCTCGTGCCGCTGCCCGGCAGGCGCTGGCCGACCGCGCCTGGCAGGCGCAGACACGCCGCGATCTGCGTGCCGCGGCGCAACGGCTGGCGGCCCTGCTGGCGCCGTTCGGCGAGGTGACCGGCAGCGCGCTTTTTGCCAGTCTGACCACGCCGCTGAGCCTTGCGCTCTTTGAACATCTGGCGCGGCAGGCGATCCTGACCCGGCATTTCGCGGCGCATGACCTGCTGCGCGTCGGCTTGCCGGGCAGCGAGAGCGAATGGCAGCGTCTGGGTGCGGCGCTCGCGAGCTGGCGTCCCTGAGATGCGCAAGTCCTGGTTCAGACTGCTCTGCGCCGCCTGGCTGCTGGCTGCCGGCACGCCGGTCCGGGCCGAGGTGCGCGTGATCGACGACAGCGGCGCGACGATCAGCCTCGCGCAGCCGGCGAAACGCATCGTCAGCCTGGCGCCGCATCTGACCGAGACCTTGTTTGCGGCCGGTGCCGGCGAGCGCATCGTCGGCACCGTCGAATACAGCGAATACCCGCCGGCGGCGAGCAGGATCGCGCGCGTCGGCGGCTATTCACGGGTCGACCTCGAACGCGTGGCGGCGTTGCGGCCGGAACTCATCATCGCCTGGCAGAGCGGCAACGCCGCCGCGCATCTCGACCGCCTGCGCGCCTTGCGGATTCCGATCTATCTCTCGCAGCTCAACCGTATCGAGGACGTGGCCAGCGAGATCGAGCGTCTGGGGGTGCTGGCCGGCAGCACGGCGGTCGGCAATCGCGCCGCCGAGAGCTTTCGCCAACGCCTCGCTACCCTGCAGAAGCGCTATGGCAGCCGTCCGCTGGTGCCGACGTTCTACCAGATCTGGAAACAGCCGCTGATGACCGTTGGCCGCCGGCAGATCATCTCCGACGTCATTCGCCTGTGTGGTGGCGACAATGTTTTCGGCAAACTGGAGACGATGGCGCCGACGGTGACCGTCGAAGCGGTGATCGCCGCCAATCCGGAAGTGATCGTCGCCAGCGGCATGGATGAAGCGCGGCCCGAGTGGCTGGACGACTGGCGGCGCTGGTCCACGATCACCGCGGTCGCGCGCGGCAACCTGTTCTTCGTGCCGCCCGACCTGATCCAGCGCCACACGCCGCGCCTGCTCGAAGGCGCCGAGCGTTTGTGCCAGCACCTCGAAACGGCCCGCAGCCGCCGGCCGGCACCGTAAGGGGAGTGCTGGCCGGCGGCCCACAGGCCTGGCGCCGCGGCCAGGAAGGTCAGCGCGACGAGGGTGGCAGATTGGGTTTGCCTCCGGGGTGACTCTGGCTCTCTGGCTTTTTTGGCGCATTTCGGACCAAGCGTGGCCGCGATGTAATGCAGCGATCGAAGAACACCAGCGCCGGCCCATCGGCATCACCGATACTTTACATTTATCGCCTATGGCGATATGGTTCATTTATCGCTATTCTCGATGAGGCTTGCCGTGGCTCAGATACTCTCCACTTCCACCCAGGTCGGCCAGGTGCTGGCGAGCCGGCGCCGGGCGCTGAAACTTTCCCAGCAGGCGGTGGCCGCCAAGCTGGGTATCAGCCAGAATCGGCTGTCGGAACTGGAAGAGAACCCGGATCGGCTGACGCTGGATCGGCTTCTCGCCATGGCCAATGTGCTGGGGCTGGAGTTGACCATCCACGACAAGGCCATCCGCGATCAGGCCGCCAGCCTACCCGTCGCCGGGGAGTGGTAAGCCATGGGTCGCCGATCAGTCAGCCGGGCTCTGGACATCTGGTCCAACGGCCAGAAGCTTGGTCAGTGGCGTCTGCCAGCCCGAGGCCCCATGGAACTTCAGTATCATCCGGCCTGGATCGCCTCGCCCGAAGCGCGCCCCCTTTCACTGTCACTGCCCTTCAATCTGGACAACCTGCCGCTCAAAGGCGAGCGCATCGGCTTGTATTTCGACAACCTGTTACCCGACAGCGAAGCCATCCGCCGCCGCCTGCAATCGCGCTTCCACACTCGGGCACAGGATGCCTTCGACCTCCTGGAAGCGATCGGCCGGGATTGCGTAGGGGCGGTACAACTGCTGCCCGAGGGCCAATCGCCGGAGAACGTGTTTTCCATCGAGGCGGAGACCCTGGACGATGAAGCGCTCGAACGCCTGCTGCGGGCTGCCGTCTCCTCACCCCTGCCGGGCACCGCGATGGCAACCGACGATTTCCGCATCTCCCTGGCCGGCGCCCAGGAGAAGACCGCCTTGCTGTGGCACGAAGGCCGCTGGTGCCGGCCACGGGGTGCCACGCCGACGACGCACATATTCAAGTTCCCCCTGGGCCTGGTGGGGCATCGTGAGGCGGACATGCACACGTCCGTCGAAAACGAGTGGCTATGCACCCGGATCCTCACCGCCTACGGTCTGGCCGTCGCCCCGTGCGCAATCCGTCGGTTCGGGGAACAGAAGGTGCTGGTGGTAGAACGCTTTGATCGAAAGCTGCATTCCTCGGGCGCCTGGTGGTTGCGGCTGCCCCAGGAGGATTTCTGCCAGGCCACGGGAACTCCGGTTTCCCTGAAATACGAATCCGATGGCGGCCCCGGCCTCCTCCCCATCGCGCGCATCCTCCAGGGCTCCCAGAACCGGGACGAAGACCTGGCCACGCTGCTGCGTGCTCAGTTGCTGTTCTGGATGATGGCGGCCACGGACGGCCACGCCAAGAATTTCAGCGTAAGCCTGCTCTCCGGCGGACGCTATCGCCTGACGCCACTCTACGACGTGCTGTCCGCCTGGCCCCTGGTAGGCAGCGGCCCCGGCAAGCTTGACCGGCGCGAACTCAAGCTCGCCATGGCCTTGCGCGGGAAGAACAGCCACTACAGGCTGGCCGACATCCAGCGCCGACATTTCAACACCACAGCCCGACTCTGTGGACTCGGTACAGACATGGAAACCATCATCACCGATGTCCTGGCCCGCACCCCGGCGGTCATCGAACAGGTCGCAGCCCAATTGCCGGAGGATTTTCCGGGGGAGGTTTTCTCTGCGGTAGCCGCCGGACTCATGGATTCCTCCCGACGACTGGAGTCCATGGCGACCGTGCGATTGGTTCCCAAAGCCACTACTTCCCCATAGAACCGGCGTTGGCCAGTGTGCCGGCTACCGGCGTCCAGAAGCGTGGCGATCATCGCTTGCTCCCTCCCTGCGACGGAATTCGCTCGCCGCCATCGCACGCCAGCTATAAGGTGGCCAGACCAAGGCAGATTCCCTCACGACCCTGGATCCGAACTGGAGATCCACGGTATCCAGCAAGTCGTTGAGCGCAGACATTGCCGAGCTTCGCAAACCCGTGAGAGTTTCGGTGACAAACGCGCCATCCGGAGCAGGTCGCTCTGCTGCTGTCGGATACGAGCCCCTTCCTCCTGTGTGGGTCATGCGATTTCAATTCTCAAGACCTCGCCGCTAAGCCAGGTGTCGCGCTATGGATCTGTTTGGGATGGAGGCTGCCAGCGTGGGGTTTTCTTCCAGCAAGGGATTGGGTAAAGCACACCATCACGCGAACCCGCATGGCGACACCACGTGTCGCAGTGATCTGTTCCAATGGCGTATCAGAGAGCTTAGGCGATTAGTTGGAACAAGCGTTGAGAAGTCCTTTTGGGAGAGCGTATATGATCTGGAACTGGGTGCAATTCAGAATGCAGCTTGCCCGCAGCGAAGGAAAGACGATCTACGAGATCTCGAGCGAGAAGGACAGGTACTGGGGGGTGATCCCCCGTGATACGGGTTTCGATGGAGAGAACCACTTGGGGAAGTTGTTGATGGAACATCGGGATGAGTATCTGGGAGCACACAACGAAGACCTCAGGATCCTGACTGCTCCAGCCCACCTGAGGCTTCGCTTCCTGGGCGTCGAGATCCAGACCCTGGATCGTCGAAGTAACCTTGGCCAGTCGGGTACCAGAATGACCGAGCAGGTCAAATACCTCGCGGCATAGTGTCTGGTGCCCCTTCGCAAGGCGGGGCACGCCGAGCCCCTGTTACGGAAAAGGATGCCATGACTGCACAAGTACCCGAGCTGCTGCTCGTCGAAGGCGTACAGCACGCCCTTTGCGACACTCCGCTGGAGTCTTTGTTTGCCGCACAAGGAACCCGTCCCGCCTTGCAGGTGCAATGCTCGGCCTGCTGGCGCGGCTATCAAGGCCAATGGGAAATCCGCAATGGAAGATTGTTCCTGCTGGGCATCTCGGGTGATTTCTCCGACGGTCGCGAGTTAACGATTGATGCGCTGCTGCCCGGAAGCGAGGGGCCCATCTTCGCCGGCTGGTATTCCGGACGGCTGCGTTGTCCGCAGGGGCAACTGCTCGACTACGTTCATCAGGGCTTTGAAAGCACTTACGAACAAGACCTACTGATCCAAATCTGCGACGGCTTTGTCATGGGACAGGACACTCGAATCAACCAACCACCACCAGACCACGAGGGGTGGACGCTTTAGTTTCAAGACGACCATCTCGGTCGCCAATGATCAGGAGAGCTTTTCATGTTATCGCGCTGGTATGACCCTTTTTACTGGAACAATCTGCTGTCGGATTGGTGCGTTCACGACTCGCACTGGGCTGAATATCGGCCAGATGGAACTTGGCCATTGGCGCTGCAGCAGTTGTTGCGCCTCTGCTCTTAGACCGCCAGGGCGCAGCGCGCAGGAATCGGCATCTGGTCTGCACTCCACAGGCTTCGGCACGACGCTTGTCAAGGCCCGAACACCGTGCTTGTGCAATATCCGAAATCGGTGTCAATGAACTCGTCGCTGCCGTCATCCATTTCCTCGGGAGAAATCATGAAGTCATGGGTTGTGCTCTATCTGGCCATTGCCTTGGCTGCCTGTTCAAGCACTGGCAACAAGCAACAGGGAATCACTTCTGAGCCCTCGGGTCAGCAGGATGTTCTCGCAGCCCAGCTTGCCGAGTCGGCCTTTCAGGAATCGAGCGGAACGCTAAAACTCGTATTCGACGCCAAGGGCAACTGGGTGAAGATCATCAGCAAAGGTACGGCGGACCTTGCCGACGACTCGCCACGCGCTCGTGAAACCGCCCTGATGATTGCCGGCATGCGCGCCAAGCGGACTATCGCCGAGTTCCTGAACAACGATGTCAAGTCCACCAAGACGCTCACCCGGATTGCCAGGAGTTATGCACGGAATTTCCAATCGTCCGAAAGCCGCTCTGCGGATGACGCAGACACCGACGACAGCGAAGCAATGAGCCGCCCGAGCGACGACCAGACCAGTCGCAGCGAAAAGACACGCGAGGCCCATCGCTTTGCCTCAAATTTGGCCGAGCGTATCCACGACAATAGCTCAGCGATCATCAAGGGCGCTTTCGTCAGCTACCGCAGCTTCGAAGACGGGCGGATAATCGTCGAGATCACCGCCAGCAGGGAATCGATCGGTGCTGCACGTCAGCTCTCACGGCTGATGAGCGGGGTCATGCCATGAGATGGCTGTGTCTCCTGCTATCCCTTGTGGCCGTGAATTTGCTGGCTGAGGAGGTAACGGCAACGGGTCATGGCCGGTCGGTGGACGAAGCCCTGCAGAATGCCAAGACGGCAGCGGTCGAGCAAGTGGCCGGCACCTTCATTGCCGGAACAGCCACCGTCGAAGGGGAGAACCATCGTTCACGGATCGATCAGTACAACGGTGGTCTGATCCAAAAGCATCAGATCATATCGGTCACGGAACAAGGTGGATTGTTTGTGGTGCGGATCAAGGCCGATGTCGATACCGACAAGGTCAACAGCGTCGTCGTTTCGACGGGCATGGAGATAACAGAAGCGCTCTCGGCCCAATTGGCAAAGTCCCGCGATGACCATGAAAAGACCCGGCGCATCGTTGAAGCACTGGATGACCCCGCGCAGGCCTTTGCCGTGCAGGTCAAGAAGGTGACCTATACGAATCACGGTGAGATGACCGACGTGCTGATCGAGGCGCAGATCGCCTACTCGCCAAAATGGTTTGACGACGTTCGGGTGATGGCCAAGACGATCGGTCGGGAGGTCAACATCGGATCGGCCTGGGCGGATGTTTTGTGGGGGTTGGGCGCCTTGTCCGCGGCGGTGAACCCCGCGCTGGTGGGCATCATTCACTCCGCAGCCCGGCATCTCGAAGGAGGGCCGCCAAAAGAAAGTCAGGAATACATGGCCTGCTTCGGGACAGATAACGGCCGGGATATCGATGAATGCTACGAGATCCGCCATCCGATGCCGAAGACCACCGGCAGCAGCAAGCTGCGAGTAGGCGGACAGGTGACGATTGCCGGCCGCGATTTTTCGCTCACGGAAATTGTCGTCGATTCTGGGCGGCAGCTATTCATGGACGTTGCGAGTGGGCAGAAGGCGTACTTCTTGAAAAGTTCCAAGATGCGGCAGTTCACCCACCCCGGGGTCTTGTTTTTTCAAAGAGGCGGGATGACGTTTCGCTACGCCCTAACTGCCTCCACTAGGGAAATTCTCGGCATGAGCTCCGTTCGTCTTACAATGCGTTAACCGCAATCCTTAAAACATGCTTAGATCCCAATGCCTTCGCGGCCAAGATGTACAAGACAGTGTGGCGAATTGCTCTGGCCAGGAATATAAAAGATAGAGGCTCTTGCGAGGAATATCTATTTATGGAGTATCACATGCAGACATCTTCTTGGCAGGAAATCTGCGATCAAGCTGTGGCTGATGTATTGGATGCCTTCGAGTGCGTGTCCTCGGACGACGCACTACATCTAGAGGAATTTAGAAAGTATGGACTTGATGGAAATAGAGAGTGTCGTGACGCGGTTTCCCATAGCGGAGACCCGCCGAGGCAGATTCTGGGAATGTATCAGCCCAACGCCCAGTTTAATCGTATCGTGCTTTACATCGATACGATAGCTGGGTGTTGCCGGGCGATTGGGCAAGAACTATTGCACAAGGGCTTCATCATTGGAAATGACGAGCGACGAGCCCTCGCAACCATCAGTATCCTGAAAACTCTCTACCACGAGCAGTTCCATCATTTGTCTGACATGTTTAGACGGCTGATTGGCGGAACTCGGCGAACTTTCACCCAACATAAGGAAGAGGCATTAGCTGTTGCATGGAGCAATCTGCAGTTGGAAGTGGCCATTACTGCAACAGCGTGGGACCCAGCCTTCATTAAGGCTGTGATGGATAGCTGGTTTTCTGGATATCAGGCGCCAGGTTATCGGGATTGGGATCGTTACGTACACTCCCATGTTTTCCTTGTTGAAGCTGCAGATCACTTGATCGGTAGGTCTGGCCGAGCATATTGTTTCCAGATAGCACAATTGCCTTTAATGCAAGCAGGGACGAATCCCTTCGTGAGCATTGTGTTGGAGTCAAGTCGTTACAGAGATGATATGCTCTTCGCGTCTTATTGTATGGTCTTCAGGCCAAGTGGGCCGGGCTTGGCGTCTGACAGGGTTTGGGTCATAGAGCAGTCAGTCGGCAGGAGGGAGCGAGGCTTGCATTTATGGGGCACGAAGAGAGAAAACATGGAAAAACTCTACGAAGGATATAAAATGCGTTTAGAAGATTTGATAGGTGTGGAAGTTAATCAAGGCCGACTGCCCACTCACTGGACAACTTCCGACTTGGTTGCCAGCAATGCCTTTGCTGGTTTTGAAAGGTCGACACTCCGAACATTCCCGCCCAATATGTCCCACAGCCTGCCGGGACTTGGCCTGGGCAAAGGGTATCACGTAAGAAATTCGCCCCCGGTATACTTTAGAGTCGGGCGTCGGGGACGTGCTCTTTTATTCGCCCTGCCTAAAGATTCCTCTACGGTTAATTTGCCCGTTGCAAATCCCACCGCGGTCCCCGATGATACTGTAGTTGAAGGTATCGTGGAAGAGGAATTCTATATCAAAGAACAGCAGATTTCTGTCGCGACACAATTTGGTTTAAACGCCTCTTGTGTCATCAAAGAGCTTGTTGATTTGATGCAGTCCGAGGAGTCATGGGATGCAAGGCTTGAAAACTATGTCTGGAAAGGCCGCTCATTCTTTCAAAACCAGGACGATCTTGCTGACCTGATATGGCGAGGAAGTGTTTTTTCTAGGCTTGTCAAAGCGAACCTGGAATGGACCGAACGAGATAAAGGCGAGGCAATTAAATGGGCCTGTGAAATATTTGCATGGGGCGGAACGCGGCAAAAGCAGATCGTCACTTGGAATAAGGTTCATAGTACATTGAAGAACGCACTGGCACATGCTATCGTTATGCCCGGTGCGCCAATCAATAGTGGTTATACAAAGGTGGCGTCCTTTGGAACTGCTTTTCTTGAGGAGTGCGATAGTAATGCTACACCTCAAGTCATCAATGATTCACGCGTCGCAGCATCGCTTACTTCTCGACTCGACGATATCCTGGACCGTCGTGGATGGCTTCCAGGTCAGATTTTTCCCGGACTGGGAACCGTCAAGGCCGCGCGCGGGGGAACCCGGCCACGTTCTGTCAATTTAAACTGGCCCAATGCGTACCAAAGCTGGGTTGGTCAGTTTGCGGCTACTCAGGTTGTTCGGATGATCAGAGACCTTTTGAATCAGGGGGGGGATTATCCGAAGATGCCTTGTCGTGAGGAAAAAGAGTCGCATTGGACCATGCGAGGTGTCGAGGCCGTTCTGTTTATGGACGGTTACTAAGTCTGCACATATTGTGTTTCCCTGATACACGCGCTGACGTGGAAAATTTGCCTCTGAAGGTGATCAGCACATGGCGTCTGCATGAGGACCATAGAACATGTCAGAGGTAAATCTCCTTCAGGAGCCTGCCGCACCCAATCGACCAGCCGACTTTATACAAAACATCCCGGCTGGTCGTTTCCGCAGGATGCTCGATCTCATCCCACGGTGGCCTGGCTCGATCTCTGATGAAAAGCTACTCTTGGAACTGGAGCGATCAGGCTTCGCTGTTTCAAAGCGCACCGTACAGAGAGATCTGGAAGGGATTCGGGAGGCCGAGCCAGAACTTGGCCTGGATCGAAAAATCCAGGGCAAGGAGCCTCGGCAGTGGTTTTTCAAAGCGGATGCTCCGGTCAGGATCAGCCCGTCGCTCGACGATCACACCGCGCTGGCCTTTCAGCTTGCCAGCACGTTCATCTCACAGCTCATGCCGCCCGCTACACTCGATGCTCTCAAGCCGTTTGTCCGGGAAGCGGAAAAGCGACTCTCTCATCGACACCTTCTGGCGGCTGCGCGCTGGAAAGAGAAGGTTCATGTATTCCCACTGGGTTTGCAGCGCAAGCCACCGACGATTCGACCCGAGGTTCGTGATGTGGTCTATCAGGCTATCCTGAACGAGCAGCCGATCCGGATCACGCACGTGGCACGCAATGCCAAAGACCCGAAGGTGCATCTGATCAGCCCCCTGGGGCTGGTCATCAGGGATTACCTGATTTACCTCGTGGCGACGATGAACAAAAATGGCACCGTGCTGCAATTTGGACTGCACCGCAGCAGGTCCGCAGAACTCGCTATCGAAGCGCCCTTCGTCAGGCCAGACGGTTTCGTCCTTCGAGATTACGCCGAAGAAAAAATCGGCTACCACTTCGAAGGATCCGCGGACTTGCAGCTCGAGCTGCGCCTCGAAAAACAAGGGTCGATCAGCGTCAGGGAATGTCCGTTGGCGGGCAGACAGACCCTCAGTCAGGATCCGGATGATCAAGATGCCTGGATTCTGTCGGCAGATGTGCCCAACTCGGTCGAGTTGAGGCAATGGATTCGCTCGCTGGGTCCCAGTACCGAGGTGCTCGCGCCCGGATTTCTGCGAGCTGAATTCACCGATGAAATCGCCGAACTCGCGAAGCGTTACGGCGTCATCCACGTTCCGCCCGGATAGCACTCGCCGCCTCCCATGGCGACATGGTGTGTCGCCATGAAATGGCACAATCCTTCCTGACGTTTCACAAGGGCACGGCCCGCGGATCTGCTGTGGCAAAGAACGGCCACATGGTCCGACATCCGCTCCTTCACCACTCGCCAGACTCGACAAGGAGATTCATATGCTAGACCAACTTACCGGGAACACCGCACTCATCCTGGCCCCGCGCCGTGCCGCCTTGCTGGCGGGGTTTGATAACCAGCTTGATGTCCTGATTCGAATTCAGGCGCCTGATGCCCCGGGGGATGTCACCAAGGATCGGCCAGCGTATGCCATTGCTCTGGTCATCGACCGGTCCGGATCGATGGCGGGTCACCCGCTGCAAGAAGCCAAACGCTGTGCAGCTTTCGTGGTCGATCGTCTGCGTGCCGACGATACCATCGCGATCGTCCAGTTCGACAACCGGGTGAAAATCCTGTGCTCGTCAAAATTGAAAGCCGACGGGTGCGAGTTGAAGCGTGCCATCGACAGTATTGAACCAGGCGGCAATACCAACCTTCATGGCGGTTGGCGTGCAGGGGCCGGGAGTCTTGTCGATACCCTTTCGGCTACCGGCTTGCGCCGGGTGATTCTGCTCTCGGACGGCTGCGCTAATGAGGGGCTGACCGACACCTCCGCGATTGCCGAGCAATGCAAGGAAATGGCCGGGAAAGGCATCAGCACCAGTACTTACGGGCTGGGGAGGCATTTCAACGAGGAGTTGATGGTGCTCATGGCCAAGGCCGGGCAAGGCAACCACTACTACGGCGACACGGCCGATGACTTGATGGAGCCGTTTCAGCAAGAGCTTGATCTTCTGTCCAACCTTGCCGTCAAGGACCTGAGGCTTCAGGTTGAGGTCGTGGCCGGCGGAACAGTCGGCATATTGAACCCCTTCGAAGGCAACGCCACTGATGGCTGGCGTTTGCCCGACTTGGCGTGGGGTTCAGAAGCGTGGGCGATGCTGCGTCTGCGGCTACCGAAAGCTCTGGTGCCGGCTGAGGGACAAGAACTGCTTTGCCTCCAGGTGAGGGTACAGGGCGTTGATCTGGATGGAAATATCGTGGCCTTGCCTCGGCAAGACCTGAAAATGTTGGCGCTGAACCCGGCCCTCCTGGCGTCGGTTGCAGAGGATGATCTGGTGCTTCGCCGCCTCAGTGAGTTGGAAGCTGCGGGTGTACTGACGCGGATGCGGGAAGCGGCCAAGGCTCATGATTGGGGTAGTGTCGATCGCCTGCTCGTGGAAGCCGAGCAGCGGTTTGCCGGCAATGACTGGGTGGCCAGCGTGCTCGAAGCGATCCGGATCGTGGCCAGGAGCCGTTCCCGGGAACGCTTCATGAAGGAATCGATGTATTCGTCCGAGAGATTATTCAGCCGCTTGTCCGACAAGAACGAGATCCTTGCAATGGCGGAAGGCCACAAGGCAAGCTACCTTCGTCGAAAGACCTCACAAGGCAAGGCCGAGTTTGAGAAGGACTGAATGGGGAACTGGCAGTCACGATTCACAGCAACCCAATGCTATACCGTGGATGGCGGACGGCACTTCGAGCACGTGAATGACTGGAGTGGCGCCTGTCAAAGGTGGGCGTAGCCCGGCGAAGGGAACCTTTTGCAGTGTCCGAAAATGCTTGTACGCTCATGCACTTGGGGCAGGTTGCGGATTTTCACTGAGGCCCCTGAGCCCGTGGGGGCATCAAATCGCTGCCTTGGCAAGGGATCCCAGCAAGCCGCACGCTGAGAGGCGTCCGACAGTCTTCATCGGCTTCGATTGGCAAAAGCGCCGCCAACAACCATCAAAAATCGTGAGCATCGCGCCATCAAATCATTTGACCACACTCAATGAAACAGGTGGCGATGTGAAGTAGAGAAAACGTTTGATTGAATCTCTGACTATTCCTTTTGAAACACCAGTGGTATGTGTCTGTTTTATCTAGCGAAGGAGATACAATTGGCCAAGAAGAACCCCGGTGACATCCTCACCTCTGATTGGAACCCGGTCGTTGGATGCCTGCGCTATTCCGCTGGCTGCCGCGATTGTTGGTGGCTTGACGGCATCATGCCCTGGCAGGTGCGACTCGGGAACCTTCCCTCGACCGTTACGGAAGGGATGCCTACGGAGATCGAAGCGCGCTTCGATCCAGCAAAGTTGCGCACAAAGAAGGGCATCGTTGGTGTCGTTCAGCACGGTGACATCTTCTGGGACAAGGTCACCGATGCAACTATCGCTCGTGTTCTCGATATCGTTGATCAAGTCGCCAGAGAGCGCGAAGAGAAGAACGCTCGTCGACCTGCCGGGCGCTTGCCGGATACCACCAAGTACGTGCTTTGGACCAAGCGTGCTGAACGCATGGCCGATTTCATGGAGCGGCGCTACCCACAGGGTGTACCCTCCTACCTCGCGTGCGGAGTATCGGTGGAAAACCAGATGCTGGCCGACGATCGCTTACCCCATCTTCTTCGCGTGCGAGGCTACCGGTTCGTGATGATCGAGCCGATGCTCGGGCCGATCGATCTGTCTGCCTATGCGGATGTTCATTGGATCGTGCTTGGGTCGGAGACCGGTACAGATCGCGTACGCCCCTTGGAGCCTGAATGGGCTCGTCAGGTCCGTGATTTCGCCTTGGCGCACCACCTGCCGTTCTTCCTTAAGCAGGTCGGTTCAAGTCACAAGAACTCCGTTCGAATGCTTGATGATAGGACATGGGACGAGTTCCCGCCGGGGTTCGTCAAATAGAAAGGGTGCGGCTCTTTTGAGTCACGGGTTTTCGGCGATCACGCAGCCAACTTGATGTCACCGTCCTGCGATGCACATAGTTGCGCTGGCGCCCTTGGCGATGGTGAAATGAATGGGCGAACCGGTAGGCTAGACTCAAAGCAACCAGATGGTAGCTTGATAGACCCTGAACAACACCAGGCTATTCCCACTCGATCGTAGCCGGCGGCTTGCCCGAGATGTCGTAAACCACCCGGTTGATGCCACGCACCTCGTTGATGATCCGGTTGGAAACCTTCCCGAGCAGGCTGTGCGGCAGTTCCGCCCAGTGCGCGGTCATGAAGTCCTGCGTTTCCACGGCGCGCAGGGCGACGACGTATTCGTAGGTCCGACCGTCGCCCATGACCCCCACCGATTTCACCGGCAGGAATACGGCAAAGGCCTGGCTGGTTTTCTCGTACCATCCGGCGGCACGCAGCTCGTCGATGAAGATGGCGTCGGCGCGGCGCAGGAGCTCGGCAAACTCGGGCTTCACTTCACCGAGAATGCGGACGCCGAGGCCGGGGCCGGGGAAGGGGTGGCGGTATACCATGTCGTGCGGCAGGCCAAGGGCGATGCCGAGTTCGCGGACTTCGTCCTTGAACAGTTCGCGCAGGGGTTCGAGCAGCCAGAGGTTGAGCTGCTCGGGCAGGCCGCCGACGTTGTGATGGCTCTTGATGGTGTGCGCCTTGCGGGTCTTCGCGCCTGCCGATTCGATCACGTCGGGGTAGATCGTGCCTTGCGCCAGCCATTTGGCGTTGCTGAGCCTGGCGGCCTCGACCTGGAAGACCTCGACGAACTCGCGGCCGATGATCTTGCGCTTCTCCTCCGGGTCGGAAACTCCCTGCAACTGTCCCATGAACTGCGCGGCAGCGTCGACGTGTACGACCTTGACGCCAAGGTTGCGGGCAAAGGTCTGCATCACCTGTTCCGCTTCGTTGAGTCGCAGCAGACCGTTATCGACGAAGACGCAGGTGAGCTGCTCGCCAATCGCGCGGTGGATCAGCGCCGCGGCGACCGAGGAATCGACGCCGCCCGAAAGGCCCAGGATCACCTCCTCGTTGCCCACCTGCGAACGAATCTTCTCGATCGCTTCGGTGACGTAGTCGGGCATGTTCCAGTCATGCCCGCAGCCGCAGATGTCGCGCACGAAACGTCCGATGATTTCCCTGCCCTTGAGCGTGTGGGTGACCTCCGGATGGAACTGCACGGCGTAGAAGCGGCGTGCCTCGTCGGCCATCGCCGCGATCGGTGTCGAGGCATTGCTGCCGATGACCTTGAAGCCCGGTGGCAACGCGGTGACCTTGTCACCATGGCTCATCCAGACGTCGAGCAGGCCATGCCCCTCGGCATTGCGCCGGTCCTCGATTCCCTTGAACAGTGTGCAGTGACCGTGCGCACGCATTTCGGCGTAGCCGAATTCCCTGCGCGTCGAGCTTTCGACCTGGCCTCCCAACTGTGCGGCCATCGTCTGCATGCCGTAGCAGATGCCGAGGACCGGTACACCCAGTTCGAACACCACCGGCGGCGCCTTGAAGTCCTCGACCGCATAAACCGAATTCGGTCCGCCCGACAGAATGATCCCCTGTGGATCGAAGTTGCGGATGAACTGTGGCGTGACGTCGTAGGGATGCAGCTCGCAATACACCTGCTGTTCGCGGACGCGGCGGGCGATCAGTTGCGCGACCTGCGAGCCGAAGTCGAGGATGAGAATTTTCCGGTGGGACATGGGCCAGGCCTCAAATGCAGCGGGCGGCCTGCAGCCGCCCGCTGGTCGTCGATCGATACTCAATCGACGTGGTAATTGGGAGCTTCCTTGGTGATCTGGACGTCATGGACGTGCGATTCGCGGACGCCTGCCGAGGTGATCTCGACGAAGGCCGCCTTGGCGTGCATCTCCGCGATGGTCCGGCAGCCGAGATAGCCCATCGAAGAACGCAGGCCGCCCATCAGTTGATGAACGACGGCCAGCACCGACCCCTTGTAGGGAACCCGGCCCTCGATGCCCTCGGGCACCAGCTTGTCGACGTTGGCCGTTTCCTCCTGGAAGTAGCGGTCGGCGGCGCCCGCCGCCATGGCGCCGATTGAGCCCATGCCGCGGTACGATTTGTAGGAGCGCCCCTGAAACAGCTCCACCTCTCCGGGAGCTTCCTCGGTGCCGGCAAAGAGTCCACCGAGCATGACCGCGTCGCCCCCCGCGGCAATGGCCTTCGAGATGTCGCCGGAGTAGCGGATGCCGCCGTCGGCAATCATCGGCACGCCGCTGTTCAGGAGGGCATCGTAAACCATCTGGATGGCGGTGATCTGGGGGACGCCGACGCCGGCGACGATACGCGTGGTGCAGATCGAGCCGGGGCCGATGCCGACCTTGACGCCATCGGCGCCATGCTCGACCATTGCCCGCGCGGCATCGGCCGTGGCGATGTTGCCGCCGATCACTTCGACCCGCGGAAAGTTCTTCTTGATCCAGCGGACGCGGTCGAGAACGCCCTGCGAATGCCCGTGCGCGGTGTCGACGACCAGCACATCGACACCCGCTTCGGCGAGCAGCTCGGCACGCTCTTCGGTCCCCGGGCCGACGCCGACGGCAGCGCCGACGCGCAGGCGGCCAGCACCGTCCTTGCTCGCCTCGGGGTGCTCGGTGGTCTTGATGATGTCCTTGACGGTGATCAGACCACGCAACTCGAAAGCGTCGTTGACCACCAGCACCCGTTCAAGACGATGTTTGTGGATCAGCGCCTTGCCTTCCTCGACCGTGGCGCCCTCGTGCACGGTGACCAGGCGATCGCGCGGCGTCATGATGTTGCGCACCGGTTGATCGAGTTGGGTTTCGAAACGCAGGTCGCGGTTGGTGACGATGCCGACGACGAGTTGACCATCGAGCACCGGCACCCCCGAGATCTTGTGCAGGCGGGTCAGGGCCAGCACGTCGCGTACCGACATGCTTGGCGGGACGGTGATCGGATCCTTCAGGATTCCCGACTCGAAACGCTTGACCCTGGCGACCTCGGCGGCCTGAGCCTTCGGGCTGAGGTTCTTGTGCACAATCCCGATACCGCCCTCCTGTGCCAGGGCGATGGCCAGGCGGCTTTCGGTTACGGTGTCCATGGCTGCCGACACCAGCGGCAGATTGAGGCTGATGTTGCGTGTCAGGCGCGTCTTGAGCGTGACATCGCGCGGCATGATCGAGGAGTGGGCGGGAAGGAGGAGGACGTCGTCGAATGTCAACGCCCTTTGAATTAAACGCATGGCCTTTGATCCGAGGTCACAAAAACGTATTATACAGCCTGCCCTCCTACCGCTGAATGGCCATGAAGCGCTTCGTCCTGACTGCTGCCTTGCTGTGTATTGTTGCTGCGGCGCAAGCCCAGATTTACAAGTGGCAGGATCAGAACAACCGGACCGTCATTTCCGACCGGCCGCCCACCGGCGTCGTCCGCAAGCCACTCACCATCGAGGCCGAGGCGCCGCCCGCAGCGGCGGATGCCGGCAAGACCATGGCCGATCGCGAGATGGATTTCCGGAAACGTCAGAAGGAGTCCGTGGAGCGTAACGAGAAGGCGGAAAAGGAGCAGCGGTTGACTGCCCAGAGACAGGAGGACTGCGACGCCGCCCGGCGTTCGCTGCAGGCCATGGAATCCGGGGAACGCGTGGCGATGCGTGACGCCCGGGGCGAGCGCTACTTCCTGGACGACAGCCAGCGCCAACAGGAGATCGCGAGAATCCGCCAGACCGTGCAGAGCAATTGCAAGTGAGCGCGGCCTATTCGCCCTCGCTGTCGCCGGCGCCTTTTTTCATGACCTTGCCTTCGGCCGCGCGCTGCTTGCGTACTTCCTTCGGGTCGGCGATCAGAGGGCGGTAGATTTCGACGCGGTCGCGGTCGCGCAGGACGGCGTCGAGCTTGCCGAGCTTGGCGAAAATGCCGATCTTGTTCCTGGTCAGATCGATTTCCGGGTGCTTCTGCAGCAGTCCGGAAGCTTCGATAGCCTGCCGCACGGTGCTGCCCGTCGGCAACTGCAAGCGCACCAGCTGCTGCTTCGTCGGCAGGGCGTAGATCACTTCAATCGCCAGCGTCTCAGACATTCGGTAGCCCATGGACGTCGTTCGCGCGTTTCACGAAGGCGTCGACGAAGGTGTTGGCGATTTGGCTGAAGACCGGGCCGATCACCTTCTCGAACATCTTGCTGGAGAACTCGTAGGAGAGCTGGAACTCGATCTTGCAGGCGTGTTCGGCCAGAGGCTTGAAGCGCCATAAGCCGTCGAGCCGGCGAAACGGACCATCCACCAGCGAGATGCGCATCCAGAACGGGCATTCCTTGTCGTTCTCGGTGGTGAAATGCGACTTGACGCTGCGATAGTTGATGTGCAGCGTGGCGACCGTCTTGTGGTGGTCGCGGAATTCACAGCGGGTCTTGCTGCACCAGGGGAGGAACTGTGGATAGTCCTCGACACGGTCGACCAGATCGAACATCTGTTGCGATGAGCGTTCGATCAGCACCGACTTGTTGACCATGGCCATCCTCTGCCATCTCCCGTGAATCCTGTAGAATCGCCGATTCTAGCACTCCCGAACCCTGATCACCTGAGAAACGGCATCATGAGCATCGTCGCCAACAAGAAGGCCTTTCATGACTACTTCATAGAAGAGAAGCTGGAAGCGGGCATCGCCCTGGAGGGCTGGGAGGTCAAGGCCATCCGCGGCGGCCGGGCGAGCATCAAGGAAGCCTACGTGGTCATCCGCAATGGCGAGATTTTTCTCTTCGGGATGCATATCACGCCGCTCCTGGCCGCGTCGTCGCACGTCAAGCCCGACCCGGTCCGCACCCGCAAGTTGCTGCTGCACAGCCGCCAGATCGGCAAGCTGATCGGCCAGGTCGAACGTGCCGGCTACACCCTTCTGCCGCTGGACCTGCACTTCCAGCGCGGCCGCATCAAGGTCGAGATCGGTCTTGCCAAGGGCAAGAAACAACACGACAAGCGCGAGGCCGAGAAGGAGCGCGACTGGGTGCGTGAGAAGGCGCGCCTGATGCGGGTCAAGGTCTAGCTGCGCCTGCGGAGTGGCAGCGGCATGGCGTGCGGTCGAGCAGCCGTCAGCTCAGGTGCCGCAACGATTGCTGCTGTCTTTTCTCCGAGCGTGCGGCTTCGCCGAGGCGCTGACGCACGAAGTTGATGTGTGTCTGCGCCGCCAGCCGGGCGGCCTCGGGTTGGCGACCGACGATCGCCTCGCGTATCGCCGCGTGCTGGCTCATCAACTGGCGACCGATTTCCGGACTCACCGCCATTTCCCGCAGACTGCGCCGTACATGCTCGTGCAACAGGCGCAGAACGCTCGCCACGAGATGACTGAACAGGGCGTTGTGCGCCGAATCGGCGATGGTCAGGTGAAAGGCGACGTCGGCCGCCACCTGCGCACGCCGATCGTCGGCCCCGTAGGCGGCGTCAAGACGCGCATACGCCTGTCCCAGACGCTGCAGATCGGTGTCGGTGGCCCTTTGCGCGGCCAGTTCGGCTGCCGACGCCTCCAGCAGATAGCGGAACTCGAATACGTCGTCCTGTAGCGAGGGGTGCTGATCGATCAACTGTTGCCAGGGATCGACGAAGCTGCTTTCCAGTCGGTCGGTGACGTAAGTGCCGCCGCCGTGACGACTGACCAGCAGTTCCCGGGAGATCAGTTGTTTGAGCGCTTCGCGCAGGGAAGGGCGCGAGACCCCCAGTTCGATCGCCAGTTCGCGTTCGGCCGGCAGGCGGTCGCCAGGCTTGAGGGAGCCCTCAAGAATGCGCGCCTCCAGTTGATGAGCGATGGCGTCCGGAATGCGCGGCAGGTTGAGCTTGCTGTAATTCATGCGGGTTGCCCGGTGTCGTCTGCCTGGATTATTACAGGAGTCGACCGGTCTTACCAGTTTCCTGGGCAGGCCGACCAATACGCAAGGGTCCTTGCCGGGAGATTGACAAAGCGCACCGACCGACTTATTGTTTCCGGTAATTGGTCTTACCACTTCTCCGCCAACCATCCACCAACCGAGACAAGAGGAGTCAGCCATGGACGAAGCAGGCAGCCGCCACTACCCGGAAAAGCCAGCGAGGGTTTACCTCTTCGGGACTTGCCTGATCGATCTCTTCTGTCCGGAGGCCGGCATGGATGCCGTCCGTCTGCTCGAGCGCGAGGGGATCGAGGTGCATTTTCCCGATGCTCAGACCTGCTGTGGGCAACCGGCGCATAGCAGCGGTTTTCCCGAACAGACCCGTGCTGTGGCGCTGGCCCAGTTGCGCCTGTTTCCGGAAGCATGGCCGGTGATTGTTCCTTCCGGTTCCTGCGCGGGCATGATGCGCCACCACTATCCGCGGATCTTTGCCGACGATCCGCGCCTGCTGTCGGAGGCCCGAGCACTTGCTGAACGAGTCTTCGAACTCTCCGAGTTTCTCCTCCATGTTGCCCGTATCAGTCTGACGGATCGCGGAGCCCCGGCACGTGTCGCGCTGCACACCTCGTGCGCCGCCCGTCGCGAGATGGGTACGCAGGTGCACGCGCGCGCGTTGCTCGCTCAGTTGCCAGGCGTGGAAGTCGCCATGCACACGCATGAATCCGAATGTTGCGGCTTTGGTGGCACGTTCTCGCTCAAACACCCGGCGATCTCGTCGGCGATGGCCGGCGACAAGGTCGAGGCGCTCAAGCAGACCGGCGCGCAGACCTTTCTCTCGGCGGATTGCGGTTGCATGCTGAATCTCAACCACACCCTGCAGAAACGGGGCGACCCCTTGCAGGGCGAGCATCTGGCGACCTTCCTTTGGCAGCGCACCGGTGCTGAAGGGGAGCAGCGATGAGCGCGCGCGACAACATCCTGCAGCGTCTGCGTGCGGCGCCGCAGGGCACGCCGCCGCTGCCGCCTGACGTGCCGGCCTTCCATGCGGCGAGCCGCGCCGGCATGCCGGCAGGCACGCGCGCCGCGCGCATCGCCCTGTTCTGCGAGAAGATGGCTTTCTGGCACGGCGAGGTGGTGCGGGTGACGCGTGCCAACTGGCCGCAGATTTTGCACGAACTCTGCGTCGCCAAAGGCGTACGCTCGCTGCTGCACGGCGAGCCGCACGCGGCGGCGCTGCTTACCGCCGGTATCGGCGGCCTGAAACCTTACGACCGTCCGGTGGACGCCTGGAAGAAGGAACTGTTCGAAGATACGGATGCCAGCCTGACCTCGACGCGCGGCGGGATCGCCGAGACCGGTACGCTGATCCTCTGGCCGGACGCCGCCGAACCGCGCCTGATGTCGCTGGTGCCACCGATCCATTTCGCGCTGCTCGACGCCGACCAGCTTTACGACGATCTGTTCGAAGCGATGCGCGAACAGCGCTGGAGCAGCGGCATGCCGACCAACGCGCTGCTCGTTTCGGGTCCATCGAAGACGGCCGACATCCAGGTGACGCTGGCTTATGGCGCACATGGCCCGAAGGAGTTGATCGTGCTGTTGCTGGTCAATGAGGAGGAACTGAAATGAACGCCCCCCTGCAGTTCGTTCCCGCCAGCGCATTCAAACAGCGCGCGGCGGCAGCGGTTGCCGATGCCCATCTGCGCAGCAGCTTCCGCAACGCCATGGATTTCCTGATCGCGCGGCGCGCGGCGCAATTTCCCGATGCGCCGGCACTTGAACGCCAGCGCGCCTTTGCCGAGCACATCCGCAAGTACAGTCTGGCGCGCTTGCCCGATCTGCTCGAACAACTCGAACGCAAGCTGACCGACAATGGTGTCAGCGTGCATTGGGCCGAGACTCCGGAAGAGGCCAACCGGATCATCATTGACATCGCGCGTCGCCATTCGACCCGACTGATGGTCAAGGGCAAGTCGATGGTCAGCGAAGAGATCGAGCTCAACCATGCGATGGCCGACGCCGGCATGGAGGCGCTGGAGAGCGACATGGGCGAATACATCGTCCAGCTTGACGGCGAGAAGCCCTCGCACATCATCATGCCGGCCATCCACAAGACCAGGCAGCAGATCGCCCGCCTGTTCGCCGAGAAGGTGCCGGGTGCCGCGTATACCGACTCGGTCGACGAACTGATCGGCATCGGCCGCGCCGTGCTGCGCGAGAAGTTCATGACCGCCGAGATCGGGCTGTCGGGGGTGAACTTCGCCGTCGCCGAAACCGGCACCCTGTGTCTGGTCGAGAACGAGGGCAATGGTCGCATGTGTACCACTGTACCCGACGTGCATATCGCGATTACCGGCATCGAAAAAGTCGTCGAGAAACTCGAACACGTGCCGCCGCTGCTCGCCTTGCTGACGCGCTCGGCCACCGGTCAGGCGATCACCACCTACTTCAACATGATCAGCGGCCCGCGCAAGCCGGACGAAAAGGATGGCCCACGCGAGTTGCATCTGGTGCTGGTCGACAATGGCCGCACGCAGGCCTACAGCGACGAGCAACTGCGTTCGACGCTGCAATGCATCCGTTGCGGCGCGTGCATGAATCACTGTCCGGTCTACACCCGTATCGGCGGCCACGCCTATGGCTCGACCTATCCCGGCCCGATCGGCGCCATCGTTTCACCCCATATGCTGGGGCTCGCTGCCACGCACGTGCTGCCGACCGCTTCCAGTCTGTGCGGCGCCTGCGGGGAAGTCTGTCCGGTGCGCATTCCGATTCCTGATCTGCTGATCCGTCTGCGCGGCGAGGCACAGCACGCTGCCCGACCCGGCGCGATGCCGATGCTCGGTCAGGGGGCTGCGCGGAGTCGCCTGGTCGACATCATCTGGGCGGGGTGGGCCGCGCTGTATACCCGGCCGGCGCTGTATCGTGCCTTCGGCTGGTTGGCGACACGTTTCAGGGCGCTGACGCCGCCGATGCAGTCAGGCTGGACGGCCAGTCGTACGCCGCTGCAGCCGGCCAGGCGGACGCTGCACGAGCAGATGGCGGCCAGAAAACGGCGCTGACAATTCATGAATCAATCACCGCAAGCCACGCTGGAATCTCGTACCCGCATCCGCTACGGCGATCTCCTCTCCACCTTCGGGTGGGTCAGCGACCGCTCACCAGCAGGAACTCGATAGCCTGCTGCCACCAGGCGTCGTCGAGTGCGTCGAACCAGTCGTTGTGCCCGGCGCCTTCGATGACCGACAAGCGCTTGGGATCTGCCAGCGCGTTGTACAACGCCCTGCCGAAGCGGGTGGGAACAATTCTGTCTTCACCGGCAACGACCACCAGTATCGGCCGGCCGAATCCCGCGAGGTGGGTGGTGCTGTCGTAGCGGTCGCGCAACAGCCAGCGCACGGGCAGTAGCGGATAGTGATGGCTGGCGACGTGTTCGAGCCTGTCCCAGGGCGTAAACAGCAGCAGGCCGGCGATCGCTGCGCGCGCCCGCACGCTGGCCGCCGCCGCGACGCCGGCACCCAGCGATTCGCCGATGATCAGCAGCGGTCCGCCGTAGCGAGCGTGCGCGAGGGCGATCGTCTGTTCGGCGTCGGTCACCAGGCTCTGCTCACCGACCTTGCCGCTGCGCGGCCCGTAGCCCGGATACTCGGCGAGGATGACCCGCAGGCCGCGTCGCGACAAGGCTTCGACGTAAAACTGACGATGCCCGGCGTGCCCGGCGTTGCCATGGAAGACGATCGCCGTGCCGTGTGCAGGAGCGGTCGGCTCGGCTACCAGACCGCGGAAGTCGGTCACGCTCGGCCACGGCGACAGTCCGCCCGCGACCAGTTCGGCCATACTGGCCTGGTCCGGGTAGTAGAGCAGATGATCCTGGAACATGGCAATTCCCGTGCACGCGAGCAGATAGGCGAGCAACACGCCGAACAGGCCGCGTCGCAGCGCCGCCGCCGATCGTCCGAGGCCTGTCGAACAGGCCGTGCGCCTGCCGGGGGACAACTGCAAACCCGCGCCGCCGCTATTTTTTTCTGAAGAAGCGGGCGTCTTCGAACAGGGACGCGATTTCAACCTTGGAGATCTCGGGGTTGTCTGGTACGACGTAGAGAATCGGCGTGATCAGTTCCTCGAAGATGCCGCGCAGGCTGCGCGCGCCGGTCTTGTACTCGATGGCGATTTCGGCAATCTGCTCGAATACCCGTGGGCCGATATTCAGTTCCACGCCTTCGCCCCGGAAGATCTCGATGTACTGCCGATAGATCGAGTTTCTCGGCACGCTCATGATGCTGACCAGCATCGCCTTGGTCAAGGGGTGCAGGTTGGCGACCACCGGCAGGCGTCCGGTGAATTCGGGAATCAGCCCGAACTCGAACAGGTCCGTGGGCTTGACGCGCTTGTTCAGCCGATCAAGGATGTTCTGGTTGTCGTCGGCCGAGGTGGCGATAAAACCAAAACCATGCGTCTTGGACATGATGTTTTCGAGACCGACGAAAGCGCCGCCACAGATGAACAGGATATTGCTGGTATCGATGTATTGATCGTTTTTCAGCTTGACCGGTGCACCCTCCATGATCTTCAGCAGCGCGTGTTGCACGCTCTCGCCCGAGATGGCTCGCGATTGCGCATTGGTCGCCTTCAGTTTGTCAATCTCGTCGATGAAGATGATTCCATGCTGTGCATTCTCGATGTTGCCGTCGGCCTTTTCGAGCAGCCGCTGCAATACCGCCTCGATCTCTTCATTGACGTACTTGGTCTGTGCCAGAGACGTTGCGTCGGCGGTCACGAAAGGCACCTTGAGCATCCGCGACAGGGTGTCGCAGAGCAGGGTCTTGCCGGTCCCGGAAGGCCCGACGAGCAGGACGTTGCTCTTGGCGATCGTCCCCTTGTCGTTCTGGAAAGTGGCGATCTTCCGATAATGCGAATAGACCGCGACGGCCAGGATCTTCTTTGCTTCGGTCTGGCCAATCACGTATTGATCGAGATACCTGACGATGGCGCTGGGCGTGGTTTCTCTGGCAAGCAATTCGCACCTCAAGATCGGCAAAAGGAGTTCACAAGACGTCCGGAAGGCGCCCGTGATGGCCTGCGGGTTGCCTCACAAACATTGATCTTATGCCGAAACCGGCAAACGTGCCGTGCGCGGCGAACACCAGGATGGGCAGAGGGAAATCCGCCAGGATCAGACAGCCGGCCCTCCGGGAGCCCGGCGCACCCGGATCAGCGCGAGGTACGACAACAGGGCGAGGACCGAGCACAGCGCCACGGCCACCGCCAGGGCCTGCGCACCGGCGGCAAGGGCGTGCCCGACGGCAATGCCGACGCACGCGGCCATCGTCATCTGTACGAAGCCCATCAGGGCCGAAGCGGATCCGGCCA
>JAKOZI010000156.1 GCA_029780075.1 Pseudomonadota bacterium
CTTTTTAACGTGCGCTGTCCAGCGCCTGCTCACGCAGGCACTGCCAAGCAATCCGGGGTACGAGTCAATGGCGGCGGGTCGAGTTAGCTTTCGCGGTCTGAAGCCATCAAAGGTTTTCGCGACCTCAGCCCTCGGGCGACTGCACGCCTACAGTGTCTTTCATGATCAGGGGTGTGGGAACTCCACTCATGAAAGTTAGCCGCGCAGTTCGGGCGGCAACGTGCCACCGTTGGCTGCGATGCGACTCATCACCTGCTTGTGCAGGCCGATGTTCCACTCGGCCGAGCCCGGCTCGCCGTTGCTGTACAGGATCTCGCTGGCCAGCTCCTTGCGCGCGGCCAGGCTGCTGTCCAGGCCCAACAGCTTGAGCAGGTCGACGATGGAGGTGCGCCAGTTCAGGCTGGCGGCGCCGGGCATTGCGTCCAGAATGGCCGGCACATCGCCCATCGGAATGGGCGCCGGTGCAGCAGGCGCAGCCGGTGCTCCTGCCGCAGCAGGGGCGGGCGGCGCAGCGACCACGTCAGCCGCGTTGGCCGAGGGAAAAATCTTGGAAAAAATCTTGCCGAAGAAGCTCATGGATGGTGATCCTCGATGTTCGTTTTGCAAACCGGCACCTGGAAGCAAGTGGTCGCCGGCTGCGTGCCGGATGCAGCGCAGACAGTGGTTCTAACACGTCGCAGCGCCGGCGCAGTCAAACAACCTGACACAGTGTGCGCAAAGCCCGTTTCGACACGAAATCGTGCCGTGCACAGCACAACTCCCCGGCTGACCAATGCCTTTGCCCGTGCTGAGCGCGAGGTGATTCGCGCCACGCGCCGTGTGGCCGACCCCAACCTTTCACACCGCAACCGCCAAGGCACCGCGCCGTAACCGGCCGAGGCTTCTTCTGATGCGGCAACCGAACCCGAACCGCTGCATGTCCAAGGCGTTGGCTCCGATGCACTACTCACCCAATTTTCTTCCCAAAATGACCATCTGACCCCGATTTCTCGGGATCACGGATTTCTCTGAACAACGCCTGAGGAACTGAATGCCGTTTGGAAAAGCATGGCCTGAATAAAGCTGGTTTCTACGCGGGACTAATGAACAAATCGGCCGCAGAAAATCGCAAGACAGCCCAATCAGAAAGCCACCGCGTGAAGGCAGTCGTTGATGAGCAAAAGGCAAGGACCTGCGCCGGGGAATGCTCGATGAACTCTAGGGGAGAAGCGGGAGAAATCCCCAAATCCCGACTAACGAATGGAGCCCCCGGCGCGCGTCTTTCATCAGGGTTTGCTGCCAAGCGAAAAGGCAGCGTTAATAAGTCGACCCTGCAAAATTCACGCCACCGCCCAATTTGAGCGGTCGGCTTCAGCCCTTGTCGCTCCCAACGCGGTCGCGAGCACCGCAGCCAGCGTGAGCAGCAGCCAGAGCAAGGGCGCAAAAAGGCCCTTGAGCCCCAGGCGCACGATCGCGCGCAGCAGCCAGCGGATGTTGTAGCCCGCCGCGCACAGCACCGCGTGCAGCGCATCGCCCGTGGCGCCTTGCAGCCAGCAGCGATCCATGCCGTTGTCGTGCTTCAAGTGCCCAATGGCCGGCTCCACCGCCTGGCGTTGCTTGAGCGATCTGCGTTGTTGGTCCGTCAGACTCTTGAGCTTGCCGCGGTGGATGATCTGAATGCCCGGGTTGGCTGCGTCCACGCCCCGAAAACCCAGGTCCACCGTCACCTGCCTGGGTTTGGCGCCGGTGTCCTCGATCAGGATCGTCACCTGCTCGAGTTGCTCGGCCAGCGTGTGGCCGTCGTAGGGGTTGCCGGGGAAGCTGCGCGCACCCACCATCAGGCCCCGCTTGTGGGTGACCGCCACGCCGACTTTCACGCCAAACTCGTAGGGTTTGCGGGCCTTGCCTTTGCCGATGCATTCCACCTCCGGCGCGTGCAGGGCGTACAGCTTGTTCTTGTCCTTCGGAAGCTGGCAGCGGATGCGCTCG
>JAKOZI010000158.1 GCA_029780075.1 Pseudomonadota bacterium
CGGCAGTCGGAAATCGCATGCTTCCAGGTTTGTCCGAGAGCCAGGCGGGTCTCGATGATCTGTCGTTTCTGTGCCGCATCCTGAGTCAGGCGGTCGAGCCCGAGCGCAATGCCGTTCATGGTGTTGCCGAGAATCATGCCGAGCAACGGTATCGCATATTGCGGCGCGTACCATGGAGTGCTGCCGATGACCACCAGCAATGCCAGAACAGTCACCGCGAAGGACGAGACGAAGATCGACAGGGCCCCTACCCCGAATCCCCAGCCGCCAACCAGCCGGCGCTTCTGCCGCACCATCACTTCCCGCCCGGCAAGCGTGACCATCACCCCGGCCATCAGCGCCACCCAGGGCAGTTGCGCGTTCTCGAAGAGCACCTTGAGCACCACGCCGATGAGCAACAACTGAAGGGTGCTGCGAGCGGCGGAAAACAGCAGTTGTCGCTCGACGCCGAGTTGCAGGCGCAGCGACAACCCAGCGAGGGCAAGGACCAGCGACGCCGCGATGGCCAGGTCGAGCGGAGATAGCGCCAGCACGTTCATCGCGGTCGGTCCTCCTCGAGCCGCCCATTGCGCAGCATGAAGCTGCGCCTGGCCACGCGCCTGATCTGCTCCGGATCGTGAGTGACCCACAGCAGGGCCGCCGACTGCTGTTGGCGATAGTCGTCGAGCAAGGCTTCGACTCTGCGCGTACTATCCTGGTCGAGGTTGCCGGTCGGCTCGTCGAGCAACAGCACGGCCGGACCTTGCATCAGGGCCCGCAGCAAGGCGAGCCGCTGTTTTTCGCCCGTCGAACAGCGGGACACTTGCCAGTCGATCGAGGCAGCAGGCAGGCCAAGCCTTTCGAGCCAGTCCGGATTGACCCCGTGCTCGAAGTGCTCGCGGACGTGCTCGGACCACCACTGACTCTCGGCCACCACCAGCGCCACCGAACGCCGCCATTGTGGGGGCGTCAGCGTCGCACATCCGACACCATCGAGCAACGCCTCGCCCTGGTGCGGGTCGAGATCGGCAATGGCACGCAACAACAAGGTCTTGCCACTGCCCGATGCCCCGTGAATGCAGACGCACTCGGCGGCTTCGACACGGCATTCGATCGGACCGACATGGCGGGTCGATAAGCGATTCAGATGCAGGGTGCCCACGCCACAGACCTGAATTGGCGATCAGTAACAAAGAAAGAGCGCTTGCTGCGCCCTTTCTGTTGACTTCGAATGCCTTTGAAGTTCAGAGGATCGGCCGGTGATCCACTTGCGGGGCGGCACTTCCACTGGGTTCGTAAACCACGTGCGGCCGGCCGACCAGGAGCGGATCGATCGCACCGATGGCTTCAACATCCTTGCCGTTGTAGTTGAGCTTGTGCAGCACATAGCGCATGGCGTTCAGGCGCGCCCGCTTCTTGCAGTCCGACTTGATCACCGTCCAGGGTGTTTCCGCGGTATCGGTGTGGAAGAACATCGCTTCCTTGGCTTTGGTGTAGTCGTCCCACTTGTCGAGCGAGGCGAGGTCGATCGGCGACAGTTTCCACTGCTTGAGCGGGTGAACCTCGCGTTCCTTGAAGCGGCGGCGCTGTTCCTTGCGGCTTACCGAAAACCAGAACTTGATCAGGTGAATGCCGCTGCGCACCAGCGTCCGTTCGACTTCCGGCGTCTGGCGCATGAACTCCTGGTATTCCTCTTCGCTGCAGAAACCCATCACCCGCTCGACGCCGGCACGGTTATACCAGGAGCGGTCGCAGAAGATGATTTCACCAGCTGTCGGCAGGTGGCGTACGTAGCGCTGGAAATACCACTGACCGCGCTCCTGTTCATTCGGCTTCTCGAGGGCAACCACGCGTCCACCGCGCGGGTTGAGGTTTTCGGTGAAGCGCTTGATGGCGCCGCCCTTGCCAGCCGCGTCGCGCCCTTCAAAAATGACGACGACGCGCTGCCCGGTTTCCTTGATCCAGTTCTGCAGTTTGAGCAACTCAACCTGCAGACGATACTTCTGCTTCTCGTAAGCCTTGCGCGACATCAGGTTGCGGTAGGGATACGAATTGGTGTCGCGCCAACTGGTCGCCAGTTCGTCATCGGGGCTGGTCGCGGGCTTGGCCGCCGGCGTTTCTTCCTTGCCGAGCAGCGCCTTGCGTAGTGCCATAGCGTCATCGGGAGACGAACCGGT
The DNA here is from genome assembly GCA_029780075.1 of Pseudomonadota bacterium. GTDB lineage: Bacteria > Pseudomonadota > Gammaproteobacteria > Burkholderiales > Rhodocyclaceae > Accumulibacter. The sequence continues at coordinate 2,157 of JAKOZI010000158.1, forward strand.
CATGATCGCTTCCAGCGTCTTGGCGAGCGAAGCGGTATCGCCGACGGTGGCCGATGCAATGATGTCCCGCAGGGCGACCTTTTTTTGCTCGATGGCCGATTCGGCGGCTTCAGCAATATCGTAGGCTTCCATGCCGCTCGGTGTGCGCGCCGGGGCAATGTCACCGGCCGAAGCCTTGCGCGGCTGCGCCGGACGCGTCGACGCTGAAGCGGCACGCGCTCTGGGTGCTCGTGCGGCAGGCTTGGCAACCGGCAACTCCGCATTCCCGGCGGTGGCTGCTCCTTCAGCGACAGGGCTGTCGGAGCCGGGTGCGGGCGGCGGCGTTCTCTTGTCCATCTCTATCTCTCCAATGGGGTGTGTTCTGTTGCAAGAAAATGACGTCGGCGGGCTAACCGACGGTGGCCACGATGATAGCGCTGATATGTCAGTCACTTCAATTGATTGGATGACATTCGCTGACTGTTTTCCGCCTTTTTTTGATTTCTGGTGCGAACTCGGCAGAAAACCCGGCTGCGGGTTGTTGCCCGCGGCCGTGGTCGGGATCGCGCCCGCGTCATCGATTGATGCCTTCCTGCAGGGCGGCGGCTATCCGCACGGGCTACTCGAACTTCGGGCTGATCAGGTTCTCGAAGGAAAAAACCTCATCCCACCTCTCCTGGGTCATCAGTTTGCGTTGCCTGACCACGATATCGTGCAGCGACTTGCCGGTCTCGTAGCCCTCACGAGCGATCTCGGCGCACTGCTTGTAGCCAAGCGCTGGTTTGAGCACGGTGATGATCCCGAGCGAGTTAAGTACCATTTCGCGGGTGTGCTCGACGTTGGCGGTGATGCCCTGCACGCAATTGACGCGCAGGCTGTTGACTGCGTTCTCCATCGTGAAGATCGAAGTAAACAGCGCGAAGGTGATCACCGGCTCCATCACGTTGAGTTGCAGTTGCCCGGCGGAAGCGGCGAGAGTCACCGTCAGATCGAGGCCGATCACCAGGAAGCTGGTCTGGTTGACGACCTCGGGAATCACCGGATTGACCTTGCCTGGCATGATCGACGAGCCCGGCTGCATCTGCGGCAGGTTGATCTCGTTGAAGCCGCAGCGCGGACCGGAAGCGAGCAGGCGCAGGTCGTTGCAGATCTTGGTGAGCTTTGCCGAGGTGCGCTTCAGTACGCCGGACAACTGCACATAGGCGCCGGTATCGGAGGTCGCCTCGACGAGGTCACCGGCGAGAATGAAGCGGGTGCCGGTCAGTTCCGAAAGATGGCGGGTGACGAGTTCCGGGTAGCCCGACGCGGCGGTGACCGAAGTACCGATCGCGGTCGCCCCCAGATTGATCTCGTGCAGCAACTGGCGCACTTCCGCGATGCGGCTGACTTCTTCCCCGATGGTCGTGCCCCAGCCGTGGAATTCCTGCCCTAGCGACATCGGGACGGCGTCCTGGAGGTGCGTGCGACCCATCTTCAGTACTCGCTGGAACTCCCTGCTCTTGGTGTAGAACGCGTCCTGCAGCTTGCGCAGTGCCTCCATGTAGCTGGCCAGGCGCAGGATCAGCGCCAGTCGGAACGCGGTCGGATAGATGTCGTTCGTTGATTGCCCGTAATTGACATGGTCGTTCGGGTTGACGTACTGGTACTCGCCCTTGCGATGGCCGAGAGCCTCGAGAGCCAGGTTGGCGATGACCTCGTTGGCGTTCATGTTCGTTGAGGTGCCGGCACCCCCCTGGATAAAATCGGTCACGAACTGCTCGCACATCTCGCCGGCGATCAGCCGGTCACAAGCGCCGACGATGGCATCGGCGATCCGCGCATCGAGCACACCGAGATCGCGGTTGGCCAGGGCCGCTGCCTTCTTCACGTAGCCGAAGGCCTTGACGAAATAGGGCTCGGCCGACATCGGGATGCCCGTAATATGGAAATTCTCCTGGCCACGCAGCGTCTGCACGCCGTAATAGGCGGCATCCGGCAGTTCCTTCTCGCCGAGGAAATCCTTTTCGATTCGTGCCATGTTCATTCCTTTCGTGTGGTCAACAGTCGAAGCGGGGTACTTCGCCGGAGGTTCGTCGCACGCCGTCACCGAAGTCTTCCCCGGCAAACCGAGGCACCATTCTAGCGTAGGCAGCAGGTGAGTATCACTACGGCATCGCGCAACGAATTTCTCCCTGCCCCCTGCACAACGGCAGTTGGTGGCCACTGCATTTCATCTGCATCCGAAACCGCCAGTACCGCGTACTATTGTGCAAGCGCCGCGGCCAAGGATTGGTATCCCTGGCGAGCAGTTTGTCTGACGGCGAGTTCATGATCAGGAAAAAACCATCCGCGGTACCCACGGAAGCATGCAATGAGATGAACGAGATCAAGGAGTTCGGAGCCACTGCGCTGGCCGACGACAACGCACCAGCTGTCGAGGCGGGGAACCGGGATGATCGGGCTGTGGCCGAAGAGGGCCGCCTGCAGGCCTGGGTCGCCCGCGTGGTGCATCAGGATGAGCAGGCCCTGGCCGAGATCTACGAGTTCATGGCCGGGCGTGTCTATGGGCTGGCGTTACGCATCACGCGCCATGCGCAAACCGCCGAAGAGGTGACCGAAGATGCTTTCTGGCAGATCTGGCGACAGGCACCGCGCTTCGACGCCGCGCGTGGCAGTGTCACCGCCTGGATCCTGACCATCACCCGCAGCCGCTCTCTCGACGCCCTGCGGCGTCGCGATCCGGCCGAGCCCCTCGACGAGCACCACCTGGCCGACTTGCCGGGCGGGAGTGACCCGCAGGATCTGCTGGCCGCCGTGCAGCGTCAGCATCGCCTGCACGCGGCCTTGCGCATGCTGGATCCCCTCCCCCGGCAACTGCTGGCGCTGGCGTTTTTCCGAGGCCTTTCGCACGAGGAGATCGCCGAGCACATGCGTCTGCCGCTGGGAACCGTCAAGTCTCACATCCGCCGGACTCTCCAGCGCCTGCGCGACTTTCTTGCCGCCGAAGATCCACATTCCCCGATGGTGACCCCATGCCCAGCGACTGCCAGCAAGTAACCGCCACCAGTGATGGCGGCTTGGACGAAAGCGCCTTGAGTCTTCTGCTCTGCGAGAGTATGGCGCCACTCGACCCGTCGGCGCCCCCTCATGCCGGACTGCGCAGCCGCTTGCTGCGGCGTGTCGGGGAGAGTGCACGCCGTCACGCCGGGCTGATCACCATTCGTGCCAACGACGGCGCCTGGTTGGCAGTCAAGGCCGGGATCCGCGCCAAGCTCCTTCGGGAAGGGCCGCATGGCGCGTCGGCGCTGATCGAGTTCGCCCCCGCTGCGACCCTGCCGGCGCACCGTCACCATTACCTGGAAGAAGGCATCGTCTTGCGTGGCCGACTGCAACTGGGCGACCTCGACCTGCTCCCCGGGGATTACCACATCTCGCCGCCAGGCAGTCGTCATGGCCGGATTTCGTCACGCGAAGGTGGCCTGGCTTACCTGCGGGGAACTTCTCTGGGGAGCACCACAGCGGTCCTCGGCGAAGTGCTCGGTGGTCTGCTGCCCGGCAATGGACCTCCGTTCCATACCGTCTTCGCCCGCGAAGATTCCTGGGAGCGCGTTGCCGAGGGTATCGAGCAGAAAATCCTCTGGCGCGACGGCGATGTGGTTTCGCGCCTTGTCCGCCTGGCTGCCGGCGGCCGCTTGCCGGCGCACGTCCACGACGGAGAGGAGGAGTGCATCATGCTGAGTGGTGACGCCTTCTTCGGCGATCTGCTGGTGCAGGCGGGTGATTTTCACCTGGCACCGCCCGGCAGTGAGCACGGCGTGTCGACCACCGATGGCGGCGCTCTGGCTTTCTTCCGCGGCCGCGAGATATTGCCCCTGCCGCGCCGGGCTTAGCCCGCGTTTTATCCTGTTATGCGCTTGCGCCACAGGGAACGGCGTATGCTATGCGAACCGCCCCGGCATGCAGGACAGCGAAGGCGCCCGATTCGGGACGGCCAGGCATCCCCGACTTGGCCGAGGCCGTATTGCTGATGCACAATGACAGTTTTACTGCAAGCGCCCGAGTGCCGAGGCGGGTCGGCCCGGTAAGGGTGCTCGGAGCGCCAAGCTCAAGTCAATCGTGTTCACGGAGTTGTCACATGAAATACATCAGGATTCTGGGATTGCTGGCCTGCACACTGGCCCCGGCGGTTTCGCTCGCACAGGCGGAAAAAGTGCTGCGGGCCGACGAAATCAACGAACGCGCGCTGGTTGATCTGCTTGCCCCCGAAAAAGCGGCGCGGCCGAAAACGCGTTCGATCAACGTCATTCGGGACGAGAGTTCGCTGGCACCTGCGAAGCCGGCGGCAGCGAACTTGCTGATCATTTTCGAGACCAACTCCGCGGGCCTGACGCCCACCGGCAAGCAGTCACTCGATGTGGTCGGTCGCGCCCTGAACTCGGAAAAACTGGTGCCGTTCAGTTTCGCCATCGAAGGCCACACCGATCCACGTGGTGGTGACGAATACAACCGGCAGTTATCGCAATCGCGCGCCGAAAGCGTCGTCGGCTACCTTTCGCAGAATCACCAGATCGAACGCAGCCGTCTCAAGCCGGTCGGCAAGGGGCCGTCGCAACTGCTCAATCCGGCCCGCCCGGAAGCCCCCGAAAACCGTCGCGTGACGATCAGACGACTCGACAACTAAACGCCATCGGCTTTTGCCGGGGAGCCTTGGTTTCCGATCCGTTCAGTCGACCTCGTCGATCACGAACAACGCTGCGCCGTAGCTTGACGAGCACGTCCGGCCGGTGGGACAGACCACCTTGCCGGCAAACGGATTGCCGCCTTCGGCACGCGCCTTGAGCGCGATCGGTTCGGCAAGCTTGAGCGGAAACTCGGCAAACGGATCGACTTTTCTCAGCCCGGCAGCAGTGAAATCCCGACGATTTTCCGAGACAATGACCACGAAACGGTTGCTCCCCGGCGGTCCGGCTGCGGTCATCGCCCAGCCGGGGCGAGGCAGGCTCAGGTCGCCGTCGCCAGCGATCCCGTTGTCGGCATCAAGGGCGTTCGGAAACAGCAGGTTGAAGTGGTTATTGTCGGTGCCGACCATCAGAATGTACACGTAGCCTGGCTTGAGCGAGGTAATCCGGAACCGCAGCTTGTCCTGACCAATCCTGACTTTCGCCTTCTCCGGCACCACCGTTACCACGTGCTCGTGGTCCCGCTGGCGATAAATGTCCTGCAGTACGTCGACCGGGTCGAATGGCTTGACGGCGTTTCCTGAAGGGTTGGTCGTTCCGTTCTTGCCGAGCAGCATATCCACCAACTGCAGCTCGTTGACCGGTTTCCGATCTGCCGTCTGTAACTCCGCAACCGGAGCCGACGGCGCCGCCGCCGTAGCCGCTGCAGCCGGCGGCGTCTCCGGAGGCGATTTTGCCTGCGCCACCTCGTGTTGCCGGGAAGACGCATCGGGTGCCGATCGCCACGTGTAGAAAGCACCGCCGGCGATCGCCAGCGCTGTCCCGGCGATGCCGACCAACCACATTGCCCGGCCCTTCCCCTTCGCGGCCGGAGCCTGAGGTGAGGCGGCCGGTGACGATTTTCCCGCCGGCGTTCCTGGCGCATCCTGCACGGCCAACAGGGCGCGAAACTCGGCAACGCTGCGCGGGCGGTCTTCGGGTCTTACCGCCAGTGCCCGATCCATGGCCTGCAGGAAGGCGGTGCTGTAACGGCCCGCCGCCGCCTGGCTCAGCGGAACCATGGTGTCATTGATCGAACGAGCGACCGAGGCCATCGGTGGCCTGCAGGTGATCGCGTTATAGACCACGGCCGCCAGCGCATAGATGTCGGTCCACGCCCCCTGCTTGACATGCGGGTCTTCGGCATATTGCTCCAGCGGCGCATAACCCGGCTTGAGGATCACTGTCAGCGCCTGCGTCCGGTCGCCGATCACCCGTCTGGCGGCACCGAAATCGAGCAGCAGCGGGCGCCCGTCGGCGAGCAGGAGAATGTTGTCCGGAGCAATGTCGCGGTGAAAGCAGTTGTCGTGATGAATGACTTCCAGCGCGTCGAGCAAAGGGTCGATCAAGGCCCGCAGCCACTCCTCGGAAGGCGGCCCGGGCATTTTCTGCAAGGTCTGCCTGAGGGTAACGCCCTCGTAGAACGGCATCACCATGTATGCCGTACCATTCCCCTCCCAGAAACGATACACCTTGACCAGCGAGCGGTGGTCGAACTGGGCAAGGATTCGCGCTTCATTGACGAAACTGCGCAGACCGATGGCAAAGGTTTCGGCCAGGCGTGCCGACTTGACGGCAACCGTCAGACCCTCGACTCGCGCCGCCAGCGAGGATGGCATGTACTCCTTCAGAGCGACGTAGCGTCCGAGTGAGTGGTCGTGAGCGAGGTATACAATTCCGAAGCCGCCGATTCCGACCAGGTTGACGATTTCGAATTCACCAATCCGCGTGCCCAGCGGCAGCGCGTTGCTGTTGGCGTCGGCCTCTCCGGCCGCCGCAGCCGCCGCAGCCGCCGCCGGCTGCGGCGATGGCGATGGTGAGGCGGGCTGGCGTACGACCCACGTCCGCTCGTACTCTTCTGATTCCGACATCGAGTTCCCTGTATTCAACACCTCGAAGGCAAGCTTCGCATTCTGCCGTAGTTTGCCCGCCCGGCAAAGTCGAAGTCTGCACGCGTCGGCGGGGCAAGCCGTACACCCCGGATGCGAGGCGATGAACGACGCGCCCCATCCCGGGATCGGCAGGGCGCTACGCGCGCAGGCGAGTGCGGTCAGTTATGCTCGATTGGTGGTGCGACCTTGAACACCTCGGCCAGCGTGGTGACCCCGGCGGCAACTTTCATCGCCCCCGAGATCCGCAGGGGCTTCATGCCTTCGCGAAAAGCCAGGTCGCGAATCCTGGCGATGTCCTTGCCTTCAGTGATCGCCAGTTTGATGTCCTGCGAGAGCATCAGAATCTCGTACAGCCCGACGCGCCCGAGGTAGCCGGTCATGCGGCAGTCGAGACAGCCCACCGGCCGCGAGAAACGCGCAGGACGATTCGATTTCCACGGGGCGACCAGTTGATCCCACATCGTTTCCTCGACCGGGCTGGCCGGGTGCACCTGTTTGCAGTGCGGGCAGAGGATGCGTACCAGCCGCTGCGCCATCACCCCGAGCACCGTGGCACTCAACAGATACGAAGGCACGCCAAGGTCGAGCATGCGCGTGATCGCCGAAGGTGCGTCGTTGGTGTGCAGGGTCGACAACACCAGGTGGCCGGTCAGGGCCGCCTGAATCGCCACCTCGGCCGTTTCCAGATCGCGTATTTCTCCGATCATGATGATATCCGGGTCCTGCCGCATCAGCGCCCGTACGCCTTGCGCAAAGCCGAGATCGATGACGTTCTGCACCTGCATCTGGTTGAAGGCTGGTTCGACCATTTCGATCGGGTCCTCGATGGTGCAGACATTGACCGCCGGTGTCGCCAGCTGCCTCAATGTCGAGTACAGCGTGGTCGTTTTTCCGGATCCGGTGGGGCCGGTCACCAGGATGATGCCGTTGGGTCGTTCCGACATGTCCTTCCAGCGTGCCTGGTCGTCGTCGCTGAAGCCAAGATCGGCGAAGCTGCGCACCAGCACTTCCGGGTCGAAAATGCGCATCACGAGTTTTTCGCCGAAGGCCGTGGGCAGCGTCGACAGACGCAGTTCGGCTTCCTGGCCGTCGGCTGTTCGCGTCTTGATCCGGCCATCCTGCGGTCGGCGTTTCTCGACGACATCCATGCGGCCGAGAATCTTGACGCGGTTGACCATTGCCGCCATCACGCTCATCGGAATCTGGTAAACCTGATGCAGGACACCGTCGATGCGGAAGCGTACGATACCGATTTCGCGCCGGGGTTCGATATGAATGTCGCTGGCGCGTTGTTCGAAAGCATACTGCCATAGCCAGTCGACGATATTGACGATGTGCTGGTCATTGGCGTCGAACTGGCGATTGGTCCGGCCGAGTTCGACCAACTGCTCGAACGATGAAAGGTTCCCACTCGGCCCCCCGAGTTGTGCCGCTTTCTTCACCGAGCGCGCAAGATTGTAGAACTCGACCAGGTAGCGCGCGACGTCGACCGGGTTGGCCATCACCCGTCTGATTTCCTTCTTGGCGATCGAGCGGATCTCCTTTTCCCAGTCACGCAGGTAAGGTTGCGTCGTCGCCACGACGATCTCCCGCGTCGTGACCTGTATCGGCAGAATGCCGAAGCGAGGGCTACGAAACCCGGGTCCTGCCATCGAGCAGCCCGGCGTATACTCTGGCTTTCGAAAGCAAGCTGGACCTCTGGCGTGCGGCCGGACTTGGTGAGCCAAGGTAACCGCTGGCGCTGCAGAAGTCTCGGCGCGGCCCTCTTCTTGCACCCCTGCACCGCGCGCGTGCTTTCGGTTGGCGGTGTCCGGTATAGTGGCCGGTCATCACTCTGGAACACGGCGCATGTCGGAAGCAGCGGTCAATATCGTTCATGAACATCGTCTGACCCTGGCCGAAGTCCTCGGCTGGTTGACCGACGATAGCCTGGTCAGCGCGCCGGACGCCGAACAGTTGCTCAAGGAGAGCCGGCTCAAGCGCCTTGTTGCGCACCCGCTGGTCGTTATCGCCGATCAGCAATGGAAGTCGGTGCAGGAGCCGCATCGACCCCTGAATCTCGAAGGACTCGGTGAGTGGCTGGCCGGCAGGGTGGGACTCGATTACCACCACATCGACCCGCTGAAGGTCGACTTCACGGCCGTAACCGACGTCATGTCGAGTGCCTATGCCCCTGCTGCTGAAACCAGCCGGCAAATTTGCCGGCCGTCTGACCATTGAAGCAGACGCGCCGCAAACCCGGCGCCTCGTTGCGCAGTCGCAAGAAATCGTTGGCCGCGGGAGACTGGATCGCTGCGTCGAGCGCACCTTGTCGCAGGCACTGCTGATAAACGTCCCACACGCCGATGTGGTGCCGGAGCAGAAGGCGTTGCTTTTCGACGTAGTCGACTTCGGGCAAGGGTTCCTCAAGCAGCACGCCGAGGAGGCGCCAGAACTGGTTCTGCCGGTGCGCGTAATAGTGTGCCGCCGCCAGCGATGCCGGCGACGGAAAACTGCCGAGAATCAGCGCCGTAACGCCGGCATCGAGAATCGGCGGCAGACCCTGCAGCATCGCTAGCCCGCCGCCACGGGCCGGGGCGACGGGCGCGTCAGACTGCCACCAGGCGAGCTTCGCCCAACGACGCGAAGAAGGGCGCGCTCGCTGGGTAAAACCGGAATGCCTGGCGGCATGTCGGGGAATACCAGGACCGTCAGCGGCCGCTTCCCAACGACAGAGCCAGCATCAGGTCATTGATCCGCTTGACGAAACCAGCCGGATCTTCGAGCGAACCCCCCTCGGCCAGGGTCGCCTGCTCGAGCAGCAGATTGGCCCAGTCGTCGAAACGCGTTTCTTCATACTTCAGACGCTGCACCGCGGGGTGCTTCGGATTGATTTCGAGGATCGGCTTGCTCGCCGGCGCCTGCTGCCCGGCAGCCTTGAGGATGCGCTGCAGGTTGCCGCCGAGGTCGTATTCATCAGCGACCAGACACGAAGGCGAATCGGTGAGCCGATGCGTGACGCGCACGTCCTTGACCTTGTCGCCAAGCGCTTTCTTGACCTTTTCGAGCAGTTCCTTGTATTCATCGGCGGCCTTCTCGGCCTCCTCCTTCTCGGCTACATCCTCCAGCTTGCCAAGATCAAGCCCGCCCTTGGCTACCGACTGCAGCGGCTTGCCGTCGAACTCGGTCAGATGACCGGTGACCCACTCATCGACGCGGTCGGAAAGCAGCAGGACTTCGATGCCCTTCTTGCGGAAGATCTCGAGGTGCGGACTGTTCCTGGCGGCGGTGAAGGTTTCCGCGGTGACGTAGTAGATTTTTTCCTGTCCCTCCTTCATCCGCGACACGTAATCGGCG
>JAKOZI010000039.1 GCA_029780075.1 Pseudomonadota bacterium
ATAAATTCGGCGGCGCGGGTGGAGGAACCCCTGTTCCGCTACGCTCCACAGGGGTTCCTCCACCCGCAGAAGCAAGATCAACAGCCACAGCACAAACCAAAGCAAAGGCAAAACCGGGGCAGCGCTGTCCAGCTGCAACTGAAGTCCAGTGCACAGCTTAAACAGACTTCATTCTTGTCTTGACTTCGGGGTCCACTTTAGCCATTGGCTCATTCACACGCGTGGTCGAACCCATCATTCCACCGGACGCTGCGCGATAAAGCCGCGCCAGCCGGTTAATTCAGACGTTCGGCGTCTTCCCTCCTGTAGCGACTCAAGTTGACAATTGTATCTTTTCGGATACACTGAGTTGATGAACACTTTTCTTCGTTCGGATGAGTTCGACGCTTGGCTATCGTCGCTAAAAGACAAGGTTGGTCGCGCCCGCATCATTCATCGCATCCGCTCTGCGGAGCATGGCAACTTCGGTGATTGTGAGCCGGTCGGCGAAGGCGTCTCAGAAATGAGAGTTCATTTCGGGCCAGGCTACCGCGTGTACTTCACTCGTCGAGGCAATGTGGTCTATCTGCTTTTGTTGGGAGGAAATAAATCCTCCCAAAAGCGCGACTTCAAGCGCGCGATTGAAATGGCGCGAGCCATTGAGAAGGAGTAATCATGGCCAAATACGCCCATTTTGATGCTGCTGACTATCTCGACGATGAAGAAACCATCGCCGAGTATCTGACTGCCGCGCTCGAAGATCCAGACCCTGATGTGTTTCTCACCGCCGTGAGAGACATCGCGCGAGCAAAGGGCATGACACAACTGGCGAAAGATGCAGGGCTAGGCCGCGAGAGTCTTTACAAAGCTCTCACACCGGGAGCAAAGCCACGCTATGACACAATGCTCAAGCTTCTGCATGCTCTGGGCGTTAAGCTCTCCGCTACGCCTGTCCACCCATGATCCGGACGCCGAACACTACGATCCAGGGGATACCCAGCAAGCTGGGTTCCCTCCCTGCGGTCGGTGCCCCTGATCTTCGACGTTGGTCCTCGTGAAACCCCGCGTTCTAAGCTGTCTTCTTGCGGCCTTTGTCGCCCCGCTTGTTATTCCGTTCACGAGCGGATGGGTGTACTTTGTGCTGCATGAGTGGTTGGAACCTCATGTTTGGGGCCTTTCACCGCTTCAGTCACTCATCGGCGTCTCGATCAACAGCACAGTTGTGGGTTATGTTTTCACGTGGCTATACGGGTTGCCGCTGGCTCTTGTTCTCCGGCAGGTGAAGCGCTATCGCGTCAGCTATCTATTAGCGGCAAGCACTCTTCCGGCGCTGAGTCTTCCTTTTTGGCAGACGGGCTGGAAGATTTCTGTTCTACCCGTATTTCTTGCCGGGGCATCCACCGCGTATGCCTTCTGGCTACTGACGCAATGGAAGGCCCAACCCATCAATCCACCGGATGCTGCACGATAAGACCGCGCGGCGTCCCTGAATTCAGACGTGTGCGCCGGGCATGGCGCGTGACTTCAGGGGTGGAAGTCCTGTGGCCAGGTTTTGCCGTACCTGCGGTGTGACTAACCCCACTACGCACAGCCGAAGGCAAGGAGAAGGGCAAGAGCGTCGTCGCGAGGCGGAGTCTGGTGGGTGGAAGCGGGGTTTCCAGGAGCAAACTGCTTTGCTCCTGGCCGCTGGAACGACGCGAGCTCTGCGAGCGCTTGGAAGCCCCATCCAAAGCTGCGGAGCGGTGAACAGAAACCGGTTATGAGGCGTGATGCACACAGTGAATCCACTGAAAAGCGCGCTTGATCGGCCCATGAACCGCGAGTTCCTGGGCTTCACGGTTGCGGGCATCGCCGTCGCCGGAACGCACGTTTGCCGCGCCGGCGACGCAAGCCGGGAGGAAACGGTGAAAGAACCGGTCGCAAGCATTCAAGGCAGCGGCCCCGATGCCTGCCATCGAGCCAGCATTCGCCGTGTCGCTGGTCAAGATTTTATAATCCGGCATGGATTCAGCTAACATACGCCGCAACACCAGCCAATCACCCTCCGTCGACAAGGAGAAACCATGGCATTTCTGATCTGGCCCCCGGTACTGGAAATCGGTCACGAACAAATCGATCGCGAGCACTGCGAACTGGTCTCGCTGCTCAATCGTGCTCATGCCGCAAGCGTTGCCGGCGATCAGGCCGAAGCACTCGACGTTCTCTTGGCTCTTGAGCGCTACACCGAGATCCATTTCGCTCATGAAGAAGCGCTGATGGACGAAATCGCCTATGAATTCACCGCCATCCACTGCAGCGAACACCGCCAGTTATTCTTCGACGTCAAGAACATGATCGACGACTCCAGCTTCGGAACTACCGACGTGGCAGCCGTCTCGCAGTTCATGCAGCGCTGGTTGCTGCGACATATCGCCGGCCCCGATCTCCTCCTCGGCGAAGCGCTTGCCCGCGTCGGCCCGACGAGTCTGCTGCCGACGAGCGCTGGGAGCTACCCCTTAAGTGGTTCCGTCCAAGAGGGCGGATGAAACGTCGCTTCCAGTCGCAGCAGGCCTACTTCGTGCGTATGCCGGGTTCTTGATGGTACTGTTTATGCGCTCATCCCTGACTTTGCGCGGCTTGTTGCTCGCGGCGGTCGCTGTGCTTGCTACGGCATGTGCGACTCCGCCATCGGGCGGCGATCCCGGACACCAGGGCTTCAGCCTGTGGTCGCCCGGCCGCGCGGACAACGCTGTGCTAGACAGCAAATACGGAGGGAAGCACCCGGCGAACTCCAACTGCCCCGGCGAAAACATCTCGCCCGCGTTGGCCTGGGCCCGCGCGCCATCGGCCACGCGCAGCTTCGTGATCCTGATGGACGACCAGGCCGGCCGTGCCGGGCTCGGGGTGAACCACTGGGTCGGCTATGGCATCAAGGGCAATGCGTCCGGCCTGCCCGAGGGTGCGGCCCTCGCGGCGCCGGCCACTTTCACGGTCGGCAGGAACTCACTCGGCATGCCCTACCTTGGCCCCTGCCCGCCACGCGGCAACGCGCCGCAGCACTACGTCTACACGCTGATCGCCACCTCGCTAGAAGCCGAGGCGCTGCCGCCTGGGCTCGACAAGGCCGCCGTGCTCGATGCGCTCAAGGGCGGCAAGGCGCTCGGCGCCGCCAGCCTCGTGCTGCGCTTCAATCACTGATCCAGGAGGTTCAATGAACCACCGGATGCGGAACCGCACGTCCGGTGGTGTGAGCGGGCGGCAGGGGTAACTGCGTCCCCTACTCGATGGAGCTTCGCAAGCCAGGGCGCCTGCCCTGTCGGGGTAGCGAAGGCGCTAGCCTCGATAGTTCATCAGTCCGCGTTGCAATTCCGCCGCCACTTTTGTCTGCAGTTCTGCCGGTTCGATGACCTGGCAGTCGCTACCGTACTTCATGATGTCCATGATCAGTTCGCGGTTGTCGGCGTAGGGCACGCGCAATTCGTAGCTGCCATCGTCGAGGAACTGGCCTTGCTGCTTCGGATGCCAGCGTTCGGAGGCGACCCAGCGCGCTCTTTCCGGCGTGAAGCGCAACACCGCCCATGACACCTGATCGCCCGCGAAAATGCCGTAGCCGGACCCGAGCACTTCGTCCAGCCGCGTGTCGGCGATGTCCCTGGCCCGCTTGCCGAGGATTTCGACGCGTTCGATGGCGTCGACCGAAAAGGCGCGCAGGCCGTTGCGCAGGTGACACCAGGCATCGAGATACCAGTTGTCGCGGTAGTAGTTGAGGCGTTGCGGCGAGACTTCCCGTTCGGTCAGCTTGTCGGTGCCGCGCGCGTGGTAGCGGATGACCAGGCGTTTTCTCCGCAACAGGGCAGAGCCGACGGCCTGGAAGTGGTCGAGATGAAATTCACGGGCGCCCACCGTCTGGATACGGATGCGGCGCCGGACTTCCTCGACCGGGTTTTCGGCAGCGCCGAGCAGGCCCGAGAGACGGGCCAGCAGGGGCTGGATCTGCGGCCCAAGCAGTCCCCCGGTATCGAGGTTCGAGAGCAGATGCTGCATGGTCAGCAGCGCGTGGATCTCCTCGGCCGTAAACCACAGGCCCGGCAGTTCATACTGCGGGCCCACCTGTGTTTCGGGCTTCTCGAAGCGGTAGCCGCCCAGATTGCGGTCAAAGACGACCGGGGCATTCAAGCGATCGCGCATATAGGCGATGTCGCGCTTCAGCGTCGCCCAGGAGACGCCCAGGCGCTCCAGCAGATCCGCGCGCGTCGCAAAGGGGCGGGCGCCGAGAATCTGGTCGATCTGGTAGATACGTTCCATGCTGCTCATAGATAAAATCCGACGATGATAGATTCAGTTGCGGGCTCGAAAGATGAGCTTCCAAGGCTGTATCATGGCACGCAATTACGCTCATTGGCAGAGTTGATGCCAGGGGTGTGAGGAAGAGAAGCGGTGATCCTGGGGAGCGTGCCGGTCGAACATGCAAGAGGGGCGTGTTGCCAGGCTCTGGTGAATGCGCCAAAGGCTGTCGTGGAAGCAGTGAGGCCGGTGTGGCTGCAGCGGGAAAATAAAAAGAGCGTAGTAATCGGCCGTTGGCCGCAATGCGTCCACAAGAAACACGGCGCGACGAGAGCCAGACGGTGAGGTAAGGTGGACTACCGCGTCGGCGAAGACCGAACAGTCACTGGAGCGTCCCTGCCCGAGTAAGAGCGTGGTCCTGGGTCACGTCGGCGACATTGGTGAGACCGTGAGAACGGTCATCCCGTTTGA
>JAKOZI010000043.1 GCA_029780075.1 Pseudomonadota bacterium
GATAAATTCGGCGGCGCGGGGGGAGGAACCCCTGTTCCGCTACGCTCCACAGGGGTTCCTCCCCCCGCAGAAGCAAGATCAACAGCCACAGCACAAACCAAAGCAAAGGCAAAACCGGGGCAGCGCTGTCCAGCTGCAACTGAAGTCCAGTGCACAGCTTAAACAGACTTCATTCTTGTCTTGACTTCGGGGTCCACTTTACCCGTTGCATCAGCAAGGAGAAAGTCCATGTCCAGCAATCGCGTCAACATCCACTTCACCGCCGAACAGCGCGAAGAGGCGAAAGCCGCCCTGGCCGCTCTCGCCGCCAGGCTGCCTTTCCTGATCGACCTGACCAGTGAAGAACGCGCGGCGATGCCGCGTTTTGGCGACAAGAGCCGCGGCTTCATCAGCAAGGCACTCGACATCGCCGAAAACAACCAGGAGATCCTCCCGCGCACGTTCAGTCTTGACGAATTCCGCACACGAGCGGCGATGCTCGTTGGTGAAGGCGTGCTCCTTCGCCGACGAAGAATGGTCCTGCCGGCGGCAAGGGCACTGTTTTCGCGGCGAGAACGACCCACTTCGAATCAGGGCCGCGGCTTTCCGAAACCCGCAAGCGTCGTGCCGCAGCGAGGAACCCCGCTTCCTGCAGCAGCAAGACCTTTCGTGGTTGCGGCGACGACGATCCCTGGTGATCTTCCAAGGCTTTAGTTCGCGATGCACGGTTCAAAGCGGTTCGTCCCGGTGCGCAGCCACGCTTCGAAGGTGATGTGAGCATCTCGCCACCGCCGCGCCATCGCCGACTGAACGCGCCCGTCTGTCCGAAATTCCCGAGTTTGCCGGTTCAGTTAATAGATAATCGCTGTCCTCATCGATCACAAATGAGCGCCATTTCAAAAAGTACAGACAATTCTCAATGACTGAGCACGAAATCGAACAAGCCCTGATCGAGAAACTGGGCGACCTCAAATACACCTACCGCCCGGACATTCGCGACCGCGCCGCGCTGGAAGCCAACTTCCGCCAGCACTTCGAGACGCTCAACCGCGTTCACCTCACCAGCACCGAATTCGCCCGCCTGCTGGATGGCATAGTGACCCCCGACGTGTTCGCTGCCGCCAGACACCTGCGCGAGCGCAACAGCTTCGAGCGCGCCGACGGTACGCCGCTCTACTACACCCTGGTCAACATCAAGGACTGGTGCAAGAACAGCTTCGAAGTCGTCAATCAGCTACGCATCAGCACCGACTACAGCCACCACCGATACGACGTGATCCTGCTCATCAACGGCATCCCCGCTGTCCAGATCGAGCTGAAAACCTTGCAAATCAGCCCGCGCCGGGCCATGCAGCAGATCGTCGATTACAAGAGCGACCCCGGCAATGGCTACGGCAAGTCCCTGCTTTGTTTCCTGCAACTGTTCATCGTCAGCAACCGCAGCGACACCTGGTACTTCGCCAACAACAACAGTCGCCACTTCAGCTTCAACGCCGACGAACGTTTCCTGCCGCTCTATCGGTTCGCGGACGTGGACAACACCAAGATCACGCATCTGGACAGCTTCGCCGACACCTTCCTCGCCAAGTGCACGCTGGGCGAGATGATCAGCCGCTACATGGTGCTGGTCGCCAGCGAGCAAAAGCTGCTTATGATGCGGCCGTATCAGATCTATGCCGTCAAGGCGATCGTCGATTGCATCCACCAGCACTGCGGCAACGGCTACATCTGGCACACCACCGGCAGCGGCAAGACCCTCACCTCGTTCAAGGCCGCCACCCTGCTGAAAGACAACCCGGACATCGACAAATGCCTGTTCGTGGTCGACCGCAAGGACCTCGACCGGCAGACGCGCGAGGAATTCAACAAGTTTCAGGAAGGCTGCGTCGAGGAGAACACCAACACCGAAACCCTGGTGCGCCGCCTGCTCTCCGACGATTACGCCGACAAGGTCATCGTCACCACCATCCAGAAGCTCGGCCTGGCGCTGGATGGCGCATCCGCCAACAACGCCAAACGCAACTACAAGGAACGGCTGGAGCCGCTGCGCCACCAGCGCATGGTCTTCATCTTCGACGAATGCCATCGCTCGCAATTTGGCGAGAACCACCAGGCGATCAAGGAATTCTTCCCCAACGCCCAGTTGTTCGGCTTTACCGGCACGCCGATCTTCGAGCAGAACGCCAGCACCCAGCAGATCGAAGGCCGGCAGGCGAGCTACAAGACCACCGCCGATATTTTCCAGCAGCAACTGCACGCCTACACCATCACCCACGCCATCGAAGACCGCAACGTGCTGCGCTTCCATGTCGATTACTACAAAGTGGCCGGAGCTTCCAGCTCCGGAGCTTGCTCAAAACCGGAGCTGGAAGCTCCGGCTACTTTATGGGAATACCTCAACCCATCGACCGAAATTGAAATCCGCTCTGGCGAGAATCTTCCCCACTGGGAGCAGGGCTCGGTTTGGTATTTCGTAACCTTTCGATTGGCCGATGCACTCCCCCTGGCGGTTGTCGAAAAGCTCAAAAAAGAACGCGAACGCTGGAAACAAACCCACGACCTTGACAACCTCAGCTCCGCAGAACTCGCCGAGTATCACCGCCTTTTCTCCGACCGCTACGAAACCCTGCTGAATGCGGGCAGTGGCTCATGTGTCCTGCGTAATGAAGTTAACGCCAAAATTGTTCGTGATGCGCTTCAGTACTTTGAAGGACAGCGGTATGTCCTGGACGAGTTTGTCATCATGCCCAACCACGTCCATGTTTTGGTCAAGCCCATGAATGGTCATGGATTGCCTGATATCACGCATTCCTGGAAATCATTCACCGCCAATCAAATCAACCAGCGCCTGGGAAAAACGGGGTCGTTTTGGCAGCACGAGTCCTACGACCACATCGTGCGCCACGAGCGTGCAATGGAGGCCATTCGTCGCTACATCCGTGAGAACCCAACAGTAGCTGGAGCTTCCTGCTCCCGTTTCAAAACAACACTGGAGCTGGAAGCTCCAGCTACTATAGCCAAGCGCGCCATCGTCGAAGCCATCCTCGCCAGGCACGACGCCGCCACCGCTGGCCGCAAGTTCAACGCCTTGCTCGCCACGGCAAGCATCAACGACGCCATCGAATACCACGCCCTGTTCAAGACCGTGCAGGCCGAAAAATTGCACAATCGACAGGCCGCCGACCCCGACTTCCAGCCGCTCAACATCGCCTGCGTCTTCTCCCCGCCTGCCGACGGCAACAAGGACGTGCAGCAGATTCAGGAAGACCTGCCGCAGGAAAAAGCCGACAACGAACAGGAACCCGACAAGAAGAAGGCCGCTCTCAAGGCCATCATCGCCGACTACAACGCCCAGTACGGCAGCAACCACGGCATCGGCGAATTCGACGGCTACTATCAGGACGTGCAGAAGCGCATCAAGGACCAGCAATACCCCAACGCCGACCTGCCCCACGCCCAGAAGATCGACATCACGATTGTGGTGGACATGCTGCTCACCGGCTTCGATTCCAAATACCTGAACACCCTCTACGTCGACAAAAACCTCAAATACCACGGCCTGATCCAGGCGTTCTCGCGCACCAACCGCGTGCTCAACGACACCAAGCCCTACGGCAACATCCTCGACTTCCGCCAGCAGCAAGACGCAGTCGACGCCGCCATCGGCCTCTTCTCCGGCCAGGCCGCCAGGCCCGCCAAGGAAATCTGGCTGGTCGAGCCGGCCGCAGAAGTCATCCGCCAGTACGAGGCGGCGGTCGCGCGCATGGCGGGATTCATGGCAAACAAGCATCTGGTCTGCGAACCCGAGCAGGTCTATAACCTGCAGGGCGACAGCGCCCGCATCGAGTTCATCAACCGCTTCAAGGAAGTGCAGCGCCTGAAGACGCAGCTCGACCAGTACACCGAACTCGAACCCGAGCAGAAGGCCAGGATCGAGGCGGCGCTGCCGAAGGACCAGTTGCTGAGCTTCCGCAGCACTTATCTGGAAACCGCCCAGCGCCTGAAAGCGCAACAGGACAAGGGCGGCGACAAAACCGACCCGGCCGTGCAGCAGCTCGATTTCGAGTTCGTGCTGTTCGCCAGCGCCCTCATCGATTACGACTACATCATGGCGCTCATCACCCGCTACGCGAGCGAAACGCCGGGCAAACGGAAGATGAGCCGCGAACAACTCATCGGCCTCATCCAGTCCGACGCCAAGTTCATCGACACCCGCGACGACATCGCCGACTACATCGACACCCTGGAAGCCGGCAAGGGGCTGGACGAAGCCGCCATCCGCGCCGGCTTCGATCGCTTCAAGGCCGACAAGCACGCCCGCCAGTTGGCGGACCTCGCCGGCCAGCACGGGCTGGAGGCCGCCGCCCTGCAAGGCTTTGTGGACGGCATCCTGCGCCGGATGATCTTCGATGGCGAAGCCTTGAGCGACCTCATGGCGCCGCTGGCACTGGGCTGGAAAGCCCGCACCAAGGCGGAACTCGCGCTGATGGAAGACCTCATCCCGCTGCTGCACAAACTCGCCCAGGGGCGCGAGATTTCAGGGCTGGGTGCGTATGAGCAATAAGGCGGAAAAACGTGGGCTGGTGCCCAGGCTGCGCTTTCCTGAGTTTCGGGAGGCAGGGGGGTGGGGGGAGAAGCGACTGGAAGACTTCGCAATAATTGTGCGAGGGGGGTCACCCCGCCCAATTGACGAATATATAACTAGCGATACCCATGGCCTTAATTGGTTGAAAATTGGTGATATTGACAAAGAATCAAAATTTGTCACAAGCACACAAGAAAAAGTTATTCCTGCCGCCTTGAGTAAAACGCGAGTGGTTAATCCCGGAGATTTAATACTTTCAAACTCGATGAGCTTCGGCCGTCCGTATATTCTGGAAATTGAAACTTGCATTCATGACGGATGGATTGCTGTTTCTGAAATTAATAAAAGTCTCGATAGAGATTACCTCTACTATTTGATGATGACTTCTGCCAGTCAAACGTATTTTTCAAACAATGCGGCTGGCAGTGGTGTACAAAACCTTAACGCAGACATCATTAAGCATTTACCTGTTTCATATCCCAACAAAAAAGAACAACAAAAAATCGCCGACTGCCTCGCTTCCCTCGACGAACTGATCACACTGGAGGCGCAAAAGCTCGACACGCTCAAAACCCATAAAAAAGGGCTGATGCAGCAGCTTTTCCCCGCCGAAGACGAAACCCTGCCCAAACTGCGCTTTCCTGAGCTTCGGGAGGCGGGGAAGTGGGAGGAGGCGACACTGGGGGCTATTGCGAAAATAACTTCAGGTGGAACACCAAACCGCGCCGAGCCCAATTATTGGGGCGGCTCTATTCCTTGGGTTACAACTTCGCTAATTGACTTCAATAGAATTGATGAAACCGAGGAGTTTATAACGACCGAGGGGTTGAAAAATTCTTCCGCTAAGTTGTTCCCGGTGAAAACTTTACTTATGGCCATGTATGGTCAAGGAAAAACTCGCGGAAAAGTAGCTTTATTAAGTATTGAGGCCGCTACCAACCAAGCGTGCGCGGCAATTATGCTCAATAAAGAGGTGGATACTAATTTTGTATTTTATAATCTAGCGTCTCGCTACGATGAAATTCGTAAACTAAGCAATGAAGGCGGTCAAGAAAATCTCAGTGCTGGATTAATTAAAAACATTTCGGTAATTATCCCTAGCCTTCCCGAACAACAAAAAATCGCCGACTGCCTCGTCTCCCTCGACGACCTCATCACCGCCCAAGCCCTAAAACTCGCCGCACTCAAGACCCACAAGAAGGGCTTGATGCAGCAGCTTTTCCCCGCGCTTGGTGACGAATGAATCATGAAACTCTACCTTGACAATTGCATGTTCAATCGTCCATTCGATGATCAGTCCAGCCTCGTCATCCGTCTTGAATCAGAGGCCAAGCTTGCCATTCAGGAATCGATTCGCTCAGGTGAGCATGAGCTGATCTGGTCTTATATTCTCGACTACGAAAATGAACAGAATCCTTTCTGGGAGCGCAAAGAACAGATCGGCCACTGGAGAAAATATGCGAAACACGACATTACGGAAACGCCTTCGCTTATCGAGCAAGCCAGGCAGCTTCACCAACTTGGCCTGAAGGCGATGGACGCCTTGCATATTGCTTGTGCGGTTACGGCTGAGGCAGACTGTTTTTTGACAACCGATAAAGGCATCCTGAAAAAAGCCGCTATCGTCCAAACGCTTGCCATCAAGCATCCCATTGATTTTGTAAGGGAGATTTTTCCATGATGACCGATACCGAAATACGGGTAAAAGGAGCGCAAATTCTCGCCAAATACTTGGGTGACATCGAGATGGAGCGTTTTATTGCGCTGATCCAGCGCGAACCCTTTGACTATACCGGCTGGCGGCAAGGTATGAATGAGGACGAGAGCATCGAAGCGATCAGCCAAAAAGCCATGGCTATACGCCATAAGGACGACTCGGGACTGTGAAAATACCGCAGCAACTCTTCCCCAGCACGGAGAACGTGCCATGACGATCAACGAGCCTTTGCCCTTGGTTGCCAACTTCTCTCGCGCCGAGAAGTTCCGCTTGGTGCAAATCATGCTGCAACAGATGGCGGCAGAAGAAGCGATTGCCGAATCGGCGTTACGCGAGAATGACCAGAAAAGCCTGCGCGGCGCTTTGAGTTCTTATGCCAATCCTGAGTTGATGGAGCAGGAACACGATACATGGCCGGCTACGGATAAAGAATGACATGACCGACCAGGACCAAAAACAACTGGGCAACACCCTGTGGGGCATTGCCGACCAACTGCGCGGGGCGATGAACGCCGACGATTTCCGCGATTACATGCTGTCCTTCCTGTTCCTGCGCTATCTGTCGGACAACTACGAGACGGCGGCGCGAAAGGAGCTGGGGCCGGATTACCCCAGGCTGGACGCGGGCGACCGCCGCGCGCCGCTGGCTGTCTGGTACGCTCAGAACGCGGACGATACAGCGGAGTTTGAAAAGCAGATGCGCCGCAAGACGCATTACGTGATCCAGCCCGCCTACCTGTGGGGCAGCATCGCCGAGATGGCGCGCACGCAGGACGGGGAATTGTTGCACACGCTGCAGAAGGGCTTCGACTACATCGAGAACGAATCCTTCGCCAGCACCTTCGGCGGGCTGTTTTCCGAGATCAATCTGAATTCGGAAAAGCTGGGCAAGGGCTACGAGGCGCGCAACGCCAAGCTGTGCACGATCATCAAGGCGATTGCCGAGGGCCTGGCGCTGTTTTCCGCCGACAAGGATACATTGGGCGATGCGTATGAATACCTGATCGGCCAGTTCGCCGCCGGATCGGGCAAGAAGGCGGGCGAGTTCTACACGCCGCAGCAGATTTCCAGCATCTTGTCCGGCATCGTCACGCTCGACAGCCAGAATCCCGCCACCGGCCAGAAGAAGCAACTGGAAAGCGTGTTCGATTTCGCCTGCGGCTCGGGCTCGCTGCTGCTCAACGTGCGCCACCGCATGGGGCCGCACGGCATCGGCAAGATCGTCGGGCAGGAAAAGAACATCACCACCTACAACCTGGCGCGCATGAACATGCTGCTGCACGGGGTGAAGGATTCCGAGTTCGAGATCTACCACGGCGACACGCTGACCAACGACTGGGACAGGCTGCGCGAGATGAATCCGGCGCGGATGCCGAAGTTCGACGCGGTGGTGGCCAATCCGCCGTTCAGCTACCGCTGGGAGCCGACCGCCGCGTTGGGCGAGGACATGCGCTTCAAGAATTACGGCCTGGCGCCCAGGTCGGCCGCCGACTTCGCCTTCTTGCTGCACGGCTTTCATTACCTGAAGCCCGAGGGCGTGATGGCGATCATCCTGCCGCACGGCGTGCTGTTCCGTGGCGGCGCGGAAGAACGTATCCGCACCAAACTGTTGAAGGACGGCCATATCGACACGGTGATCGGCCTGCCCGCCAATCTGTTTTTCTCCACCGGCATTCCGGTGTGCATTCTGGTGTTGAAGAAATGCAAGAAGCCCGATGACGTGCTGTTCATCAATGCCGCCGAGCATTTCGAGAAGGGCAAGCGGCAAAACCGGCTGCTGCCGGAGCACATCGACGCCATCATCGCCACCTACCGGTTTCGCCGCGAAGCAGACCGCTACGCCCGCCGCGTGGCTATGATTGAAATCGAGGCCAACGGCTACAACCTGAACATCTCGCGCTACATCAGCACGGCGCGGGCGGAAGAGGAAGTGGTTCTGGAAGCGGTTAACGCCGAATTGATCACTCTGACGCAGAGCATCGAGAAGGCGAGGGAGAAACACAATGCCTTTCTCAAGGAGCTGGGCTTGCCAGCCCTGCCGTGACTGTCAGCGCGGTTCAATGCGGCGGCGAAGCATGGCGCTGGAACGGACAACCATTCCGCTGTGCTCCATTGCTGCTGGTGAACCTGGGAAGTCGAAATTTCGGGGGAAGCTCATCCGCGAACGGGGCGCGAAGTTCGTCCAGGACGCACCGCTGATGCGCCCGCGCGATGTTCGGGCCTTTCCCGGCCGCCGTCCAATATAATGTCGGGCATTCGCCCTTTTTGCCGGACGCTCTGTTGCCTACTGCCCTCCGCTGGTTGCTCTATCCGCTGGTCGTGATCCTCGGCCTGGCGGCGATGGCTGTCGCCATGGCCGCCGTGGTCCTCAGCCTGACCTACCCGAACCTGCCGTCGCTGGAAATTCTGACCGACTATCGGCCGAAGGTGCCGTTGCGCGTCTATACGGCCGATGGCTTCCTGCTCGGCGAGTTTGGCGAGGAGCGGCGCGCGGTGGTCAGCATCCAGGACGTGCCGGTGATCATGAAGCAGGCGATCCTGGCCGCCGAGGACGAGCGCTTCTATCAGCACGGCGGCGTCGATACGCAGGGCGTCCTGCGCGCCCTGTACGCCAACCTGGTGAGCGGCGGCAAGCGGCAGGGGGCGTCGACGATTACCCAACAGGTGGCGAAGAACTTCTTCCTTTCGTCGGAAAAGACCTATACCCGCAAGCTCTACGAAGCGCTGCTGTCGTTCAAGATCGAGCACAATCTGAGCAAGGACCAGATCCTCGAGCTGTACATCAACCAGATCTTCCTCGGACAGCGCGCCTACGGTTTCGCCGCGGCCGCGCAGATCTATTTCGGCAAGCCGCTCGGCGAGCTGACGCTGGCCGAAGCAGCGATGCTGGCCGGCCTGCCCAAGGCGCCGTCGACCTTCAATCCGGTGATCAACCCGAAGCGCGCGCGGCTGCGCCAGCAGTACGTGCTGCGGCGGATGAACGAACTCGGGTTCATTACCGATGCGCAGCAGGAGGTCGCCCTGCAGCAGCCGCTGGTGATCAAGCGCGAGGTCAACAGCACGCCGGTGCACGCCGAGTTCGTCACTGAAATGGCCCGCCAGATTGCCGCCGAGCGTTTTCCAGACGACGTCTATACGCGCGGCCTGCGGGTGTATACGACGATCGTCAGGGAAGATCAGGAGGCCGCCTACAACAGTGTTCGCCGCGGCGTCATGGATTACGACCGGCGGCACGGTTATCGCGGCGCCGAGGCCTATGTCGACCTCAGCGAGATCAAGTCCGAGCAGGACGAAGCGCTCGACGAACTGCTGCTCGAGTTCCAGGATGCCGAGGATCTGCATCCGGCGATCGTCCTCGATGTCGACAGCAAGCGGATTCGCGCCTATCGCCGTGGTGGCGAGATCGTCACCGTCAGCGGCGAGGGCCTGAAGTTCGCGGCCCGGATGATCGACGACAAGGCACCGCCGCACAAGCGCCTGCGGCGTGGCGCGGTGATTCGCGTCCAGACCGACGACAAGGACACCTGGCGGATCGTGCAACTGCCCGAGGCCGAAGCTGCTTTCCTGGCCGCCGATCCGCACGACGGTGCGATCCGCGCGCTGGTCGGCGGTTTCGACTTCAACCGCAGCCAGTTCAATCACGTGACGCAGGCGTGGCGGCAACCGGGGTCGAGCTTCAAGCCGTTCATCTATTCCGGCGCGCTCGAAAAGGGCTTCACCCCGGCCTCGGTGATCAACGACGAACCGATCAGCTTCCCCTCTTCGGTCACCGGCAGCCAGTCGTGGGAGCCGAAGAACTACGACGGCAAGTACGAGGGCCCGATGCGCATGCGCACCGCGCTCGCCAAGTCGAAGAACATGGTTTCGATCCGCCTGCTGCAGGCCAGCGGTGTGCGCTTTGTGCAGGACTATGTCACCCGTTTCGGCTTCGAGGCCAGCAAGCACCCACCGTACCTGACCATGGCGCTGGGCGCCGGTTCGGTCACGCCCTGGGAGATGGTCACCGCCTACGCGGTGTTCGCCAACGGCGGCTATCGCATTCGGCCCTACGTCGTGCGCGAGATCCAGGACGACAAGAAACAGGTGCTGGCGCGCGCCGAACCGATCACCGCCGGCGACGAAACGCTGCGCGCGATCGATCCACGCAACGCCTACCTGATGGACAGCATGCTGCGTGACGTGACCATCTACGGTACCGCGGCGCGGGCTTCGGCCACGCTCAAGCGCCACGATCTGGCGGGCAAGACCGGCACCACCAACGAGCACGTGGACGCCTGGTTCTGCGGCTATCAGCAAACCGTCGTTGCCTGTTCGTGGATCGGTTTCGACCAGCCGCGCAATCTCGGCAGCGGCGAAACCGGCGGCACCGCCGCGCTGCCGACCTGGATCAGCTACATGGCCAAGGTCCTCAAGGACGTTCCCGAGTCGTTCCTGCCGGCTCCCGAGGGCGTCGTCGCCGTCGCCTCTCCGGGCAACAGCGGCAAGGGCCCGGCCGAGGAACTGTTCTACCAGGAAAACGCGCCTGCCGAGCTCGAACCGGAGCCGCCGGTCGACCACAGCATCAAGCCCGAAGACTGACGACTAGCGCCGGTAGTACGGCTGCCGGCGTACGCTGCCGCGGCCGGTGTGAACTAGTTCCTTCCGCTGTCGGTGCGTGATTGGCGATACTTCCACCAGAGGTCACGATTGCGCCTTGGCCCTTTGACCTTTCAGTCCTTGACGTGAGCAGCGGGCGCCAGGGCGACTGTCAAGCCGCTGGGTGAGCAGGCCCGTCTGTCCGCCGTGAGAGCCGGGCGAACATGGAGGTCGAAATGAAAGTGATGATGGTGGTCGAGGGCGGCGATTGCGCGCTGCGCATCGAGCCCGAGGATCAGGAGGGCCGGGCGCTGCTGGCGGCTTTCGGAGTCGCCGGGGAATTCCGGACCCGGCTCGGGAGTTCGGCGCCGTCACCGGCGGTATCGGCGGCGCAGGTCGCGGCGATCTTCGAGGGCGCGCCGGCCGAACTCGACTGAAGCCGCAACCGGTCGATGCCGCCGGCCATCGACACGGGTGAACCTGGCAATACGCTCAGGCGAGATGTCGGCGGCCGGTGCGGCAGGGTCGGTCTGCGGCGCCGGTGGAGCGATCGGGACGGCAGGTTACAGTGTTACACTCCGGCCTCGCAGTTCCCCGCAGGCCGCCGTCTCCCATGTCCTCCGCCAGCCAGCCCCCGCCTTCCTCGTTGCGCATCTATTTTCGCTTGCTCGGCTACCTGCGGCCCTTCCTCGGGCTGTTCGGCGTCAGCCTGCTCGGCTACCTGATGTTCGCCTCGTCGCAACCGATGCTGGCCGGGATTCTCAAGTACTTCATCGATGGCCTGAACACGGCCGGCGGCAAGATTCCGTACGCACTGCCCCTGCTCGGCGAGATGGACCTGATCCACGCCCTGCCGGTGCTGCTGGTGGTCGTCGTGAGCTGGCAGGGCCTCGGCTCGTTCCTCGGCAACTACTATCTGGCGCGGGTTTCGCTCGGCCTGATCGACGACTTGCGGCGCGGTCTTTTCGACAGCCTGCTGCGGCTGCCGAACCACTACTTCGACCAGCAGAACTCCGGGCACCTGATCTCGCGCATCACCTACGACGTGACGATGGTCACCGGCGCCGCTACCGAGGCGATCAAGGTGGTGATTCGCGAAGGCATGACCATCGTCTTCCTGTTCGGCTATCTGCTGTGGATGAACTGGCGACTGACGCTGGTGATGGTCGCCATCCTGCCGATCATCGCCCTGATGGTGGCCAGCGCCAGCCGGAAATTCCGCAAGCAGAGCCGGAAGATCCAGGTGGCCATGGGCGACCTGACGCATGTCGCGTCGGAAACCATCCAGGGTTACCGCGTGGTGCGCAGTTTCGGCGGCGAGGACTACGAGTCGGCGCGCTTTCGCGCGGCCAGCGCCGACAATACCGCCAAGCAGTTGCGCATGGTCAGGACCGCCGCCAGTTACACGCCGGCGCTGCAGTTCGTCACCTTCAGCACCATGGCCGCGCTGCTGGTGCTGGTGTTGTTGCTGCGCGGCGACGCCTCGGCCGGCGACCTCGTTGCCTACATCACCGCCGCCGGCATGTTGCCGAAGCCGATCCGGCAGATTTCCGAAGTCAGCGGCACCATCCAGAAGGGGCTGGCGGGCGCCGAGAGCATCTTCGCCCAACTCGACGAGGCGCCCGAACCCGATCTGGGGACCGTCGAAAGGGAGCGGGTCGAGGGTCGACTGCAAGTCAGCGATCTCTCGTTCGCCTATCCCGGCAGTACACAGCGCGTGCTCGACAAGGTCAGTTTTTCGGTCGAACCCGGACAGATGGTGGCCCTCGTCGGGCGTTCGGGGAGCGGCAAGTCCACGCTGGCGAGCCTGATCGCCCGCTTCTACAACCACGATTCCGGCCACATCCTGATCGACGGCGTCGATGTCGAGGACTACACGCTGCGCAACCTGCGCAGGCACATCGCGCTGGTGACCCAGCAGGTGGTGCTGTTCAACGACACGGTAGCCGGCAACATTGCCTACGGCGAACTGGCGTCGGCGCCGCGGGCGGCGATCGAGGCGGCCGCCGAGGCGGCCTTTGCCCGCGAGTTCATCGACCGTCTGGATGCCGGCTTCGATACGCTGATCGGCGAGAACGGCGTGATGTTGTCCGGCGGGCAGCGGCAGCGCCTGGCGATTGCTCGGGCACTGCTCAAGGATGCGCCGATCCTGATCCTCGACGAGGCGACTTCGGCGCTGGACACCGAGTCGGAACGTCACATCCAGAGTGCGCTCGACCGCGTGATGACCGGGCGGACGACGCTGGTCATCGCCCACCGCCTGTCGACCATCGAAAGGGCCGACCTGAT
>JAKOZI010000056.1 GCA_029780075.1 Pseudomonadota bacterium
CCTGTCCGGTTGCAATCTTGGGAGTGGGTATGGCGCAGCTGTTGTTCTCGACGCCTGCATTCCGGCCCGACGGATCATCGGTGGAGAATGTCCCGATGCTGCTCGACGCCCGGATGCGGCTCGTCGAACCGGCCTGCGCATGGCTGATGCACGTTGCTTTGGTGCGCGGCAGGACCCGCAGCCCGCAGACCTGGCGAACCTACGCTGAAGCTCTCTACGACTGGTGGCAGACGCTAGAGGCCAATGGCTGGGCCTGGGACGAGGTCGGTCCTGGCGAACTGGCCGCCTATCGCGATCAGATGCTCCGGCCCCGTGGCGACAGCGGCAGACCGCTGGCACGCAGTACAATCAACGGGCGGCTCAGGACCATAGGGCGTTTCTACCGCTGGAGCGTGGCGACCGGACTGACGAAGCGGGTCCCGTTCGCAAGCCAGGAAATCGCGCTGTCTCGCAGTCGCCCGCAGGCGTTCCTGGCCCATGTCGATGCCACCGGCAGTCGAATCCGGGCCAACGAGCTTACCGTGCGGCATATGCCGATGTTGCCGCGCCCGCTCGCGCCGGAAGCGATCCGGCGCATCATGGCCGCAATGCCGGCACGCGACAGGCTGATCGTTGAATGGGCAGTGACTACGGGAATCCGTCGGATGGAAGTGGCGGGCCTGACCGTGCGTCATCTGGAAGGGGCCGGCAGTGAATCGATGGTGCCGGTGCAAATCGACGAAACCAAGGGTGGGCGGTCGCGAATAATATATCCACCGGCCCCGCTGGTCGATCGTACCCGTGCCTATGTGCGGGAAGAGCGGGCGGTCCTCGTCCGTCGTGCGGCGACAAAATGGGCAGATCGCGATCCCGAGGCTCTGTTCCTGACTTGTCGGGGGCAGCCCATGAAACCGCGCAGGGTTGGCGCGATGTTCACGGCTGCCGCCGAGGCAGCGGGTGTGACGGCGACGTTCCATGCGCTGCGACATACCTTCGCCGCCGCCATGCTGCGGTTCCTGCAACGCGAAGCCCGGGCCAATCCCGAACTCAATCCCTTGCTCGCGTTGCAGGTGCTGCTCGGCCACGCCGATCTGGCAACCACCGCGGTATACCTGCGCGTTGTCGAAACCGACCTCTCGGCAATCGAGGCCTCGGTCGACGATCTCTATGCGGCGCTGCTGTAATGCCGCGTCGGCAAAAGGACTACCGGGTCGAGCCATCGCCGAAGCCGCTGATCGGCAATCCGGGCGCATTGCTGGTCAATGTCGTAGATGCCGACGGCCAGCTCGAATGCGCGTTCGACTTCTCGATCTTCGATCGGCCGACGATGGCTGCCGAGTGGGCGCTCGCGTTCCGGCATCACTATGCTGCCAAACAACCGGCCAACAGAGGCTCAGCGTTCCGTACCCTGAAGTTCTGGTTTGCGTTCCTTGCCGAATACGATTCCGCCATCTTAGCCACGCGCGACGTCGATAGCGGCAGTCTCAATGCGTTTATCGTTTGGCTCGGCACCAGGCCCTGGAGCAAGGGGTCACGGTATACTGTCTGGTCGATCATCAAGCAGCACATGGCCTGGCTCAAGCGCAACCGGCCCGACCTGGTTCACCCCGAACTCGAAATCCCGTTCAATCCGTTCCCCCGCAAGAATGCGGAAGCGCGCCAGCGTGAGGCACTGAGCCGCGATGAAATGGAACGCGTGCTCACGGCGGCCCATCGGGACATCGAAACAGCCTGGGCACTGTTCGAGGAAGGCCGCGCTGCGCTGGCTCGGGTCGATCGCAAGGCCATTGTCTCCGAACCCGACCTCGCCAAGCTCGATCTCGACGATATCGGGGTCATGCTCGCGGTGATCGACGGTCGGTTCGGCGGCGTGCCACCCAAAGTCGGCAACATGTTGAGAAAGGGGGCGGGCCTCTGGCATCTCCACTTCGCCATGATCCGCCACGGTGGCATGGGCGAAATCGCGGGGCGGCTGTTTGCGCTGCCGGATACGATCGTTGCCTATATGGTCGCCATCGGCGCGCAAACCTTTGCAAATGCCGAGGCGCTCAGGCTGATGCAGCGCGACTGCCTGAGCGAGCATCTGCTGCTCGAAGGCCGGGTTCTGGTCAGTTGGCGCAAGGGGCGCGCGGGACGTGAACAGCGCCGCAGCTTCCTGCGCGACAAAAGCTCCTCGGTGCCCGTGCTGATCGATCAGGTTCTGGCTATGACCGAAAGGCTGGTGTCGCATACGCCACGCCGCGACCAGAATTATCTCTTCCTCACCGGGATAATACACGGGTCTCGCAGAGTCGGTGTGATCCCCGGCTATCTGGCCACGAAACTTACCCGGCGGTTTGTGGAGCGCCATGGCCTGCTGCGCGACGATGGCAAGCCGCTCAAACTGACGCTGGCGGCGCTGCGCGCATCGGGGCTCACACTAGCGCACGAGCGGCTCGGGCATGACATCCTGAAGACGCAAGTGCTGGCCAACCATGCTACTCCAGACACGACACAGCGCTATGTGGACCGGCCCCGCGTCCGAAAGGCGCAAGCGCTGGCAATCGGCAGGTTGCAAGCCCGGTTTGTGGAAATGGTCCGGGGCGATGTCGAATCCCCGCCCGGGACGGAGGTGCTTCCCGATCTGCGCCACGCGACCGCAGCCGGATTTATCTGTAGCGATCCCCTTGCCGGCGTTGCCGAAGGACAGCGCAAGGGCGAGCTGTGTACGGCCTGGCTCGGATGCTTCACCTGCCCCAATGCCGTGATCCCGCTCAACGAGGACGTGCTGGTTCGCCTGCTGGCGACGCGGGCCGCACTTACAGATGGGCGTGCCGCCATGGCTCCCGAACGCTGGCGGCTGCTTTATGCACCCAAGCTGGAAATCCTCGAGCGCGATATCCTGCCCCGGTTCTGCGAGGCGATGCTCGAAGCAGTTTCGAGGATGTCACTGCCACAGCTGCCGCCAGTCGAATGAACCAGCACCCCCACCCACTCACGCAGTCGTCGCCATCCTGGGAGGATGCGCGGCTTTCCCCGTGGAGCCGGTTCGGCGACGATGAATGGCGGCTCGATATCCGCACTGCGGGTCGCCGCGCGGATCAGAAGCGGTTCAGTTGGTCGTTCGCCATGCCGGAGCACACGCGCATCGGGAACAGTGATCATGTTCAGCTTGTCCGCGCCGCCAAGCACTTCCTCTGGTCGATGCACTATCATCCTCCATCAGGGCGCAAACGCTCGTCTCCGGCGTCGATCCATCACAAAGCAATGTTGCTGCGCGCGCTGCTGGAATGGATGGCATGCGAAGGACACTCGCGCTTTGCCGGGATCGATCCAGCTTCGGTCGAACAACTCTGCAAATGGTTGCGCAGTCGTCCTGCACGCGCCGGCGGAGGCAAAGGCAATATCTCAACTGCCACAATCACGAACTATCTGCTCGTAGTCAAAGACCTTTATCGTCAGCGGGAAAAACTGAACGATGCGCCACTGGTCGATCCGCTGCCGCTGGAAACGACCTATGAGGCCGCCGGCCACACCAGGGCGACCAAGGGCGTCATACCGTTCATCCCCGAAGACGTGGCCGTTGCAATCCTGAGCGAAGCCCTGCGGTGGGTCGAGGGGCATGGCGATACGATCGTCGCAG
Organism: Pseudomonadota bacterium; assembly: GCA_029780075.1. Lineage (GTDB taxonomy): Bacteria > Pseudomonadota > Gammaproteobacteria > Burkholderiales > Rhodocyclaceae > Accumulibacter. The sequence goes on from JAKOZI010000056.1 coordinate 3,602, forward strand.
CCGAAACGATCCGCCGCGAAGCGCGAGCGCAGGGTCTGCGGCGCGGCAAGCGCCAGGCATCTGATCATGTTAGAGCGGCGCTGAGGCTCGCATCGCTGGCCGGACCATCGGGCGAGCGGCTCGATGGCGCCTATGCAGTTCGGCACGCCGCCGTCCACCTCGTCGAGGCGTGCTATATCTTGATCGCGGGCTTCGTCGGGATGCGGTCCAGCGAAATCCTGTCAATGAAAGCGGGGGCAATCGAGCATCACCCGATCGGCGAAACCGGCGTTAATCAGGCATATGTCGTGTCCCGGCTGTTCAAGACTGTCGACGATCTCGATGGCCGTAGGGAGCGCTGGGTTGCCCCGGCACCGGTCGTGCGCGCGGTGGAGCTGCTCGAGCGGCTGAGCGCGCCGCTGCGCGAAGCCTCGGGCCGCGACGATCTGTTCCTGGTGAAGAACACGCAGTATGGCCAAATCGTGCCGGTGACGCACATGCATATCGCCTGGCGCATCAATGACTTTGCGCGGCATGTCGGCATCCCCGATCATGATGGGAAACCCTGGAGGTTCAGCACGCACCAGTTCCGCAAGACCTTTGCCCGGTTTATTGCCAGGCGCGACCGTACCCAGCTTCTGGGCCTGGCCGAGCACTTCAAGCATGCCTCCGTTGCCATGACCGCGCGGGGCTACGTCGGCAGCGACTTCGACCTGCATGGCCTCATCGACCACGAAGCCCGCGCCGAAACCGCAGCCGCCCTCGATCGCCTGCTCGCTGCCAAACGGCTCGGCGGCAAGATGGGCGAACGTATCGTCGCCGGAAACGCCCGGTTCCGCGGCCGCGCGGGCGAGCAGGTACGTCGAGACTATGTTGCGTTCATCCTCAAGGAGACGGATCTTCGCATCCATGCCTGCGACTATGGCTGGTGCGTGTTCCAGCAGGAGACATCCCGCTGCGGCGGCGAACTGCAACCGAATGAGGCCGGACGAGCGCCGGCGGTCTGCCTCTCATGCGCCAACATGGTGATCGAGGCGAAACACAGGGACTATTGGCGGGATCGCCAGACACGGAACGCGGCACTTCTGGCCACAGCCAATCACATGACGGCGGCCGTGCTCAATGAGGCGATAGGGCAATGCGAACGGGTGCTCGCGCAAATCGGAGATGACGATGGGCAAGGATGATCAGGGTCAGCGCGGGCAATCCGCGGCAAGGAGCTACCGGGCGGCGCTGGCGAGGCTGGTGCGCGGCGAAGGGCGCCACGCCGACCATGCGGGACACGTGGTGAAGATCACGCCGACTTCGGTCGCGCGCGAAGCGGGACGCAGTCGCAATCCGCTCTATACGAGCCACCGGGACATCCTCGACGAGATCGAAGCTGCGGCAGGACCAGGCACGCCCGCACGCGACCTGGCAGCGCGCATCGCCACGCTCGAGACCGAGCTGACGCACCTCAGGGCCGATGCCTGGCGTCACGCCGAGGAGCGGCGCGAACTCGCCAGCGAGAACCTGACGCTGTTGCACCGCGCCCGAAGCGCAGAGGATCGGCTCACGGCGCTCCTGCGGCGAATGCCTGAGACACCCACCGCAGGTGCCATCATGCAGCCACGCTGAGTTGTTCCGGCTGCTGCGTATGCATCCAGTCAGCTGCCGCCTGGGCTTTGCTCGCCAGCGTGAAAATCGCGCGAGCATCGGCCTTGAGCACACGTAACCAGGACGCGATGTACGCCGCATGGTCCGGTCGCGGATGGTGTGCGATACCGAGATCGGCCATGACCAAGGCGGCTCCCAGATCTGCGATGGCCTCCTCCGCTGCATATCTGTCCGATCCGAACCTGCCGGATAGATCACGGTCGCAGCGAGACGCCGCTCCTGTGGCATGCAGGCCTTCATGGAAAAGCGTGCCATAATAAGCGGCAGGCTCCCTGAACTGTGCGAAGGGTGGCATTTGCACGCGATCTTCCGAAGGAATATAGTACGCCTCGTTGCCGCCATGCCGGCACTCAATGCCAAGGTTGCCCCAAAAAGTATCGGCGTTCCGCATCCGCGCATCGTCGGACAGGAGATCGATGGTTGGTGGAGCATATCCCTCGACCTGCGCCTCGTTGAAAACGCTGTACCCCCGCGCAAACATGCGAGCGCGGCCACGCCCCTCCTGCTCGGAATCGCGATCATCGGCATCCTCGCCGCGATCGTTGACCTTCCAGAAGACAATCGTGGTGGCCTGCTCGCCCTTGCGAACCTGGGCTCCCAGCGCTTGCCACTGACGATAGCTGGCCCAGCGTCCGGAACTGTAGCCTGCAGCCTGCGCCGCGATCCACAAGCTGAGAATATTGGATCCCCGGTAAGCCTTGCCGGTACCGGCGTTGACGGGGCGCGAGGTCGCTGATCCATCGTGATGCCACGGCATTGTCCACGAACCCGCCCCTGCCTCGATGGCGGCAACGATCTCATTGGTGACGCGCGTGTATATATCGGTGCGTTCTTTGCTGCGCATGATCAGGACTCCCGTCCTGAAATCGCACAGCAGGCCATACGATGGTTGGGCAACAGCAGCGCGCAAAGGCCATAGACTGTCCTCGAAATGAGGACACTTGCGATGTTACATACCTCGTG
>JAKOZI010000059.1 GCA_029780075.1 Pseudomonadota bacterium
GCTGACCAAATCCTGCCTTCGCGGCCAAATGCATCGATAACTGGCACCAATGGATGAAACCGACCACGGTTTGACGCCACGAATCGCAGATTTGAAAGTGAACAGGAAAGTCAATGAAATCAACGATCTACCAACACCACCTCCGCGCCAGTGCTAGCTTTTCGTACCGTCACTTATTGCACTGAAAACGAGGAGACCCCAGTGCAGACCACACTGCAAAAACGCATCCTGCGCGCCTTCGTTGCTCGGGGCCTGCTGGAGAACTGTGACGCCAAAGACATGCTGGGCTACAAACACAGCGGCTTCTCGGTGGATGCGGGGGTGTGCATCGAAGCCCACGACCGCGCTGCGCTGGAGCGGCTGCTGCGCTATTGCGCGCGTCCACCGTTTTCCATGGAGCGACTGCGCAAAGAGGGAAGCAAACTGGTGTACCGCTGTGCCAAGCAGCGCAGTGAGCCTGCCAGCGACAAGCGCGGTGCCAAGGCCGATGAGCTACACCTCACACCGCTGGAGCTGATTGAGCGCATTGCCGCGCTGGTACCCCCACCACGTACCCACCGGCACCGCTACTTTGGCGTGCTGGCACCCAACTCGCCGCTGAGGGCAGCGGTTACCGTGCTGGCCCAGCCTGCTGCGGTGCAACCAGCCACGGTGGAGACTGCACAACCTGGCGCGGGCGTGGGCGTACCTGGGGTGGCGGCACCTGGCAAAGCGGCCCCACCTCCCACACCTTCTACACCAGAACCTGGAGCACCGATCAAGCGCCCAGCGCACTACCTGTGGGCGGTGCTGATTGCCAGAATCTACGAAGTCTTCCCGCTGCTGTGCCCCATGTGCGGTGGGCAGATGCGCCTGATTGCGTTCATCACCCACAGTGTCGATATCCGGCAAATACTCGAACACATCGGGGTAGAGTCCGAACCCCCACACATCGCGCCAGCACGCGGGCCACCGCTGTGGGTTGAGTGTGATGCGCCGGTGGATGACGGGGTGCAAGGCGAGCCGGATTGGGATTTGGCAGCGCAACCCGCACCCGATTACGAGGTAGACCAGCGCGTCAATTGGTGACCCAGTGAAGCGGCGGTATCAATCGCTGCGGCGAGTAGCTGCGTGCGCGCCGGCCCCAAATGCATCTTGCATCCCAAGGTTTCGCCATTTAGAGGTAAGCGAGCGCTCAACCTGCCTTGACCGAACGTGTTTCGAGGCCAAAAACTCGTGCCATACTTGGCCTCATGCGGTTGAATTTCCTATCCGTTGTAGGCGGCGGCTTCTTCACCGCTGGTTTCTCCGGCTGCATCCATGCGAGCCTGCACCGCCTTGATGAAAGGGTTGCCCCTTTGCAGCTTGAGCATCATCGCGGCGCGGTTGAACAGCGCCTTCATGCTGCCGTCCGCCGCCATGTGAATGCCGACTTCGTGCATCAGCACGCCTGGCGCAGCTTCGGCGGTCAGGTTGTCGGCAATCAGGAAAGACTGGCCGGTCTGCGGGTCAAAGAAGCCTTGGATGGCGCCGTCGGCGCTGCGGCGGATGTCCGGGTCGGCGGGGTCGAAGGTGCCTCGGTTGCCGGTGGCGGACTTGATGTTTTCCGGCTTAAATACGACGTATTCCCGGCCTCGGTATGCAGAGTCGATGATCTTGCCATCAGCGTCATTCTCGATCTTGATATAGGCAGAAACAATACGCGACTTCTCATCCCATGCGCCATCAGCGTCCTGCGCGTACTCCTCCGCTACCCCCTTGTCGGCAGTGAAATAGACGCCCTCCGGGTTGCCGGGCGCACCCCTTGGCCTTGACGGACTGAATTCGTTGAATGGGCGGCGCGTCCCGTGATACACCACCAGCGGCTTACCCTCGGCATCCACCACCTTGGAGTTTTTGAACCAGCGCTGAAAGTTCTCGGTCTGCGTCTGGTCGGCCACACTGTTTTTCACGCTCGCGCGCAATGCGGCCCGCGCCTGCTCCACTGGCTGGCCCGTCTTGGCCGCACGGGCCTGTGCATCCGTAAAGCCCCCCCGTCGCGACCACCAGGGCTGCACATCGCAAGACCCCGCGATCACTATCAATTTCATAGCTGCTTGCGCTTATTCCATGGGGGCTGGAGTCCAAAAACCTTACAGAATGCAGTGTGCAGGGCTGCCAGTGGCTGACGTTCGCGGCAGCGCACTCGGCCAGCAACATGTCGATGAGGTCCTGCGCTGAACGGT
>JAKOZI010000063.1 GCA_029780075.1 Pseudomonadota bacterium
GGCGGCAGCGTGGTCTGGCTCAGCGAGACCGACGCCAAAGCCGCCGGCATTGTGGACAACGACTGGATCGAAGTCTTCAACATCAACGGGGCGATTGCGGCCCGTGCGGTGGTCAGCCAGCGCGTCAACCCGGGCATGACACTGATGTACCACTCGCAGGAGAAGATCATCAACACCCCCGGCTCGGAAATCACGGGCGTGCGTGGTGGCATTCACAACTCGGTGACACGCATCGTGCTCAAGCCCACGCACATGATCGGCGGCTACGCGCAGTTCAGCTACGGCTTCAACTACTACGGAACCATCGGCACCAACCGCGACGAGTTCGTGGTGGTGCGCAAGATGGCCAAGGTCGACTGGATGGATGACGAAGGCTCATCCGCAACATCCGCAGTCACCCACGCCTAAGGAGAAGAACATGAAAATTCGCGCACAAATCGGCATGGTCCTGAACCTGGACAAATGCATCGGCTGCCACACCTGCTCGGTGACCTGCAAGAACGTCTGGACCAGTCGTCCCGGCATGGAGTACGCCTGGTTCAACAACGTCGAGACCAAACCCGGCATCGGTTATCCCAAGGAATGGGAGAACCAGGACAAGTGGAATGGCGGATGGGTCCGCAAGGCCAGCGGCAAGATCGAACCGCGCCAGGGGGCGAAGTGGAAGCTGCTTATGCGCATCTTCGCCAATCCGAACATGCCGCAGATCGACGACTACTACGAGCCGTTCACCTTTGACTACGACCACCTGCAGTCCGCACCGGAGTCAAAGGCCGCACCCACCGCGCGTCCGCGCAGCCTGATCACCGGCCAGCGCATGGAGAAGATCGAGTGGGGCCCCAACTGGGAGGAAATCCTGGGCGGCGAGTTCTCCAAGCGCAGCAAGGACAAGAACTTCGACGATGTCCAGAAGGACATCTACGGGCAGTTCGAGAACACCTTCATGATGTACCTGCCGCGGCTGTGCGAGCACTGCCTGAACCCGGCCTGCGTGGCGTCGTGTCCTTCGGGCTCGATCTACAAGCGCGAGGAGGATGGCATCGTGCTGATCGACCAGGACAAATGCCGGGGCTGGCGCATGTGCGTGTCGGGTTGCCCGTACAAGAAGATCTATTACAACTGGAAGTCGGGCAAGGCCGAGAAGTGCATCTTCTGCTACCCGCGGATCGAAGCCGGCCAGCCGACCGTGTGCAGCGAGACCTGCGTGGGCCGGATCCGCTACCTCGGCGTGCTGTTGTACGACGCCGATCGCATCCAGGAAGCCGCCAGCGTCGAGCGTGACCGCGACCTCTATCAGGCACAGCTGGACATCTTTCTGGATCCGAACGACCCCAAGGTCATCGAGCAGGCCCGCATTGACGGCATCCCCGACAAGTGGATGGAGGCCGCGCGCAAGAGCCCGGTCTACAAGATGGCCGTGGACTGGAAGGTGGCGCTGCCGTTGCACCCCGAGTACCGCACGCTGCCCATGGTCTGGTACGTGCCGCCGCTGTCACCGATCAGCGCCGCCGCCAACGCCGGCCAGATGGGCATCAACGGCGAGATTCCCGACGTCAAGTCGCTGCGCATCCCCGTGAAATACCTGGCCAACCTGCTGACAGCCGGCGATACCCAGCCGGTGGAGCGCGCGCTGGAACGCATGCTGGCGATGCGCGCTTACCAGCGCGAAAAGCATGTGGATGGCCGCATCAACACCGCGGCGCTGGACCAGGTCCAGATGAAGCAGGCGGATGTGGAGGAGATGTACCACGTGATGGCGATTGCCAACTACGAGGACCGCTTCGTGATCCCCAGCACGCACCGCGAGTACGCCGAGAACACCTTCGACCTGCGCGGGGGCTGCGGCTTTTCGTTCGGCAACGGGTGCTCGGATGGCGCCAGCGAGGCGAGCCTGTTCGGAGGGGCGAAAAGGCGCACCATCCCGATCAAGGCGGAGGTCTGAGCCATGGCACTCCCCAATGCATCCCTGAGCCTGCGGGTCCTGGCCCGGCTGCTGTCCTACCCGGACGCCGAGTTGCGCGCGCATGTGCCGGACCTTCGCCAGGCACTGCATGACGAGGGCGCGGTCCTGCCGAAACGGATCGCCGAACTTGAGAGCTTGATGACGGTGCTGGAGCGCGGCAACGTGATCGAGAACGAGGCGGAGTATGTGCAGATCTTTGATCGAGGCCGCGCCACGTCGCTGCACCTGTTCGAGCATGTCCATGGCGATTCGCGCGACCGAGGGCCGGCCATGATCGACCTGGCGCAGACCTACGAGAAGGCGGGCCTCTTCCTGGCCCCCGGCGAGATGCCCGACTACCTGCCGGTGGTGCTGGAATTTGTTTCGACACAGCCGCCGAAGCAGGCACGCGCCTTCCTTGGCGAAATGGCGCACATCTTCAGTGTCATCTTCAGTGCGCTGCAGCAACGCCAAAGTCCCTATGCGAGCGTGCTCGGTGCGCTGCTGGAACTCAGCGGCGAGCGCGCGCAGGCGGTCCGGACGGTTCCGGACGAGGAACTGGACATCGCCTGGGAGGAGCCGGTGGCCTTTGACGGCTGTTCGTCCAAAGGGCAGACCAAACCGGGGCAGGCCCAACCCATTCATTTCGTGAAAACAGAAAAGGCGCTTGCCGGGGGCAAGTACGCGGTACAGCAAGGAGTATCACCATGAACGCACTCGACAATTTCCTTTTCGGCTACTACCCCTATATCTGCCTCACGGTCTTTCTGCTGGGCAGCCTGATCCGTTTTGATCGCGATCAGTACACCTGGAAGAGCGACTCCTCGCAGTTGCTGCGGGCCGGGCAGCTGCGCTGGGGCAGCAACCTGTTTCACATTGGCGTTCTGTTCCTGTTCTTTGGTCACTTTGTCGGCATGTTGACGCCCCACTTCGTGTACGAGCACTTCGTCAGCGCTGGAACCAAGCAGCTCGGGGCGATGGTGGCGGGTGGGGTGGCCGGCGTGCTGGGCTTCATCGGCGTCAGCCTGCTGCTGCACCGGCGATTGAGCGATCCCCGTATCCGGATCAACTCGCGCACCAGCGATATCGTGCTGCTCGTCCTGCTGTGGCTGCAATTAGCGCTCGGGCTGGCCACCTTGCCGCTGTCTGCCCAGCACCTCGACGGCAGCATGATGATGAAGCTGGCCGAATGGTCGCAGCGGATCGTGACCTTCCGTGCCGGTGCGCCTGAGCTGCTGGCGGAAGCCGGCTGGATCTTCAAGGCGCACATGTTCCTGGGCATGAGCATTTTCCTGATCTTCCCGTTCACCCGGCTGGTGCATGTGTGGAGCGGCTTTGGCACGGCGGCTTATCTGGTGCGCCCGCACCAGGTGGTGCGCGCACGGCGCCTGAATGTCCCGGCAGGACACAACCAACCCCGCTCCGGCGCGGGCGTCTGAGGAGTCAACATGGCCGATACGATGATCACACCGACCGGATTCGCCTGCGTCAACGGCGTGGCCCTGCAAGGAGCCGATGGCCCTTTGAATGCCGAGGAACTCCGCCAGCGCGCCTGCTCGGAGCTGTTGCGACAGGCGGCCATCGCCGAAAGCCTGCTGGATGGCACCGATGCGCCACCGGATGACGGCGTCCTGAGCGAAGCGGCCAGCGAGGCGATCGAGGCGCTGCTGGAAAAGTGCGTGGTGGTGCCGGAACCTTCGGAAGAAGCCTGCCGGCGGCACCATGCTGCTCATCGGTCCTTCTACAGCTCCGGCGAGCGGGTACGGGCACGCCACATCCTGTTCGCGGTCACGCAGGGCGTGGATGTGAGCGCCCTGCGCCAGCGCGCCGAGGCCACCTTGCTGGACGTGCGCTGTCATGACCCCAAGGCCGCCGAAGACGCATTTGCCAAAGCGGCGGCCAGCCTGTCCAACTGCCCGAGCGGATCAGCCGGCGGAGACCTGGGCTGGCTGACGTCCGGCGCGTGCGCACCGGAGTTCGCCCGCGAGTTGTTCGGCCATGCGGAGGTGGGCGTGCTGCCGCGCCTGGTGCACAGCCGCTTTGGCCTGCACGTGGTCGAAGTCCTGGAGCGCGATCCCGGTGTGGAGCAGCCTTTTGAGGCGGTGCAAGGCGCCGTGGCCATGGCGCTGCGCCAGACGGCCTACGTGACCGCGTTGCGCCAGTATCTGCGCGTGCTGGCGGGACAGGCCCACATCGAAGGGGTCGATATCGAGGCCGCCGAGACGCCCCTGGTCCAGTGAGTGCTCAGGCGCACGGGCGGCGGGCTTTTCAGTTGAATTCCGGTTGTTGTGACAGGCAGGACGTGGGGAAGGTCGAATGAAGCGTCAGTCGACGGTGGTCACGGGGTGTGGTAGCGGCGCTTGCCAGTGCGCGGCGGCAACCGTTTCACTCCCCGCAGTTACCGTCAATGATGTGCTTCTGCCCGATGCGGATCTTTACGCCGATCCGGTTAGTCTGTCCACTCGGGTGGTGGGCGAGATTCTGCGTCAGCGGGCGGTGGCCGCCGGCCTGTTGCCCGACGCACCGGGAACGGTTGCGCCACCGGTTGACGACGCCGCGCGGCGCGTGATGCTTGCGATGCTGGACCCGCCAGCGCCGCTCCCGCCTGCGTCCGAGGAAGAATGCCAGACCTATTACGCGGCCAACAGCCACGCCTACCTGCAAGGTCAGGCTTTGCATGTGCGGCACATCCTGTTTGCGGTGGCGCCCGAGGTCAATGTTCACGCCTTGCTGGTCCAGGCGGAGCGTGCACTGGTCGAGTTGTCGCGCCCCGGTGTCGCGCCCCAGCGGTTTGTCGAGCTGGCGGCCGAGCTGTCGGCCTGTCCTACGCGGGCGATCGGCGGGGATATGGGATGGATCGGTCCGCATGACTGCGAGCCGGAACTGGCCAATGAACTGTTCGACCAGCGCCACTCGCGGTGGGGCATGGGCGTGCATCCCAGGTTGATCCATACCGGACACGGCTTTCACATCATCGAGGTGTTGGGTCGGCGCAAGGGCCGACCGATCCCCTACCTCCAGGCTCGCGCGTCCATCGCGGGCGATCTGGCGGTGCAGCGGCAAGCCATGGCGCGGGAGAACTCGCTGCGTTCGCTGATCGGGGAGGCGCGGGTGCAGGGGATCGACGTGAATACGCTGCTGCTGGAGGAGTCTTTGCGGTTCTGGTGCCATGACTGACAAGGCCAGCGAAAAGGACGATCTGCTGCTGCGTCTGCGATCGTTCCATTCTGACTATTTCCCGCTGCACCAGCAGCGGTTCCAGGATCTGGTGGCCCAGGGGCAGCATCCCAAGACCTTGTTCATCGGCTGCTCCGACTCCCGTCTGGTTCCCTACCTGCTCACCGGCACTGGCCCGGGGGAGTTGTTCATCGTGCGCAACGTGGGCGCCTTCGTGCCCCCGTACGATGGCTCGCATGGCCTGCACGGCACCATGGCGGCGGTCGAGTTTGCAGTGCTGAACCTGAAGGTTGAGCGCATCATTGTCTGTGGGCATACCCATTGCGGCGCCATCCGCGCGGCGTACGAAGGCGTGCCCGACGAAGCCCGCAACCTGAAGGCCTGGCTGAAGCTGGCCGACGAGGCCATTCTGCCGGTGCAGTCCAGTCCCGAGGCCCACTACCGCAGCGAGCAGCGCGCGGTGGTGTTGCAACTCGAAAGGCTGATGGAGTACCCGATGGTGCGGCGCCAGGTCGAAAGCGGGCATCTGACCTTGCACGGCTGGCATTACGTGATCGAGGACGGGGAGATCCATGTGTTCGATGCGCAGCGCGGTGATTTCGTGCCGGCCTCGCAGGCGTCCAACAGTGGAACCGGTCCCTACCAAGCCTATGTCGAGCATGATGGGCAGATCCTGGATCTGTGAACCGGGGCGCCGGCGGCCGCGGTCTTGCAAGACTGGCAGCCTCCGAGCCGACAAATTTGTCGCAGGTCAAAGAATGGAGAAGATCGCGTCGCAAATGTCCGGGGGCTTCATCAAAGGACTATGCTGTCGGTTTTCGGGCCGACCACCTGGCGCAAGCGCCCCGGGTACCGAATCACTGGATTTCGACGGTGCCCGCTGGCAGGGTGGCCAGCGCCGGGCACCTGCATTTTTGGAGCACTTCTCATGAAACGCGACAGCTTTGGCCGTCCCCAGGACGCCACCGCGACCCAGCCCATCAGCCACGACGTGCTGAAGGAAAAGTACCTCAAGGCCGGTGAAAGCGGCTTTGAGGACGTTTACCGGCGCGTTGCCCGTGCGCTGGCCTCGGTGGAGGCTGAAGCCGATCGGGCGAAATACGAGGCCCTGTTCCTGGACAACCTGCATGCCGGCGCCATCGGCGCCGGTCGCATCATGAGCGCGGCAGGCACCGACATCCAGGCCACCTTGATCAACTGCTTCGTGCAGCCTGTGGGCGACTGCATCCAGGGCGTGGACGACGGGGGCTATCCGGGCATCTATGAAGCCCTGCGCGAGGCGGCTGAAACCATGCGCCGCGGCGGCGGCGTGGGCTATGACTTCTCGCGCATTCGCCCGCGTGGCGCCGAGGTCAAGGCCACCGCGTCCGTGGCGTCCGGGCCGTGCAGCTACATCAACGTGTTCGACCAATCCTGCTCCACGGTGGAGAGCGCCGGGGCACGGCGCGGCGCGCAGATGGGCGTGCTGCGCATCGACCACCCGGACGTGATGGATTTCATCACCGCCAAGCGCACGCCGGGGCGCTGGAACAACTTCAACGTGTCGGTGGGGGTGCCCGATACGTTCATGCAGGCGCTTGGGGACGACCAGCCCTGGGAACTGGTGCACCGTGCGCGCCCCAGCGCCAGCCTGATCGCGCAGGGCGCCTTCCAGCGTGCGGACGGCCTTTGGGTCTACCAGACGGTGGCCGCGCGGGAATTGTGGGATACGGTGATGAAGTCGGCCTACGACTTTGCCGAGCCAGGCATCCTGTTTCTGGACCACATCAACCTGGACAACAATCTTCGGTATTGCGAGGCGATTGCCGCGACCAATCCCTGCGGTGAGCAGCCGTTGCCCCCGTACGGCTGCTGCGACCTGGGTCCGATCATCCTGACGCGCTTCGTGCGCCACCCGTTCGGGTTCGATGGCGTGCCCGCGTTCGATTTTGAGTCCTTCGAGCGTTCCGTCGCGCTGCAGGTGCGGGCGCTTGACAACGTGCTTGATGTCACGTTCTGGCCGCTTCAGCAGCAGCGCGAAGAGTCCGCGGCGAAGCGGCGCATCGGTGTCGGCTTCACCGGCATGGGCAACGCGCTGGCCATGCTGTGCCTGCGCTACGACGCGCCCGACGGCCGGGAGATGGCCGCGCGCATCGCGGCACGCATGCGGGATGCGGCGTACGCCGCCTCGGTGGCGCTGGCGCGCGAGAAGGGTACGTTTCCGAAGTTCGAGGTCGAGGGCTATCTGGGGGCGGGCACGTTTGCCAGCCGTCTGCCGGCGGAGTTGCAGCAGGCGATCCGTGCCCATGGCATTCGCAACAGCCACCTGCTGTCGATCGCCCCGACCGGGACCGTGAGCCTGGCCTTTGCCGACAACGCCTCCAATGGCATCGAGCCTGCGTTCTCCTGGATGTACCGGCGCAAGAAGCGCGAATCCGACGGCAGCACGACGGAATACGCGGTGGAAGACCACGCCTGGCGCCTGTACCGTGAATTCGGCGGCGATGTGGACAAACTGCCCGACTATTTCATCTCCGCGCTGGACATGCCCGCGGCCAGCCACATCGCCATGATGGAAGCGGTGCAGCCCTTCATCGACACCGCGATCTCCAAGACCGTCAACGTGCCGGCGGAGTGCCCGTACGACGATTTCAAGGGTTTGTATCTGCAAGCCTGGCGGGCCCGCCTCAAGGGGCTGGCGACCTACCGGCCGAACAGCATTCTGGGCGCGGTGCTGGAGACCGGCAGCGCCAAGGCCGATGCAGCCGCGGCACCGGTGATCGTGGCGGACCCGATGCGCACCGTGATCGAGAGCCGGCCCAAGGGCGCCCTGTCGGCCGTGGCCGAAAAGGTGGAGTACTGGACCCAGGAAGGTCACAAGACGCTGTATCTGATCGTGTCCTTCCTGCCGGTTCCGGCGGCGCAGGGTTCGGGCACGGTGGAGCGTGCCATCGAGTTCTTCATGCCGGTCGGCCAGAGTGGAGAGTCGCAGCAATGGATCACGTCCAGCATGCGCATGCTGTCGCTGGCGGCCCGCGGCGGCTTCCTGGAGCGTGCGCTCAGCGACATGCGCAAGGTGGCGTGGGACCGCGGTCCGGTGCGGCTGGGCACCTATGAGAAGGCCGATGGCACCCGTGTGCCGCTGTGGCACGACTCCGAAGTTGCCGCCATTGCCTACGCGGTGCAGAACATCATCGCCCGCCGGGCCAGTCAGCCGGCGCACGGGGCACCGGTCTCCATTTCGCAAGCGCATGCGGGCCCGGGCCTGACGCCGCCCGTCATGGCGGGCAAGAAGTGCAGTGAATGCGGCGCCCATGCCGTGATCCGCAAGGACGGCTGCGATTACTGCACGCAGTGCGGGCACCTCGGGACCTGTGGGTGAGCACGCGGGCGCCGATCCCGATCCGTCCTGCCACGCGGGCAGTGCCCGGAAAAGCCGCACCGGCTCCTGATCCGGCCTGGCGCTGGCGACACCTGTTGTTGGCGCCGCACCGGCTGGGGTTTTTCCTGGCCATGGGTGTCCTGGTGTTCACGGGCGGCTGGTGGGCGCTGGTGCAGGTGGACCGGGCCAGCGCGCTGCTGAACCTCTCCTATGCGGTATCGCCCTCGCTGGTGCATGCGACGGTCATGACCTTCGGATTCATTCCCCTGTTTTTCACGGGCTTTCTGTTCACGGCCGGCCCCAAATGGCTGGGCGTGCGCGCCCTGGAGGCGCCGCAGTTGCGCGCGCCGCTGGTGCTGCTGGCGACAAGCTGGGGCTTGTGGGTGACGGGGAGCCATGTGCATGCCCGACTGGCGGCCATCGGGCTGACCGGTGCGGTGGTGGGCCTGGGCTGGATCGTCGGCTTGTTCTGGCGCCTGATCGCGGCCAGCACCGCCGAAGACCGCCTGCATGCCAAGGTCATCGGCGTGGGCGGCATCGTCGGCTGGCTGAGCCTTGCCGGGGCCTGCATCGCGGTGTGGCTGGACGCGGCCGAGATGGGCCGGGCGTTTGTGCTGACGGGCTTGTGGGGCTTCGTGGTTGTGACCTATGTGACGGTGGCACACCGCATGATTCCGTTCTTCACCTCGAGCGCGGTGCCCATGGTTGAGGTGTGGCGGCCGTTCTGGGCCCTGTGGGTGATGCTGGCGGCGGCGGCGCTGGAAGTGGTGTCCGTGTGGGTTGAGCTTTCGGGTGTCCCGGCCGGCGATGCGGGTCGGGCCTGGGTGCTGGTGCGCGGGTTGCTGGAACTGACAGCCGGAGGCATCGTGCTGTGGCTGGCCGTGGCCTGGGGCCTGGTTCAGAGTCTGCGGATCCGCCTGCTGGGCATGCTGCATATCGGCTTCGTCTGGCTCGGGCTTTCGTTGGTGCTGGGAGGGACCTCGCAACTGCTGGGGCTGGCGTCGGGCGCACCGGTGCTGGGCCTGGGGGCCTTGCACGCGCTGTCCATGGGGTGTCTCGGCTCGCTCATGCTGGCCATGGTCACCCGGGTGTCGTGCGGGCACAGTGGTCGTGCCCTGGTGGCCGACAACACCGTCTGGGGGCTGTTCTGGGCCCTGCAACTGGCGACGGTGCTGCGCATAACGGGCGCCGTGCCGGGCGCGCCGGGCGGGTTGATTCTGGTGGCGGCTTTGGTATGGGCGATGGTGATGGCGGTGTGGGGAGTGCGCTATGGTTCCTGGTTCGGACGCCTGCGTGTCGATGGCAAGCCCGGCTGAAGTCCGGATGGCGGGGGCCACGCCCGGGGATGCCGCCGATTTGCTCGCCGCGGTCATTCATTCACGCCAGACCGTGCTGCCCAAGCGGCTGGGCCATCCCGCGCCCGATGCCGCGCAGCTCGCGCTGATCCTCGGCTCGGCCGCTGCGGCCCCAGATCACGGGCAGCTCACACCCTGGCGCTTCGTGATCGTGCCCGAGGACGCACGTAGCCGGCTGGCTGGGGCTTTCGCGGCTTCGCTGGTCGAGCGGGACTCCCAGGCGACGCCCGAACAGGTGGAGCAGGCGGGGGAAAAGGCCTATCGCGCGCCGCTGCTGATGCTGGCCATCGGTCAGCTGGAAAGCGGCGACCCGGACATCGACGCCAGCGAGCGGCTGATTTCAGCAGGCTGCGCCATCCAGAACATCCTGCTCACGGCCCATGCGATCGGCTTTGGCGCGGCGCTGACCAGCGGGAAAGCCTTGAAGTCACAGGCCTTGCGAACGCTGTTTGATCTCGCCCCGGGCGAAGATGCCTTGTGCTTCATCAACATAGGCACCCCGCACAAGCGCAAACCCGCGCGGCAGCGGCCCGCCGTCGACAGCTATGTGAGCGTGCTGGCGAACGGGTGATGCCGGTTTGCCGCAGCGGCGTTCGGGGCCCTCCATTTTCTTGATTACCATGGGCGGATGCACACCACCGCCCTCGTCCTCTTCTCCGGCGGCCAGGATTCCACCACCTGCCTGGCACAGGCGCTGTCGAAGTACCAGCGCGTCGAAACCATTGCCTTTGACTACCGGCAGCGCCACAGCGTCGAGTTGCAGGCTCGCCTGAAGGTGCTATCGGAGATTCGCACCCAGTTCCCGCCATGGGCCG
>JAKOZI010000065.1 GCA_029780075.1 Pseudomonadota bacterium
ACCTGGATCTCCCAGTCCAGCGCGAAGGTGGCCATCACCCGCAGGCTCGCGGCCGAGGCTTCGTGCTGGGCCGCGGCCGGGCGGAAAAGGAACACCGGACCCTCGCAGGCCTGCGCGCACACCTGCAGGCGCCGGATCTGCTCGGGGCGCGCCTGCGGAAGCCAGGCGACGAGCGCGCCACAGGCGCCGGACTTCACCAACTGCTCGGTGCACCACAGGCGCTCGGCAGGCGTATCCGCACGGACCCACACGAGGTGCTTCTCGTCGATGCCGCTGTGTCGCAGTCCAGGCAGGTGCGGTGTCTTGGGTGGCCCGACGACCACCACATTGCGCCCGGCCGCGACGATAGCACGCAGCGCCGGACCGATCACGCGCCACTCGAGAACGGAAGGCTGCGGGCTGAGCACCTCGGCGATCGACTGGCACGGCCAACCGCCGCCGGGCAGTTCGGCGTCGAGCGCCGCGAAGCCGCTGGAGACGACCTCGCCGGCCTGCGCACCCAGGTCGCACCCGCGCCAGATGGCCTGCTCGATCTCAGGCGGCAGCTCTCCCGGCTGGGAGCGCCGCGCACGCGATCTCGATGGATGAACAAGGGCCTGGGTCGGCAACCCATCGTCGTCGCCGGCCCACGACAGGACAGCGGACATCGAAAAGCCTGGTACTGTATGGGCATCCAGTATTGCACCAGTCCGGCGGAATTGCCAAGGGGTCGCTGAATGCAGGGCTGGCCAGCCTGGTCGCCGCGTGACGAAGTGCCCTTCCTGTGGGTGAATGGAGTGGGGTAGCCGCGCATGTCTGGGGGGTGGGACTGGCCACTGAGTGCCGCATCCCACGACTCATCTCCCGCGGCTGCCCGACCTGGGCGTCAGTTTCGTCGGCTTTGGCGGCCAACAAATTGCGGTCGATGTCCGCCCCCTTGCTAGGCGTTCGGGTGAAGCACTGGACCGCCCTTCCCGCCTCCGGCGACGAAAATGGCGGCCGTACATCGCGATCAGTTCGTATAGCGCCTCGAGCGGCTCGGAGTCTCGCTTGCCAGATGACGGCCAGACGGGAATGCCAATCAGCCCGACGGGACTGCGTCTACGCGCTCGGCACAACACCCGCCCACCGAGTTCGAAGCCCGAGTGCCTCAGCCTCGGCGAGCGACCGGCGGGGGTCGTCGATCGACATGGTCGACCATCAGGAGTCTCATGATTATAAGTCCTTGATTTTATTGATGTTTCTCATTACACGCACCCTCCATTACTCACTTCATTACACACATCGACAGTCGCTTGCGATGGACGAAGTGCGCGCAGGTGCTTGCTGACAGCGGCAACGGATCTTGAGAGAAGTGGCAAAGCGCGCCAACGCGGCGCACTGGAGCAGCGCCTACGCCAGCATGGTTGGGCCGAGTGATGAGACGGAACGGGCAGACTCCCCCATCGCAGCGTCGCGGGGCGCGGAGCATCAGTTCGACGATGGGGATGATCAGCTAAGGGCATCGGGCAATCTCCTCAAATCTTGGAGCCGCCGTGCCGGGGAAGCCTTCTTGAAACCTTGCCTGCCGGTACGGCGGCAAGGTGCGGTCAAGACCGCAACGACATGCCGCTTCCTATTGGAAGCGCCACCACAGAGCGATGTTGGTCGAAGCGGTACGGGTCATGGACAGACCAAAGTATTGAATTTAGAAGCTAGAACTCAGCCCGAGTGCGCCCGAACGGAATTCCAAAGTAAGCCTTTGGGATTTTACCACGAGCATGTTTGGCAAAGCCACCTCCGACAGCACCGAGCCTCCAGCAGATCGCCCCCACCTCGGTTCCGACGACAGCGCTGCCCTGTCGAAGGTCGAAGAAGCAAAGAGCGAGTAGGCCTGCCACTTCGCATTGCCCCCCTGCGATCGTCAGATGCGGCCGGGATTTGTGAGCATGGAATCTGAGGTAAGCAGTCACCTTGGCCCGCACGTGCGTGATGCTATATCGCAATATCAGCATCCGGGCCAGATATGACACCGCCGCTTTCCTCTGCTGATCCGAGACCTACAGGCATAAATGGCGCTGCTCACGGCTTTGTGAAACCGTCGGCGTATCAGACCATACCGAACCGGTTTTGCGAGGGATAGCGCAGCGCATGACGCTGATACCGTGAGCGCCAATATCGAGCTTGCGTCCTCATCGCTCGATGGGCCGGCAACCGGTCAATTCTTGCACATCGAACAAGACGAGGCCACCTGCGGCGGATGCCAATCATCTCGCCCGCCTACGTTCAGGGCATCGTCCCAGGCATCCGCTGCAGGCCATAACGACACGACAGCCCTTGGCAGGGCAAGAAAGGAGCCGGTGATGTAGCGCTTCCGAAAGGAGACGAAGACATGCACAAGGACATTTCAACATCAAAGGTGTTCTATCGACCCATCGAAGCGGCCATCCGATGGGCCGGGTTGCTGCGGTACCTGCCGATGATCCTGGCCGCGATCGCATCACCGCGCTTCCTGCCACCGTCGCTGAACTGCCCGCGGTGGAACGAGTGCCGGCTGTACTCGGAGCGCATCTATGACGGCATCCTCAACGGAGACCTGCCCTACGGCACGGACGGGATCACGCTCAATGACCCGAAGCTACTGCAGTCGCCGGATTTGACCGTTCGCCATGTTGATCTGAAACGTTGGATGCGCACCCACTATCCTGAGCACCGGCCAGGATTCCTGTTCAGCCGTGGCGAACGCATGGCGCATCCTTTCATCACCATGGAAACAGGACAGGCGATCCTGGTGGAGCGGCTGGCCCTTCAGGCAGCGCTGGAGCAAGCCGGGCGCCAGATACGAGAACTGCAGGAGCAGCACGACACCCTGCTCAAGCAGTCCACCGTGCTGCTGGCTGCCAGCCAGTGCGAGATCAGCGAACGGGCGGAGACGACGTATCTCAACATCATCGGCGGGATGCTGACGCTGATGCTGGGCCAGTCCCCCTCGGGCGTGCCTTACTCCAGCTTCAAAACGCAGGAGGCCCTTGTCTCGGCATTGGTCGCCCACTACGGCGGCACCATGGGCATCACGGAGCGAACCTTGAACGGCAAGTTCGCCAACGCCAGGAAGTACGTCCGTAGCGCAAGCGCATGAGGTTTTCCAGCTTGTATGTGCAGTCGCGGAGATTGCATTTGCAATGTCTTTTCGTAGCGATGTCTATTGAATAGAGGTCACGCCAACAAACGCCACCGAGCGTTCAGGAGTGACCGACATGTCGCAAGCACCTGTCCTGCCACCGAACGAGCGCCGCATCTTGCGGCTCGATGAAGTCGAAGCCAAGTCGGGCTTCAAGCGCGCCCACATCTACAGCCTGATGAAGAAGCGCCAGTTCCCCCAGGCGCTGCGCCTCGGCATTCGCGCCGTCGGCTGGGATTCGATCGAAATCGACCAGTGGATCGCCGAACGCCTCAACAACCGGACCTGATCCGCTCTCCCTTGGACTTCCCATTCCCAGACGGAGAGCGCCATGCAGGTTGTATCCATCATCTCGACCAAGGGCGGCGTCGGCAAGACCACCACCGCCGCCAACCTCGGCGGACTCGTTTCCGATGCGGGCCTACGCGTGCTGCTGCTCGACCTCGACGTGCAGCCCACGCTGTCCTCCTACTACGAGCTGGCCCACCGCGCGCCCGGCGGCATCTACGAGCTGCTGGCCTTCAACGAGCGCGACCTCGGCCGGCTCGTGTCCCGCACGATCATCGCGGGGCTGGACCTGGTGGTCTCCAACGATCACCGGGGCGAACTGAACACCTTGCTGCTGCATGCGCCAGACGGGCGCTTGCGGCTGCGCCACCTGTTGCCGGTGCTGGCACCCCTCTACGACCTGCTGCTGATCGACACCCAGGGGGCGCGCAGCGTGCTGCTGGAGATGGCGGTGCTCGCCTCCGATCTTGCGCTGTCGCCCGTGACCCCGGAAATCCTCGCAGCCCGCGAACTGCGACGCGGCACCATGCAGTTGCTGGAAGACATCGCGCCGTATCGCCACCTCGGCATCGAACCGCCGCCGTTGCATCTGCTGATCAACCGCGTCCACCCCGTGTCCGCCAACGCGCGGCTGATCCAGCAGGCCCTGCGCGACCTGTTCCAGGACCACGCCGGCATCCGCGTGCTCGACACCGACGTGCCGGCCATCGAAGCCTATCCACGCGCTGCGACCCGTGGCCTGCCTGTGCATCGGGTCGAATACCGACAGCCGCTGGGCAGAGTCGCGCCCGCCGCGCTCGACACCATGCGCGCCCTTGCCGGCGAATTGTTCCCGCAATGGCAGGAGCAACTGGCCCGCGTGTCCGGCCGCCCGCAGCGCCCCTCTGAGATGGGGAGGCCCCATGGCGAACGCACATGAACTGGCGCGCGGCCACAAGCGGCTGCGCGCCCTGATCGAATTCGCGATCGGCGAAGGTTGGCACGTCAAGCGCACACCGAGCGGGCACCTTAAGTTCACCAAAGCCGGTTGCGCTGCGATCTATACCAGCTCGACCGCGAGCGACCACCGGGCGGCCCTCAATGCCCGCGCGCAGATCCGCCGTGCCGAGCGCGAGGCTCGCTTGGCCCAGGCCGCCAGCACGAAGGGATGCGGCCATGGCTGAGATGACCTCCCAGGACATGGCCGGCAAGCTGCTTGCCGCCGGGTTCGAGCGCAGCGGTCCATCGGCCACGGCCTTGAGCGATCCGATCGCCGACACGCCGATGGTCGTGACGCTGGACCAGTTGCGCCCTTACGACCACGACCCGCGCAAGAAGCGCAATCCCGCCTACGAGGAGATCAAGGCATCCATTCGCGAACGGGGCCTGGATGCGGCGCCGGCCATCACCCGCCGACCAGGCGAAGATCACTACATCATCCGCAACGGCGGCAACACGCGCCTGGCGATCCTGCGTGAACTCTGGTCGGAAACGCGGGACGAGCGCTTCTTCCGCATATCGTGCCTGTTTCGGCCCTGGCCCGCGCGGGGCGAAATCGTCGCGTTGACCGGCCACCTTGCGGAGAACGAGTTGCGCGGCGGCCTCACGTTCATCGAACGCGCCTTGGGCGTCGAGAAAGCTCGCGAGTTCTATGAAGCGGAAAGCGGCGCCACGCTAAGCCAGTCCGAACTGGCCCGCCGTCTGGGCGCCGATGGCTACCCCGTGCAGCAGTCACACATCAGCCGCATGGCCGATGCGGTGCGCTACCTGCTGCCCGCGATCCCGACCGTGCTCTATGGAGGGCTCGGCCGCCACCAGGTCGAGCGGCTGTCGGTCATGCGCAAGGCCTGCGAGCGCACCTGGGAGCAGTACGCCAAAGCCAAGTCGCTTCCTTTGGACTTCGAGGGGTTCTTTCAGGAAGTGCTGTCGCAGTTCGACACGCAGGCCGACGAGTTCTCGCCGCAGCGCGTGCAGGACGAGCTGATCGGCCAGATGTCCGAGTTGCTGGGCATCGACTACGACGTGCTGGCGCTGGACCTGACCGAATCGGAAAGCCGTCACCGTGCATTGGTCAGCGACCCGACGCCGTCCCCGGCACAACCGACCTTGCCCGATCCCGTGCCCCTGGCGCGGCCGCCACGTGATGCGTCAACGCCCGCGCCGACCGTGGCATCCCCTGTGGGACGGCCAGGCGCCGTGCCCCCACGCCAGGACAACGCGGCTGGCGAGGCGTCTTCGGGCAACCCAGTGGCAGCGTCGGGCGATCTGCTGCAGGGGCACATCGTCTCGCCGGCACCGACGACGGAGCGACTCCAATCCATCCAGCGCATGGTCGCCGACCAGTTGGGGGATGCGCTCCCGCCCGATTTCTCGGCCAACGTGCTGCAGTCCATCCCGGTGCAGGCC
This sequence comes from Pseudomonadota bacterium, assembly GCA_029780075.1. Taxonomy (GTDB): domain Bacteria; phylum Pseudomonadota; class Gammaproteobacteria; order Burkholderiales; family Rhodocyclaceae; genus Accumulibacter. Next base: position 5,813 of record JAKOZI010000065.1, read on the forward strand.
GGTGGCCTCTATCCCATCTCGGACGTCTGGTACATCGATCCCGGCTTGGACACACCGGACCGGCTGCGCATTCACATTGCTCAGTTCGCGCGCGAGATCGCGGCCGAAGCGGACCTGGACGGGTGCATCGATGACCGTCCCGATGGCATCGGCTTCGCATGCCGTGGCCAGGCCCCATCACCGGCGGGCCGCGCCGTGCTGGCGCTGCTGGCGTGCCTTGCGGGCCAGAGCCTCGCCGAGCTTGGCCTGGACAACGGGCAACTCGCCCTTGATCTGCCGGCACTGCTGCACGGCCAGGGTCAAAGCCACGACGCCACGTGCTTGAGCGACACCGCAGTGGTCAAGCTCTTTCGGCTGCTGCGTCTGGCTCGGCGCCTGCTGGATTTGGAAGCCAGCACCACGGCTTCCGGGACCTGAGCGAGGGAGTCCAGCATGTCTGCACCGCACCCCCTCAACCAGGCCGTCATTGCCCAGGCGCTGTATGACCTGCGCAATGGGCAACTGCGGCGCTGCAAGCTGATGGGGTTCGGAGAGGAAGAACTGGACGCGCTCAAGCACCCTGCGCTGATCAGCGTGCTGGCCAACGCCAATGTGTCGTGGTGTTCGGTGACGGTCAATCGCGAAGTGCTCCGGCGGCTGCTCAAACAGGCGCAGGACGTGGAGAAGGAGATCGCCACGGTCGATCGCATGTTGCGCCTGGGTGCCAGCACGGAAATGGTGAGCCGCTTTTACGGCCTCACCCACCAGGAAGTTGCGCTGCGGCGCGAGATCCTCGGCCTGCCTAAGCGCAAGGGGCGCCACCCTGTCTTGGACGAGACCCAAGATACGGAACTGTGGCGGCAATGGAAGGCCGTGACCAGCAGCAGAAACGTCGATCTGGAGGATGAAACCTCGATTCTCGATGCGGCAATGGACCTGGCCGAAGGCATGTCACTGCCGCTGTCGGTGGTCTGGGCCGCGATCAAGAACTGGGTCGATCAGGGACTGGGTTAAGCGATGGCCGTGGACGACCCCGCACCACGCGCACCGCGCCAAGGCCCCGTCGCCCTCGCCGATCTGTTCGCGGGCGCCCTGAAGGAACTCGCGCCCCGTTCCAGCGCACCCGCGACCGCACCCAGCGACGGCTTCCTCTTCAGCGGCAACCGGCACGAGAGCGTGCCCAGGCGACTGTTCCTCGATCGTCGGCTGACGCCGCTGGAACGCAATGCCTGGCAGGTGTTCCGGCTGATGCTCAACCAGGACGGGGTGACCGCGTTCCCCACCTATGAGCAGCTACGCCCCTGGCTGGCGTCGATGCCCTGCGCAGGATCGGCTTCGCATGAAACCGTGGCACGGGCGCTGACGCTGCTGCGCCTGACGCGCTGGCTGAGCCTGGTGCGCCGGCGACGCGACCCCAAGACCGGCCGCATCCTCGGCAACCTCTACGTGCTGCATGACGAGCCCCTGACCCCGTTCGAGGCGATGCAGTTGGACGCCGACTACCTGGAGTTGGTCAGCCAGGCCCTCGGCCACTCGGCCAAGGCCGTGCAGGTCGTGGGCCTGAACACCTTGAAGGAGATCGCGGACGACCCGCTGCTGTCCGGCCGCACCTTGCCGTCGCGGCTGCAGGTGCTTGCCGAGCGCCTGGCGCGCCAGGGCATCGGAGCCACCGAAAGTTATCCACAGGGGGGAGCCTCCCACGATTCCGAAGAAGGGCCCGCGAGCCTTCTTCGGAATGGCGAACGCCCCTCTTCGGATTCCGAAGCAGGGCCGAAACCCGCGTCAGACGCCTCTCTTCGGAATCCGAAGCAGGACCGTACAGTACGTAGTAGTCGTATTGATGAAGTACGTACTACCGCGCGTGAGCGTGAGCAGGCGCGCGCGATGCAGGGCATTCGCCTGCCCGAGCGCTTCCTCGATTTGAAAGAAGAGCAGCAGGCCGGCGCCATGGTGGCCTTGCAGCAGGTCGATGCCTCGCTGCGACAAGCCGTGCTGGACGAATGGGCGGAGCGCTGTCGTGGCAGCGCCATCCGCAACCCGGCCGGCTACCTGTTCGGCATCATCCAGCGGGCCATCCGTGGCGAGTTCAATGCGTGGGCCAAGCAGGCTGGGTCGGCACCGCCACCAGCCGCCACGCGAGATGCGCCACCTGAGCCCCCACGCAACGTGGTTCCGCCCGAGGTGGCCAAGCAGCACATCGACCGGCTACGCGAGCTTCTGCGCAAGAGTTGACCGCTTCGTGCGATCAGACCATGAAGCAGACGCCCATGGCGTTCAGTGGAGCTATCCCCTGGGGATAGTTCGTCGGCGGTGATGGATCTCGGATGCGGGCGGACCAGGCATCGAATGATCGCCCCAGACCGGGCCATCCGCGCTGAGCCCGGCGAATCGCTTTCGTTGGCGCTCCATGGAGCTATCCCCAGGGGATAGCCGTGATGCAAGGTGTAACGCCCTCATGCGGGGTCTGCACGATGCCTTTCTCAGCGCATGTCCGTCGTGCTCGGGGCGAACAGCGCTCCATGGTGTTTGGTGGAGCTATCCCCTGGGGATAGCTCTCACCCGCGCGCGACGATCACGACGAAACCGGGGCCTGGCCCATTTCGGTTTGTTGACTGACTGCCTTCCGCTGCATGCGGATGCTGGCGGCTCCCTGTCCACCTGCGAGCGCTCACCATGGCAACCAGCAACGAACCATTGCAACTCAACCTCGGCTCCCTGCGCAGCGCGATGTCGCTGACGCTGCACACCCACCACGCTTCCCGCATCTGGCACGGCCGCGCCGCCGCCGAAGGGCGACCTGGCATCGTCGGCCTGAACGGCTACATCGCGGTGATGAACAAGATGAAGCGCGGCTCGGAGCAGGACGACCCGTATTCAGACTGGTGGATGCTGCGCATCGAGGACAAGCTCGACCAGACCAGGACCACGCTGCAGACCTTGCGCGAACAGGTGGACCAGGCACTGGCGGGCGTGCCTGCGGCATTGAGCCTGGGCGAGAACCTCAATGTGCAACCCGTCAAGCTGCCGCTGTTCGTCAACGCGCAACTGGGCTTCGCGGCGGTCTATCTGCTGGCCGACTACGACGACATCGCGCGCAAGCTGATCCTCGCCCACCACACCGCGCTCATCGACCGCAGCACCTTGGAGCGCTGGCTCAACGAGGGCGCGCACGCGCTGCGCAGCCTTTTCTCGCTGGCCCAGCAGTACCGCTACTCAGGCTGCACCCGCGACGACTTCGCCGCGAAGAATGCCGCAGCGCGGGCGGCGCTGGAGAAATTCGGTGAACTGCCGCAGGACGTGTTGGAAGGCACCCGCCGCTCGAAGTTCGCGCCGCCGATCGTGCGCCGTGGCCTGCAGCAGCGCGGTGACGGTCCTGCCGCAACCGCATCGCCCAGCGACGAGGCAGCCACTAACGAGGCACCCGAGGCCGCCGCCGAGGGGCGACCGGGCATCGTCGGCCTGAACGGCTACATCGCCCAGATGAACAAGATGCGGCGGGGCTCGGAGCAGGACGACCCGTACTCGGACTGGTGGATGCTGCGCATCGAGGACAAGCTCGACCAAACCAAGGTCACGCTGCAATCGCTGCGCGAGCAGGTGGACCAGGCGCTGGCGAGCGTGCCACCGGCGCTCAGCCTGGGCGAAAACCTCAACGTGCAGCCGGTCAAGCTGCCGCTGTTCGTCAATGCTCAGTTGGGTTTCGCCGCCGTCTATCTCCTGGCCGACTACGACGCCATCGCTCGCAAGCTGATCCTGGCTCACCACACCGCACTGATCGACCGCAGCACGCTGGAACGCTGGCTCAACGAAGGCGCGCACGCGCTGCGCAGTCTTTTCAGCCTGGCGCAGCAATACCGCTATTCCGGCTGCATCCGGGATGACTTTGCGTCGAAGAACGCCGCAGCGCGGGCGGCGCTGGAGAAGTTCGGCGAGTTGCCGCAGGACGTGCTGGAAGGCACGCGCCGCTCGCGCTTCGCGCCACCCATCGCGCGGCGGACGAACAAGCCCGACACGCCGCCTGCTGCGCCTGCCATCGTGCCCGATGCGCAGGCTTCCACGGGTGGCGCAGCCGATGGTGCGGCGGGCGATGAGGGTGCTGGCGCATGACAGCATCACCCCCTATCAGCCACTCCACGCGCTTCGTGGCGCTGGAACAGGCGGACTTCCAGCGGCTGGAACACGCAGGCTACCTAAAAGGCCTTTTACAGCCTGTTAAGGGTAAGGGGAGTCTGGAGACCTGGGCCAGCCAGTGCGCAGCGCTGCGCGACGACGTGATTGGCCTGGCGCAGCGGCGCGTGCTGCCCCAGGCGCGCGCCTATCCATTCAGTCTGCTCGACGTGCAACTGGCCCAGCAGGCCACTGGCGCAGGGACGACCTTCCTGCGCTGGCGCAACCTCGACCGTTCCTCCATGGGCGTGGCGTTGTGGGAGGCCCTGCTGGCCAACCCCGCGACGCCGGCCTCGCTGATCGACGAGCTGTACGCGATCGAACTGCAGCGCATCGTGCTGAACATGCAGATCAGTCTGACCCACAGCATCGCTCGCCAAGCCCTGGAATGCGCCAACAAGGCCGCGCAGGCCGAAGCGGCTTACCTGCGGCGCGTCCACGGGCATACCGCGTCCGTTCCACCCACCACCAAGGAGTCTCCATGAGCACGCACTTCGTCGGCGAGGGCAACATCGGTTCTGCGCCGGACTACCGCGAATTTCCGAACGGCAACGACGAGCCACGTCGGCTGCTTCGCCTGAACGTCTACTTCGACAATCCGATCCCGAAGAAGGACGGCGAGTACGAAGATCGCGGCGGCTTCTGGGCGCCCGTGGAGCTGTGGCACCGCGACGCCGAGCACTGGAAGACGCTGTACCAGAAAGGTATGCGGGTGCTGGTCGAGGGCCGCACCGTGCGCGACGAATGGGAGGACGCCGACGAGAACGAACGGGTGACCTTCAAGGTCGAGGCCCGGCGCGTGGGCATCCTGCCGTACCGCATCGAGTCGGTGGCGCTGAGCGCTAAGCCGGCCGGAGGACAGTCGTTCACCCATCGCCGCTCCCCCGAGGGCGGCTGTAGCAACCGTCATACGCCCGCGATGCACCAGCGAGCTATCCCCGGGGGATAGCTCCAAGGTCGTCCACGGAGTTCCAGCCACCCTCCCCAAACGACGCTCTTGCTGCGCCAGCTCCTGCGGTCCATGCGCACCGCTGCGGCAACGGCCCGCCTGCCGATCACAAAGCGGTGTCTGCATCAATCGGCTTCCTTGCTGTCGGCATCTCCTGGCGCCGCCAAGCTGACGCCCATCCGATGAACCGCACATTTCCGAGGAGGCTTCATGCGCGTGTTCCTGTGCGAGAAGCCGTCCCAGGGCAAGGACATCGCCCGTGTGCTGGGCGCCGTTCAACGCGGCAACGGCTGCTACAGCGGCGCGGGTGTCGTCGTGACCTGGTGCATCGGTCATCTGGTGGAGGCGGTTCCGCCCGAAGGCTACGGCGAGCAATACAAGCGCTGGGCCATCGAGCAACTGCCCATTCTTCCTGAGCGTTGGCGTGTCGAGCCCAAGGCGGCGACCGCAGCGCAATTCAAGGTCGTGCAGCAGCTCGTCGCCAAGGCGGG
>JAKOZI010000088.1 GCA_029780075.1 Pseudomonadota bacterium
ATGAATTCGTCCATCTCATCCGGTCGCAGTATCCAGAATGCCACCGTGTGACGCGTGCGGACGCTGCGCAGGACTTCAACGAGTCAGGAGCCTATGACCGGGTGCGGTCAAGCCTTGTTGAGGTCGCAGAGCGCTATCACGTGTCCTTCCTGCAGTATCAGGACGAACTAGACGCTACAGCAGGTCGGACGCAGTACATGGGCAGCCCTCGAAGCAATTGCCGGGTGCGTCTCTACGAAAAGGGTCTGCAGCAACAGGCCATCATCAAGGCGTCGAGCGGTGCATTCAAGCCGCCACAGATGAAGCTCTTAAACCCTGCAACGGGTGAGCTAGTAGAGCCGGGTGATTGGACGCGTGTAGAGGCTCAGGTAAGGCCTGAAACCGACTATGGGAAGGTCTGGCTGTCGAAGGCATCGCCTGAAGAGGTGTGGGCGTGTTCGCCCTGGCTTAGCGATGTGGCTCAGGTCGTGCTGTCTCTGAACCTGGAACGGTTCGTGATGACTCGGCGCAAGCAAACGACGGTAGACAAAGCCCTGCAGACCATGGTTTCTCAGTATCGCAAGGCCATCTTGAAGAAAACAGCCGATCTAGGCGGCAGTCCTGAGGCGTTCGGGCTGCATCTGGCGTCAGTTATGGCAGAGATGGACCGGAAATCACGATCTGGCATGGTTTGAGCGCTAGTCCTCTCGGGTGCATCCCTTGTCAAGCGCCAGCAGTCTCGATCTGGCCTGATGCCGAATCTACCAAAACGATCTTCAACAACTCGGCCATCTGCTGCGCCTCATCCCGGCCCGGCGCATACCTGGGGCATCTGCGGTCCGTGCTTGCCGGCGCGCATCCTCTGGCGATCGGTTCTGAGCCGATTTTTTTCCCGTGCATGCACCAAAGTAGTGCATATGTTGATACACTTAGCTCATTCTGCTTGACAAGTAGATCATTCCGTGAGATACTATGATCTTTCAAGGGAGATCGACATGGAAGAGCTAAGCGAACTGGGGCGGATGCTGGTAGTAGGGCAGGCCCTCTTGGATGACGACAGGACGGCCGATTACCTCATGCGTCGGGTATCGGTCAGCGCGGCCACGCTCAAGCGGTACCTGGGCGAGCTACGCTCGTTCGGGTGCCTGATCGTCAGCAGGCGGGAGTCATCCGGGTGGGTCTATCGCCTGGAAAACCGCGGGGAGGTCCGCAAGCGTCTAGAGCGTTGGCTAGACCTTGAACGTAAGCGCACCCTGCTTGAACCCTGAACGGTTGCGCCTGGGCGGTCAAGGGCGCGCAGCGGCGAAGCGAACCCTTGACGGTCAACGGGACAAATAAGCTCCGGGCATCGCCCGGGGGTGTCTGCGTGAGCGGGCGCCCCCGGGTGGTGCCTAGCGGCGAGCGTCTTTGCGTTCGTCTTGACAAGGTTCTGAACCTTCGGCAAGGTATGCACTTTCACGCAGACAGGGAGAAGTGCCATGCCAACCAAGAGGCCCAGAGTCACCGTAGTCATGCCCGTTGAAATGTACGGGGTGCTCTGCGGCATGAAGGAAGTGACGGGTCAGTCTGTCAGTTCGCTGATTGTCGAGCTGCTCGAAGTCAGCGTGCCGTCGTTGCAACGACTGGTTGATGCGTTCAGGCCGATCAAGGCGGCGCAGCTGGCAGACCGTGAGCGAATCTCGGCAGCGTTGCTGCAGGCACAGGAGGACTTGCAACCGCTCGTTCAACAAGCCTTCTCTACCTGGGATTCCGTTCATGAGGTGATCGAAGGCGCTGTAGGTGCCGCGATGGCTCCGCCTGGCGCGGCGCTGGCGCGACAGCCGGAGCCGGCGCGAGCCTCTGCCGCCCCCGCTACTAACAGGGGGGGTACCAAAAGAGGAGGGCAGGAACGGGGGTTACGTAGTACAGAACCTGTAGGGGGTGAGGAGGACTCTTTGAAAGGGTGTTCATTGAAAGGGGCAGGCAATGCGTCATGACTGGTACCAAGCCACCATCGACCCGCCGCAGGGTTTGGAAGCGTCGCAGGTTGTCGAGTGCATTGCCGGACTTGGAACCGAACTCAGGCAAGCGCCTGGGCTTGCGCGGATGTACCGCTACCAGGACGGGTACGCCGTCTATAAGGATGACATCGGCCCGGTCGCACACGTTTTCACAGGTGGCCAGCGGGGCACGGTGCACGCCTTTGCATCCGGTGACTACACCGATGAATTCGTCCATCTCATCCGGTCGCAGTATCCAGAATGCCACCGTGTGACGCGTGCGGACGCTGCGCAGGACTTCAACGAGTCAGGAGCCTATGACCGGGTGCGGTCAAGCCTTGTTGAGGTCGCAGAGCGCTATCACGTGTCCTTCCTGCAGTATCAGGACGAACTAGACGCTACAGCAGGTCGGACGCAGTACATGG
>JAKOZI010000100.1 GCA_029780075.1 Pseudomonadota bacterium
TGCCCCACCTGGACCGGATGAACCCCGTGTTCCTGGCCAATCTCATTGATCGTCTTCACCCCTCGCAAGGCCTCCAGGCCTACCTTCGCCTTGAACTCCGGGGTGTGTACCTTCCGCGTCTTCACTTCGCTCATCGCTTCTCGTTCCCTATGACAGCGCCTAGCTTAAACCACTGTCTCAAATCCTGGGACCACTATAGGCATCCAGGCCGGCGATGACCACGGTAAACACTGGTAGCGAAAGTTGGTCGGGCGCCAATGTGCCGAGTACCGTGAGATCAAGTCCGGGAGCTTGGCGAGTTCCCGCGGCAGGCTCCCCAAGCGCCGTTCCCCCTGATTCGCGGCAGAACTGCAAGGCTTCTTCCAGTGCCTGCCCGGTCGTTTCCGGCCGATCGAAACCGACTTCGATCTGTCCGCAGAACAGGAAGAGCGGCACGCTGCTGGCTTCCCGGCCCAGAGACTCGGCCATCGAGACGTAGGCGTCGGCAGCGTTCGGGTCGGTCGTGAGGTTGCGGCTGTGCAGCACCAGCCAGGGATGGCGCGCCGGCCGTGCTTCGACAAAAGGCCGGGCAGCCTGACAATGCGCACAGGTGCTGGTCCAGAAAAAGTACAGATGAACCCGCCGTTCGCTGGCAGCATTGTGGTCGATCCAGACCGGTGGCTCTACCACGACGGCAAGGGACGAAATGGCGGCGAGCGCGAGAAAGCAGATCAGGCGGAATACTCAGGGGATGCAGGAAACGCTGGGTCATCGCTAATCCCATTCCGTGTCTGGTTTTCAGGGCAACCGCCAGCAGCACCAGCGCGATGACCCGCTTGAGCTGGTCTGCGCGCAACTTCTCGGTGGCCAGCGATGGCCCCCACCGGCAGCCCGAACATCAAACCGCCCTTCATGGAACCGCCCATGGAACGTGGATTTGGCCGATTGAACATCATCATCAGGCTGGCGAAGAACAGGAAGAAGACAAACAGCCAGAGCAGCAGATTGCGATCCAGCCCTCGGCTGAACTGCACACCGAGCGGCGACGCAATGACAGCGATCAACAGCATAGGTACCACCATGCGCCATTCGACCAGGCACTTGCGGATGAAAAAAAGACGCAGAGAGGAGACCACGAAAACCGTCTGCCACCTAAGCCGGCGAAGCCGGAACCAAACAGGATGAGGGTTCTGTCATAGCCAAAACGGGATGAGCGGAGGCGACCATGACACAGATGCTGACCGATCGCTATCACGAGCGGCTTGCCGGAACGCTCTCCTGCTACGACCGGATCGTGATTACAGGGACGTTGCCCGGTGCGTGCTACGCGGCGGGAATGACGAGTTTTCT
>JAKOZI010000124.1 GCA_029780075.1 Pseudomonadota bacterium
CGCGTCGGCCTGATCGCCTGCCATTGCCTCAGGACGTCGGTGACGCGATCCTGGACTACATTGCCACGGCGCGTCCCAAGACCGCCGATCCGCATCTGTTCGTGCGCGCGCAAGCCCCGTTCCGTTCGTTCCGCTCATCGGCGGAGATCGCCGGCATCGTTGCACGCACGCATGAGCGCGGCGGGATCGAAGGCGTGCCGACCGGATCGCACATTTTCCGGCATTCGCTTGCCACCAACTTGCTGCGCGCGGGCGCAGGGCTGGAGTCCGTTGGAACGATCCTGCGCCACAGCTCGCCCGAGACCACCGCCATCTACGCCAAGGTCGACCTGCCGATGCTCATGAAAATCGCGCAGCCATGGCCGGGAGAACCGTCATGCTGAGCACGCAGATTGCCAGATACGTCTCGCTGTATCGCAGCTTGGGGCGGAAGTTCTCGGAACAGGAACGACTGCTGCGCCAATACGCCGCTTTCGCTGAACGCTTCGGTGACCGGCACACCCGAGTGCAGCGCATCTACGACTGGTGCCACACGGCAAGCTCGCAAAACGTGGCTCGCCATAGGTACGACGCTGCTCGTAACTTCAGCCTTTTCGCTCATGCCGAGGACCCAGACAACGAAGTCCCGCCTGTCGGCGTTTTCGGCCGGGGGAAGCGGCCACGTCCCACTCCGACCATAATCGAAGCGGACCAGGTGCGGGCGATCATGGCGGCGGCATTGAACGTTCCGCCCCATGGCACGATTAGCCCATACACGTACCATTACCTGTTCGGCCTGCTCGCGGCGACAGGTCTCCGGATTTCCGAGGCTCTCGCGCTACAGTGCAACGATCTGGTCGAGGATGGGCTGGTCGTCCGCAACGGCAAGTTCGGCAAGCAGCGACTGATCGCCTTGCAGCCATCGACGCGCCAAGCACTCGAAGCCTACATTGCGATCCGCGCGAAGCACCCGGCCAAGTGTAATGACCTGTTCGTCACTATCCGGGGGCGGGCGCCGCACAAGGTGCGCGCCCACGTCGTGTTCGTCAGGTTGGCCCGGCTTCTCGGATATCGTGGAGCAACCGGTACGGCAGGCATGCGACTC
>JAKOZI010000132.1 GCA_029780075.1 Pseudomonadota bacterium
GCTCGCTCAGGCGCTCGTGCGTGGCCACCACGGTATCGCCGGCCACCACCACGATCTGCGCCGGGTACAGGTGCGTGCTGACCATCTGCCCTGCCCATTCACAGGGCACCGAGTAGCGGTTGCGCGCCACTGTCACCAGGCAGGTGCTGCTGACCCGCACCGGGTGCTCGACGTAGCCGTCAAACGCCGCAGGCATGGGCATGAGGTGCTCTTGCTCGAGTTCGAGCATCTCGGCGATGCTGAATTCTTTGTGCTGCGGGTGGCGCAACTCTTGCCACAGGGCCCGGCAGCGCTCGCCCAGCCAGGCGTTGAGTTCGGCAAAGCTGCCAAAGCGCCGCTGCCCGGCCTCCAGCCAGATGCGCCTGCGACTGTCCTGCACGTCCTTCTCCACGCGCCCCTTCTCCCAGCCGCTGGCGCGGTTGCAAAAGTCCGCATCGAACAGGTAGTGCGCGCACATGGCGGCAAAGCGGGCGTTGACCACGCGGCCCTTGCCCTTCTTGACCTTGTCAACGGCCGTCTTCATATTGTCGTAAATGCCCCGGCGCGCCACGCCGCCCAGGGCCTCAAAGCTGCGTGTGTGCGCATCAAACAGCATCTCGTGGCCCTGGCTGGGGTAGGCCACCAGCCAGAACGCGCCGCTGGCGCACAGCAACATGTGCGAGACCTGCAGCCGGTAGTACACCCCACCGATCACCAGCCCGTCTTCGCTCCAGTCGAACTGGAAGGCCTCGCCCAGCTCGAACGTCAGGGGCACGAAAGCCTTGGCTGCATCGCCCTGGCCTTTGCCTTGGCGCCACTTGCGGATGAAGTCCGTCACCCGTGTGTACCCACCCTCGTATCCGGCCGCCTTGATCTGCGCAAACAGCGCCTTGGCCGTGCGCCGCTCCTTCTTGGGCCGCCTGGCATCGGCCTTCAACGCTTGTGTGAGTTCGGCCTCATAGGCCGACAGCTTCGTGGTCTTGACCGCCTCCCGGCGGTACTTGGGCTCGAGCGACTCAACCTCATCGAGCCACTTGGCCACCGTGTTCCTCGATAGCCCCGTCTCCCTCGATATCTGCCTCTTCGTCTTCTTGTCCCGGCGGTGCATCCGCCTGATCTTGCCAATCATGTCCATGGTGATCACCTTCTTCATTCCCCTGCTCAAAAATGCAGCAGGGTAGGTAAAACACCTGGCTCAAATTTGCGTCGGCATCACCGCAAAAAGTGGCTCAGTTTTCGGTCGGCGTCAACA
>JAKOZI010000145.1 GCA_029780075.1 Pseudomonadota bacterium
AAACTGCTCGCACGCGCCAACAAACTCGTCAAAATACGTGTCGCTTGGGTATGCTTCCATATGAAGGGGTCTCCTGTGGCGGTACGTAATCGCCTCGTAACCGGTTACATACCACCCGAGAGACCTCTTCACCAGGCCCTTTATGCCCCCACGCTTTGATCTGCCTACGATCTTTCGTGGCCAAAAAGATCCACACCCAAACTACTTCCAGGCCGTTCCCGAACCGGGTTCCATCGCTCTGCTCGGCGTCGGCCTTGCCGGTCTGGTGCTGCGCCGTCGGCAGTAGTAAGCACAAGTCCGTCAGGCAGTGAGGTGGCCCCGCCCTCAGAACCTGACCTTCCAAGTCAGGTCGGGGCCGCCGTCGCTATTGCCATGTCCTAGGCTGATCTCGCCGCTGCCGCTGAGCATGAAATCCTCGCGGTTGATCACCAGCTCACGGGCGGCATCAACCCGGACATAAGTGCCATTGGTGCTGGTATCGGTCAGCACAAACTTGTCGCGGCGAAATTCGATGCGCGCATGCTTGCGCGAGGCACAGAGCACCGGCAGGTTGATGCGGCAAGAGGCATCTCGGCCGATGGTCACCGCTTCGTCGCCCTGTCTGAAGGTCAGCAAACCGCCGGCATAGGCGAGGTCCAGGGACATCGTCGTCGGCGGATTGTCGCCCGGCAGGCTGCCGGTAATCATCGTCAGGTTCTCGACCTGCCAGATCACCTCGCAGACGGCAATCGACTCCGCCTTGCCCCTGACCGCGAAGCTGCCCATACTGCGGGTCGAGTCCCGCAACTCCGGCGACATCGTCCTTGCCGTGGCTTCGGTGGTGATGATCTGGGCGGCCTTGGCCAGGCCGGTCATGCGCGCCGCGATATTGACCGCGTCGCCAAAGACATCGCCGTTTTCCTCGATCAACCGGCCGGCGTGGAAACCGATCCGGATCGAGAGACCATACTGCATGGCCGAGTCGAGCTCGGACAAGCGGGTCTGCATCTCGCAGGCCGCCCTTACGATGGCATCAGCGCTCGGAAAAACCGCCATCAGTTCATCGCCGATGGTCTTGATCACCCGCCCGCCATACGTCGCGGTGACTGCCCGCAGCACGTCGAGGCAAGCGTCGACCAGCCGCTTCGCCCCGCTGTCGCCGATGGTCTCGTAGAGTTTTGTACTGCCGGTGACATCGGCGAAGAGAACCGCCTGTTCCATGTTTGACCCTTTGTGCCGCAATCGGCGGATATCATAGCGCCTGCCGGACGCGTTGCAAGCGCCATCGACGCCGCCAGCCGGACACCGGCATAGCGCCGGACTGAGGAGACGAGACATGAACGCAAACACGCAAGGCGCCTTCGCGGCCACCGGGCCGGTGGGGGTGGGGTTGATCGGCGACACGGAGTTCTGCGACCTGGTCAGCACCCGTAGCCGGCCCCTGCTCGAAATTGCCAGTAGCCTGGTCACCAGGCACGCGCATGACGTTCCGCTGACGCGGCCGCTGATTGGCCGCCTCCTGCTGGAATCCGGGCAGATGGAAGCGTTGCTGGACGAGTACGGCGCGCGCCAGAATCAGCACTGGAGCCGGTTCCGCGCCTTGATGGCGGCTCTCAAGAACTTCGCCCGTATCGGCGAGGTCCTGGCTTACGTACACCGACGCCTGCCGGCCTACCGCCTCCTGCCGATCGAAGGAGACTTCGAAGCCGCCACCCGCGAACGCTTGCAGCAGGTTGGCGGCTTCGTCGCCGATGTCGCCAAGAACCTGCTGGAGGAGGCACAACGGGTCGGCGTCCAGGTCACCGACCTCGCCCGGCTCCCTGAGGATTTCAGTGAACGCTTGCCGCCGGGCCGCCTGGCGCACAACCGCGGCGACCGGATTACCGGCGACACCGCGACTACGGTCACCCATCTGGCAACCGAGTTTCTCAACTTGGCCGCCGAAAGCGATCTGCTGCGCGTCTCGGCGCGGGTTCCGCCGGAGGAATATGCCGCCTGCTTCCCTGATCCGGTCAGCGAGGAGCGCCTGCGGCAGCTCACCTTCCGCTTCCACAACCTGCAATCCCTCTATGACACCCATGTCGCCGGCACCTCGATCGAAACCTCCGACGCCAACCTGCCCATCCTGCGCGGCCACGCCAGTGTCATCTACCACCTGCTGGAGATCGCTACCGACCTCGCCCACTACTACGAGCGCCACGTGAGCCCGCACACCGGCGACACCGTGCTGCGCGAACGGCCAGTGATCGATACCGACGCCACCATGGCAACCCTGTTCGCCTACTCCATGGCCTTCTCCAGCGCTCACCTGAACGGCGGCCAGCGCCTGTGTCAAGGCATCCTGCGCCGCTACGCCGAATCCGGGCGCCTCGACGTGCCGGTGCCCAGCTACCGGGGCTTCCATGTCCGCCCCTCCAACCTGGTGGCACGCATCGTCAACCACTACGGCAGCGCGGTGCAGATGAACCTGGATGGCAAGCTCTTCGATGCCGGCTCGCCCCTCGATCTCTTCCGTGCCAATGAGACCATCAATGCCCGCAAGCGCCGCTGGCTGGCGGCGGAAATCGCCCGCGTGCTCCCTGACCGAACCGGCGCCCTCGAACCAGAAGCTGTCGCCGGCGCCGTCCTGACCATCGTTCATCGCCTTGCCGGCGAGGGAAAGATCGTGCTCTACCGCCAGCCACTCCAGCTCTCCGAGGAAATCGGGCGTCGCCAGGGCAGCGTCCTCGAGAACAGCGTGGCCGAGATCGCCCAGTTGCAGGCCACGGGCCAACTCGACATCCGCACCGATCTGACCGTGACCTTCATCGGCGACAAGCGCGTCCTTGCCGACGTGGATGCGCTGGCCCGTCAAGGCTACGGTGAGGATGCCTTCGGCAACAACGTGGAACTGCCAAAGGCGCTCTCGTATTTGAGGCGATAGACAAATCCGGAAACCCCTCGCAGCCGTAAAGTGCGCAATCCTCCGACCGCTCTCTCCAGCGTTGCAACGCGGGCAAGACGACGCGCCTGGCGCACGGTTACCGCAGCAAGCCCTGCTTCTCGATGAAGGCAATGACCTCGTTCAGCCCCTGCCCGGTTTTCATGTTGCTGAACACGAACGGCCGTTCGCCGCGCATCCTGCGGCTGTCGCGATCCATCACTTCCAGAGAGGCGCCGACCAGCGGCGCGAGGTCGGTCTTGTTGATCACCAGCAGGTCGGACTTGGTGATCCCCGGCCCCCCCTTGCGCGGGATCTTGTCGCCGGCAGCGACGTCGATGACGTAGATCGTCAGGTCGGAGAGTTCGGGGCTGAACGTCGCCGCCAGGTTGTCGCCGCCGGATTCGACGAGGACGATCTCGATATCCGGGAAAGTCGTGGTCAGCCGGGCGACGGCTTCGAGGTTGATCGAGGCGTCCTCGCGAATCGCCGTGTGTGGGCAACCGCCGGTTTCGACGCCGAGAATCCGCTCCTGCGGCAATGCAGCGTGCTGCACCAGGAACTTCGCATCTTCGGCGGTATAGATGTCGTTGGTCACCACACCAAGGCTGTACCTGTCGCGCAGCGCCAGGCACAGAGCCAGGGTCAGAGCGGTCTTGCCGGAGCCGACCGGGCCTCCGATGCCGATGCGCAGGGCGGGATGTCGCTTCATGTCGGGCTCGCTTTCTTTCACGATCGGAAAAGTCTCGAATATTGCGTCTCGTGGCCAGTCGACGCCAGCGCCAGACCGGGAGCGAAATTGCTCCAGAGCGCTTCCGGCAGTTCGATCGCCTGCTGCACGACTGCCGGCAAGCGGCCACCAAGGGCAAGCAGGATGCGCTGCCCGGCGGTCTGGCCCAGCGGTACCGCCTTCAACGCCGCCATGACCTGATTTTCGCACCAGGACCACAGGTAACCAGTCAGCGAATCGGCGACCTGGATTTCCCAGACCGCTGCGGCCAGCGCCCAGACGACCGGGAACGAAACTTCGGGCAGCGCGTCGAGCGCTGGCGGGAGCGGGAAATCCTCGACATCGTGCAGCAGCCGGCGCAACGAATAACCCATCTGCACGGTTTCGGCGCGCAACTCTGATGACTCGCGACTGGCCAGAAAGTCGGCGTTGAGACGCGCCACTTCATGCTCGGCGGTGGCGGCCCAGGCGCGCTGCAGGCAGGCGGTCAGCGGCGCTTCAAAGCGGCCCAGGGGGTGCTCGAGCACCTCGCCGATCCACGCCAGCGCCGTCGCCTGATCACGCACGCGACCCGTATCGACCGCCCATTCGAGGCCTTGCGAATAAGTGTAGGCACCGACCGGCAGGGCCGGGCTGGTCAACTGCAGCAGACGCGCCAGCGCCAGACTCACTTGAAAGTATGGATCTTTGCTGGCGAGCGGTGCGGGCCGTGGCCGGGATGGTGGGGATCCGTTGCCGCACGCAGCGGACGGTAGTCGTGCGCAGCCGCGTGCACGTCGCCATGCGCATGCGCACCATAAGCGCCGCCCTCGGGATCGAACGGGGCCTCGACCTCGCTGACCTCGCAACCGAGGCTGAGCAACATCTCGCCAAGCACGTGGTCCGGCTGAAAGCGCAGATATTGCTCGCCGAGCTGCACCGGCACGTGCCGATTGCCGAGATGGTAGGCAGCGCGAATCAACGGGCAGGTTTCGCCGGCATGCACTTCGAGCAGCGGCTCCGGAGCCGCCTCGACGGCGATGACCAACCCGTTGCCGGTGAGCAGCCGGTCGCCTTCGCGCAACACCGTTCCGGCCTGAAAGACGTAGCCCAGTTCCTCGCCGCTGGCCAGGATGACGCGTTGTCGACTCTTGCGGCGTGCGTCGTAGGGGAGCACCAGACGATCGTCGGCGGTCGCATCGCGTTCGGCAAAGGATTCGGCGAAGAGCATGCTCAGAACAGGAAGTAACGTTGCGCCAGCGGCAGCACGCTGGCCGGCTCGCAGACCAGCAGTTCGCCGTCGGCGCGTACCGCATAGGTTTCCGAGTCGACGTCGATCTTCGGCGTCGCCGCGTTATGGACCATGTCCGACTTGCAGAGACCGCGCGTCTGGCGAACGGCATGTAGCGGTTTGGCGAGTTGCAGCGCGGCGAGTTCGGGATTGTCGAGCGCCGCCTGCGAGACGAAGGTCACCGAGGTCTTGCGCGCGCCGCCGAAAGCACCGAACATCGGCCGGTAGTGCACCGGCTGCGGCGTCGGGATCGACGCGTTGGCGTCACCCATCGCAGCGGCGGCGATCATCCCGCCCTTGAGAATCAGCGAAGGCTTGACGCCAAAAAACGCCGGCTTCCAGAGTACCAGGTCGGCGAGCTTGCCGACCTCGATCGAACCGACGAGGTGGCTGATGCCATGCGTGATCGCCGGATTGATGGTGTATTTGGCGAGGTAGCGCTTGACGCGGAAATTGTCGTTGGCGGTCGGCGGCGCTCCTCCAGTTCCCACTGCCGGCAGGTGGCCACGCTGCACCTTCATCTTGTGCGCGGTCTGCCAGGTGCGGATGATCACTTCGCCGACACGGCCCATCGCCTGCGAGTCCGAGGACATCATCGACAGCGCGCCGAGGTCGTGCAGGATGTCTTCGGCGGCGATCGTCTCGCGGCGGATGCGGCTTTCGGCGAAAGCCACGTCTTCGGCAATCGCCGAGTCCAGGTGATGGCAAACCATCAGCATGTCGAGGTGTTCGTCGACGGTGTTCACCGTGTAGGGCCGGGTCGGGTTGGTCGATGAAGGCAGGACGTTGGCCTCGCCGACGGCACGCAGGATGTCCGGTGCGTGCCCGCCACCGGCGCCTTCGGTATGAAAGGTGTGGATCGTCCGCCCCTTGAAAGCGGCGAGCGTCGTTTCGACGAAGCCCGATTCGTTGAGTGTATCGGTGTGGATGGCCACCTGCACGTCCATCTCTTCGGCTACCGCCAGGCAGTTGTCGATCGCCGCCGGCGTCGTTCCCCAGTCCTCGTGCAGCTTGAGCCCGATGGCGCCGGCACGCACCTGTTCGCGCAAGGGTTCGGGCAAGGAAACGTTGCCCTTGCCGAAAAAACCGAGGTTCATCGGAAACGCGTCGGCCGCTTCGAGCATGCGGTGGAGGTGCCAGGGTCCCGGCGTACAGGTGGTGGCGTAGGTGCCGGTAGCCGGCCCCGTGCCGCCGCCGAGCATCGTGGTCACGCCCGACATCAGCGCTTCCTCGATCTGTTGCGGACAGATGAAATGAATGTGGCTGTCGATGCCGCCGGCAGTGACGAGCAGACCTTCACCAGCGATGATCTCGGTGCCGCCGCCGATGGCGATGGTCACCCCCGGCTGGATGTCGGGGTTGCCAGCCTTGCCGATGCCGGCGATACACCCGCCCTTGATGGCGATATCGGCCTTGACGATGCCCCAGTGGTCAACGATCAGCGCATTGGTGATCACCGTGTCGGCGACTTCACCGGCGGGCCTCTGACCCTGCCCCATGCCGTCACGGATCACCTTGCCGCCGCCGAACTTGACTTCCTCACCGTAGATCGTGAAATCGTCCTCGACTTCGACCCACAGTTCGGTGTCGGCCAGACGTACCCGATCGCCGATCGTCGGCCCGAACATCTCGGCGTAGGCCTGCCGGGAGATTTTGACGCTCATTGCAGTGCTCCCATCACCAGGGCGTTGAAACCGTACACCCGGCGCTCGCCGGACAGCGCCACCAGTTGCACGCTGCGCGTCTGTCCCGGCTCGAAGCGCACGGCGGTACCGGCGGCAATATCGAGCCGAAAACCATGCGCCGCGGCGCGGTCGAAAACCAGCGCGACGTTGGTTTCGGCAAAGTGATAATGCGAACCGACCTGGATCGGCCGATCGCCGCTGTTGGCCACGCTCAACCGGATCGTCTCGCGGCCGGCGTTGAGTTCGATTTCGCCCGTGGCGACTGCCATTTCACCGGGAATCATTTTCGCCCCTTCATTTTCGCCCATCAGAACAGGGTGTTGACCAGCAGGTAACCGCCCACCAGCGCCACCGCCTGACCAAGACGATGCGCCCAGGCCTCGCGTTGCTGCAGTACATGGCTAGCAAGCAACATTCCCGCGCCGTGCAGAATGGCAGAACCGATAACGATTCCGGCCAGCACGCTGCCCGCAGCCCCCAGTTCGCCGCCGTGCGCCATGCCGTGGCAGAGCGCGAAAGCGCCAATGACCGCCAGTGGCACCGATGTGCCACGGCCAAGCGGCAAGGTCAGCATCAAGCCAAGGACAAGGACCGAGGCTGCGACGAGCGGTTCGAGTTGTGGGACGACCAGGCCGCCGTGGCCAAGCATCGCGCCGATCGCCAGGAAGCAGACGAAACAAAGTGGCGCGAGCCACACGCGGCGGCTATGGAGAACGCTCCAGATACCCACCACGACCATCGCCAGCAGATGGTCGAGGCCAAGGAAAGGGTGCATGAAGCCAGCGCCGAAGCCGTCTCCGGCGTGCCCAGGGTGGGCGATGGCGACAACCGGCAGGCACAGCAGACCGGTGACGAGAAACATGACTGTACGCTTGTTCATCTTCGACTCCCTGGTTCAAACGATGGGGTGATGGACGGTCACCAGTTTGGTACCGTCCGGGAAGGTGGCTTCGACCTGGATGTCGTGGATCATTTCCGGCACGCCTTCCATCACGTCGTCACGGGAAAGCAGCGTCGTTCCGTAGCTCATCAACTCGGCCACCGTCCGCCCGTCGCGGGCGCCTTCGACGATCGCCGCGCTGATCAGCGCCACCGCCTCGGGGTAGTTGAGCTTCAGGCCGCGCGCACGGCGGCGTTCCGCGAGCAGCGCGGCGGTAAAGATGAGCAGCTTGTCCTTTTCTCTCGGCGTCAGTTCCATTCAGCTTCCTCAGGGTTTCAGGTACTCCAGATCCGTGGCACTACGGCGACCCGACCGAGCGCCAGCGGGCGCAACAGTTTCCAGACCTCACTCAACCAGGCACGCGCGACCTCGGCTTGCGGTGCCAGGCAACGCGCCACCAGCACCTCGGGCAGCGCGCTGACCCCGGCCAGCAGACCATCGGTGACGGTCAGCGTACGGCAGGCGTCAAGCCACTCGCGGGGTACTGCTCGCCCGGCCAGCAGCAAGGTCGCACTCACCGGCTGACCGGCGAGTCCGGCGGCGGCAGCGAGCCACGCCGAGCCGCCAGCGAGTTGACCACGCTCGACCCACAACGGCTGGCCGTCGCGTTCGACCCGCGTCGCCAGATCCAGTCGCCCGGTCGCAAAGCGTTCACCGGCGGCCGTGCGGCCCAGGCAGAGGATCTCCCAGCCGCAGAACATGCCGCCGCCGGCAAGTTCGACACGGCTGTGCATCGTCGCGTCCGCGCCGTCGAAGACAATCGTTTCCTGCGGCAACCACTCGACGACGGCGTCACGTGCGACGCGCACCGTCAGCCCTTGCTGCGCCGGTCGCCCACCCGAACGATACCATTTGCCGGCGCCGGGTGTCGTCAATAACACACGCGCGCCGGGCGCGGCAGTGACACTGATTTCCAGGCGGTCGCCTCCGGCAACGCCGCCCGGCGGATGCAGGACGATGGCGTGACAGAGATCCCGGCCTTCCGGATACAGCGCCTTCTGCACGCGCAGCGGCCCGCGATGCTCACGCCGCACCAGCGCCGTCGTCCCGGCACGGCGCTCGAAACCGAGTTTCAGCGACGCCAGCCAGCCGGGGCGCGCCGCTTCCTGAGCAGCTTTTTCCGCTACCGTTTCCTCTATCGCCAGCGTCGCCGTCAAACGGCCAGGGCCGCCAGCACCCCATCCTTTTCCATGTCTTCCCCGCGTCCGCGCATGATGATCTCGCCACGTTCCATCACCA
>JAKOZI010000194.1 GCA_029780075.1 Pseudomonadota bacterium
AGAAAACTCGTCATTCCCGCCGCGTAGCACGCACCGGGCAACGTCCCTGTAATCACGATCCGGTCGTAGCAGGAGAGCGTTCCGGCAAGCCGCTCGTGATAGCGATCGGTCAGCATCTGTGTCATGGTCGCCTCCGCTCATCCCGTTTTGGCTATGACAGAACCCTCATCCTGTTTGGTTCCGGCTTCGCCGGCTTAGGAAGGGGTGGCAGGTGGCCATTTCTGGCATGATTGGAGCGTCGAAACCCTGATCACGCCTGCCATGAGGAACGATAGCACAGGCACAGCTTGCCGGCTGATGGACCGGTGGAATGTGGTGCAGCGTGAACTGATCCACAGAACTTGAGGCGCCCTTACGCCGAAGCAGGAGCGGGTGATCCACATTCTCGAGTGGGTGCGGATCGAGGAGTTCACGGCAGTGTCGTGGTGTGGTGTCGGGTGTCCGCCCTTTGAGCGAGCTTGGTTGGCGAACGCCTTTGTGGCCAAGGCGGTGTTGGGGTTGGCGACGACGGTGGGGCTGATTGAGCGGCTGACGATCGACCGTGCGTTGCGCCGCATCTGCGGTTTTCCGCAGGGCAAGAGACTGCCTTCCGAAACCACCTTCTCGCGCACCTTGATCGTGCCGATCAGCAAACGACGGAAGCGGGCGATGACCGACTGTGCCTGCCGGTTGGTCAGGGCATTGTCGGCGCTGTACGCCTGGCTGGGGTTCACCCGGCGGACCTCAAACCGGGGATGCGGCTGGTCGTGGGTTCCCGCTTGGTCGGCACGGAGGTCGACACCCGAACCAGGGCGTAGGCTTCGGCTGTCGGCAGGAAAGGTAAACGCATCGCACGGGCTCAAGAAATGTGTCGTGCGCATCATAGCCGCGCTCTGCGCTTTTGTGGTGGAATGAGTCAAGGTCGCGGGGCGGCACGCGGGTGTTCCCGGCGAATTCAGACTCATCCAGCGCACTCGACACTGCGGCGCGTGGTGCTTCGCTGTTTTGCGCAGTACAACGCAAGAAGCCCCGCCGTAGCGGGGCTTCCAGGGAAAAGCGGGATCTGCTTACTACTTGCGGCGGCGCGATGCGGCCAGGCCGGCGAGGCCGAGACCGAGCAGGGCCAGTGCGCCTGGCTCGGGAATGCCATCGGAACCGGCGCGGTTGGACAGCAGTGCGTAGTCGAAGCCGTAAAAGTCAGTCGAGGCGTTGCGGTCGATGACCACGTCCAGTTCGCCGGTGCTGTTGATGGAGGCCAGCACGGCCGCGTCCAGGTCGAAGAAGCGGACCAGGGTGTGGGGGAAGCCGTCGTTGAAGGCCCAGTTCTGGACGATACCGTTGAACGTCACGGCCACGGCACCGAAGGTGCTGGCCTGGAAGTCAGCCATGTCGAACCACATGCTGCCCTGCGTCCAGCCGCTGCCCAGACCGGTGAACTTGAACGTGGCGACGGTACCCGGTTGCGGACCATAACCGGGGTGGGTCGTGCTGTAGTCACTTATGACTCAGATCTTTACATTTCCTGAGCAGATCGGGTCACGGGGTAGCGTGGGCGAGAGCCGGAACGATGGCTTGTTCAGTGATTCGACAAGCGGCGGCGATGGTCGAGCGACCCAGGCGGGTGAGGTAGTAGCGATAGCCATGAACGACCTTCTTGATGAGGCCGAACTGGCGCAGGCGCCAAAGCTGGCG
>JAKOZI010000202.1 GCA_029780075.1 Pseudomonadota bacterium
AGTCGGTCCTGAACAATTCATAACCCATTGATTTGTTGTGATAAAAGCTCGATTTTTGGGTGGAGAATTGCAAGAAATCGATTAATATTCAATGGTTTCCTTGCAAATCTGGATCGCCGATGGGACCGAAGCAGAAGGGGCCGCAAATGGGAGAGTTGTTCCGCCAGCCGCTGCTGGAACTGATCAACGGGCGTCACCCGCTGGCCCAGTTGGCCGAATTGATCGACTGGAGCGTATTCGAGCGGGAATGGGCGCCACTTTTTCCATCGGGTCGCGGACGGCCCGCGACACCGCCCCGATTGGTGGCCGGACTGCTGTACCTGCAACACACCTTTGCCTGCTCGGATGAAGCCCTGATCTGGACCTGGGTGGAGAACCCGTACTGGCAGCACTTCTGCGGTGAAACCTACTTTCAACACGAGCCGCCCATTGATCCCTCGTCGCTCTCCCGCTGGCGCAAACGCATCGGCGAGGAGGGGGTGGAATGGTTGCTCACCGCAACCATCGAAGCGGCCAGGAAAGCCCAGGTCATCAAGGCATCGAGCCTGGAGAAAGTGATCGTTGATACGACGGTCATGGAGAAGGCCATTGCCTACCCGACCGACAGTCGCTTGCTGGAACGTGGTCGCCAGCATCTGGTGAAATTGGCGGATCGCTTGGGGATCAAGTTGCGGCAAAACTACAACCGCCAGGCCCCACGCTTGGCCGGTCAGGTTGGGCGCTATGCCCATGCCAAACAATACCAGCGGATGCGCAGCGCGCTGAAGAAGTTGCGCACGGTGGTCGGCCGGGTCTGGCGGGACATCGAGCGGCAACGGGAGAATATGGCGCCAGAGTTTGCCCCCCGCGTCGATTCGATCCTGACCCGAGTCAGGCGCTTGTTGGATCAGAAACCGAAAGACAAGAACAAGCTCTACAGCCTGCATGCGCCGGAAGTGGAGTGTATTGCCAAGGGCAAGGCGCGCCAGCCCTACGAATTCGGGGTCAAGGTCACCGTCGCGACGACGCACCGGGAAGGCTTGGTCGTCGGCATGCGCAGCCTGCCCGGCAATCCATTTGATGGTCACACGCTGGCCGAAGCCATTGAGCAGGTGACAATCCTGAACGACCAAAAACCCAAAGCCGTCTTTGTGGACAAGGGCTATCAGGGGGCCGAAGTGCCCGGCGTCCAGGTCTGGCGCAATGGAATGCGGCGCGGTGTCACCCGTCGGCTCAAGCAGGACATCAAACGGCGCAGCGCTGTCGAACCGATGATCGGTCACATGAAAAACGAAGGGCTGTTGCGCCGGAACTGGCTGCGCGGCAGCCTGGGCGATGCACTTCATGCCGTGCTCTGCGGTGCTGGCCATAACCTGCGCATGATCCTCAGGAAGTTGCGGCTTCTTCGCGCCCGGATTCTGGTACTGCTGCTTGCGTTATCGGAAAGACAGGGGCGCTCGAACGCTCATTTCACTCTGGCAGGATTCACGCCGGAATGAATTGTTCAGGGCCGACTA
>JAKOZI010000207.1 GCA_029780075.1 Pseudomonadota bacterium
CGCTCGCTGGAGTCTGGACGGTGCCGAAGCGGTGCTCCGCCTACGCTCCCTTCGTGCCAGCGGCGACTTCGAGCAGTACATGGCCTTTCACTATCGCCAAGAGCGCCAGCGCAACTATGCGCCGGCACCCCAGAACGATGACGTCAAGTGGGCTGCGTGATCGCCGAGAAACCGTGGCTCAAAAGAGCCACACCCAAAGGAAATGGTGCGCTCGATGCTTTCCGAATCCCTGCGGGCGGTGATCTCGCAGACCCTGCTCAAGACCAAGGACGGCCAGGGCCGGGTCGCAGCGCATGAGATCCTGATCGGCACACCGGCGATCCGCAACCTCATTCGGGAAAACAAGGTGGCGCAAATGTATTCGTCCCTGCAGACCGGACAACAGCATGGCATGCAGACGCTCGACCAATGCCTGGTCGACATGGTCCGACGCAATGTCGTTTCGGCAGCCGAAGCTCGCAACAAGGCGGCCAATAAAGACACTTTTCCCGGCCTTTGAGCCAGCCTTGCGAGCAGGAGGAGATGCGTGGAAACTGACCAGGCGCTAAGATTCATGCACGAACTGCTGCGACTGATGACGCAGAAAAATGGTTCGGACCTCTTCATCACGGCAAACTTCCCACCGGCCATCAAGATCGACGGCAAGGTGGTACCGGTTTCCAACCAACCCTTGCTGCCGCAGCACTCCGCTGAACTCGCGCGTTCAATCATGAACGATCGGCAAGCCTCCGATTTCGAGGCCACAAAAGAATGCAACTTCGCCATCTCGCCGACGGGAATCGGCCGCTTCCGTGTCAGCGCCCTGGTACAACAGGGCAAGGTCGCCATCGTCTGCCGCACCATCAACCTGGTCGTACCGTCCCTCGACGAGCTCGGTCTGCCGCCGGTACTGAAAGACATCGCGATGACCTTGCGCGGCCTGGTCGTTTTTGTCGGGGGCACCGGCACCGGCAAGACCACCTCTCTGGCGGCACTCGTTGATCACCGCAACCGCAACAGTCAGGGTCACATCATCACCATCGAAGACCCGATCGAATTCATCCATGAACACAAGAAATGCATCGTCACCCAACGCGAAATCGGCGTTGATACCGACAGTTGGGAAATCGCATTGAAGAACACGCTGCGGCAGGCACCGAACGTGATCATGATGGGTGAAATCCGCGATCGCGCGACCATGGACTACGCCATCGCCTTCGCCGAAACCGGGCATCTGTGCCTCGCGACGCTGCATGCCAACAGTACCAACCAGGCCATTGACCGGATCATCAACTTCTTCCCCGAGGAACGCCGCCACCAGTTGCTGATGGACCTTTCGCTCAACCTGCGGGCCTTGGTTTCACAGCGGCTGCTACCAAAGAAGGACGGCAAGGGACGTACCCCGGCGATCGAGATCATGCTCAACTCGCCCCTGATTTCAGACCTCATCTTCAAGGGCCAGGTGCAGGAAATCAAGGAGGTCATGAAAAGGTCGCGTGAACTGGGCATGCAGACCTTCGACCAGGCGCTGTTCGATCTATACGAAGCCGGCCAGATCAGCTACACCGATGCCATGCGCAACGCCGACTCGCTCAACGATCTGCGCCTGCAAATCAAGCTGCACGGCAAGGAATCGAAGGATCGGGATCTGACCGCCGGCATCGTACATCTGGACATCATTTGACGTGCAAGTGGCGGCAGGGAACCCGGTGGCCGCCGCTGGCCTGGCCGCCACCGGTTCTGCCGACAAGCCAGTAATACACCGACTGACGCCTACACCGGCGGCGTCGCGGCCGTACCTCGATTGCTGCCGGCCACCATCCGGAATTCATAGAGGCGGCATTCGAGCGCGCCATTGAATAGGGGCGTCTTCTTGCTGGGTGTCAGGCGCATCAACTTCGGCAAACGCGTGTCGGCGCTCAACAGGTAGCAGTTCCAGCCCGCGAACCGGCGCTTCAGAGCACTGCCGAGCAAGGGGTAGAACTCGGCCAGTTCGTCATGATCGGACACGCGCTCGCCATAAGGTGGATTGCTGACCAGGATGCCATGACTGGCAGGGGCGCTGATTTCGAGCAGATCGCCAGTACTGAGCGTGACCGCGGGCAGAAGACCGGCGCGATCAAGGTTGGCCAGCGCCGCACGCACGGCGACTGGTGACAGGTCACTGCCGAAGATTCCGGCGTGGTCAGCACTTTTCTCCCCCGCCTGTGCGGCATCGAGCAGCCGTTTCCAGGCTGCCGCATCAAACTGACGCAGCCGTTGGAAAGCGAAACCCCGTCCGGCCCCTGGCGCAATGCCGAGTGCGATCTGGGCCGCTTCGATCAGGAAGGTGCCGCTACCGCACATCGGGTCGAGCAGCGTGACCCCCGGATGCCAACCGCTGAGGCGGAGAATACCCGCGGCCAGGTTTTCCTTCAGCGGCGCATCCACGGTCTTCTGGCGAAAACCACGCTGATAAAGCGGGGCACCCGAGGTATCGAGATAAAGCGTACAGTCTTCGCTGCCAAGAAAACCGTGTACCCGCACGTCTGGTTGGCGCGTATCGACGTTCGGGCGCTTCCCCGTGTCGCGGCGGAAACGGTCGCAGATCGCATCCTTGATGCGCAGGGTCACGAAATCAATGCTTTTCAGTGCGCTTTTTACGGCCGTGACATCGACCCGAATGGTCTGCTCGGAAACAAAACTGCGTGGCCACGACGTCTCCAGCGCCAGGCGGTAGATGTCGTCCTCGGTGCGGTAAGGCGCATGCGCCACCCGCCACAGGATGCGCGTGGCAATTCGCGAATGCAGATTGGCCCGATAGCAAACCGGCCACTCGGCACGAAAATGCACGCCACCGGAGATCGGTTTGAGGTCGCGCGCTCCGGCCGCCGAAAGATCGTCAACCAGCAGTTGTTCCAGGCCGCGCGGGCAGCTGGCAAAGAAAGTTTCCACAATTGTCTCCTGGCCAGGTGAACTAAAACGGCTTGAGAACGGCAAGGTAAGTCACCGCCAGCAGGACCAGCACCGGCATTTCGTTGAACCAGCGGAACCAGACGTGGCTACGCACGTTAAGGCCAGCGCGAAAGTTGCGCAGCAACCGACCACAATAGGCGTGGTAGGCCAGCAACCCCACCACCAGGGCCGTCTTGAGGTGCAGCCAGCCACCTGAAAAGCCAAAGCCAAACCACAACCAGCACCCGAGAGCGACGGCCAGAAGCGCGATCGGGGTCATGAAACGATAGAGCTTGCCAGCCATCAGCAGCAAGCGATCGCGTTCGGCAACGCTATCCGGGGCGACCATCGCCAGGTTGACGAAAATGCGCGGCAGGTAGAAAAGGCCAGCAAACCAGCTGACCACCATCCACAGATGCAGAACCTTGACTATGAGCACCAGCTATTCCTTTCCATCCGAGCCGCGGCCACGCCATCCTCGACACGCGCATAACGCAATTTCACCCGTAGCTCCTGCTTGATCCGCAGGTTGAGCAAACGGCGTGATTCACTCATGAACGAAAACTGCAGGGGCGAGAGCCGCTCCTCGACCTCGCGACGCGACAGGCGCGGTGCCCTCGGCAAACCGAAACCGTCGGCCACCAGATCAAAATAGTCCCCCATCTTGATCTGCGAATCGTCTGTCGCATTGTACGTACGGTTGTTGCGTCCGTAACGAACTGCGGCACAAGTCAGCATCGCCAGATCGTCGGCATGAATATGGTTGGTATACACGTCGTCCGGCGCGTACAGGGCGGGAATTCCCTTGCGCAACCGCTCGATCGGCAGGCGATCGGCGGCATAAATGCCGGGGGCACGCAGAATGCTGACCACCACCCCACGGCGCCCGAAGGCGCGCAACTGGCGCTCGGCGTCAACCCGGCGACAGGCTCGGACCGTGGCTGGCCGCAGGGCGTGCGTCTCGTCAATCAGCTCGCCGTCGCAATCGCCGTACACACCGGTGGTGCTGATGTACACGATTCGCTGTGGTAGACTCCAGCCGCGAGCCAGGGCGGCGAGCAGGGCACTGGTCCGGGCATCGCGCCCGCCACCGGTGACACGGCACTTGTCCGCGGCCGCCGGTGGCGCCAGATACAGGATGATGTCGGCCAGACCGGCGATGCGCTGCAGGCTGTCAGGCTGATCGAGGTCGGCAAGCACGGGAATGGCTCCGTTTTTGCGCCAGAATTCGCGTTGAGACGGGTCGCGCAACAGCGCGAACACACGGTAATGGCCGCGTAGGCGGGGCAGGATGCGGCGGGCAATGTCACCGCAGCCGACGATCAAAAGTTTTTGCACTGCGCAATTTTACCGGATTGGGACATCAGCGGAGAGGCAATGGGTTTTCAGGTCAGTGTCGAACCTGGCCGGCACAGTTTTCAAGCCGAGTCCGACGAAACGATTCTCGAAGCAGCACTACGCCAGGGTCTGAGCCTTCCTTACGGCTGTCGTAATGGCTTCTGCGGCAGTTGCCGAGGCAAGGTGCTGACGGGACGAGTGGAGCACGGCGTGGCACCCGTCGAGGTCCTCAGCAACGCCGATCGCGCGGCCGGCTTCGCCCTCTTCTGCTGCGCCATGGCCAGAAGCAATCTGCGCATTGAAAGCCGGGAAGTTCGCTCGCTTGAGGACATCCCGATCCGCACCTTGCCGGCGCGCGTGCAGCGGCTGACGCGCGCAGCTCCCGACGTGATGATCGTTGAACTCAAACTGGCGGCCAACGAGCGGCTGCAATTTCTCGCGGGACAGTACGTGGACATCCTCCTCAAGGACGGGCGCCGCCGCGCTTTTTCGCTGGCCAATGCCCCGCATGCGGACACCTGCCTGCAGTTGCACATCCGGCACGCTCCGGGTGGACAGTTCACCACGCAGGTTTTCGAAACCATGAAGGAACGCGACATCCTCCGCCTGCGTGGACCACTGGGTACTTTCATGCTCTGCGAGGAATCGCCGAAACCCATGCTGCTGATTGCCGGCGGCACCGGATTTGCGCCGATCAAGGCGATCGTCGAACATGCCGTCGCTGAAACCCACGCCAGACCGATGCACATCTATTGGGGTGGGCGCCAACGTGCCGATCTCTACCTGCTGCAACTTGCCGAGCAGTGGGCAGTGGAACATGCGCACATCCGCTTCACCCCGGTGCTCTCCGCCGCCACCACGGCGGACCACTGGATTGGTCGCCGCGGCCTGGTTCACGAGGCGGCGATGGCCGATTATCCCAACCTTTCCGAACATCAGGCCTACGTCTGTGGTTCTCCGGCAATGGTCGCAGCCGCAAGACGGGATTTCGTGGCTCGATGCCGGCTGCCTGCGGAAGAGTTCTTCGCCGACTCCTTCGAGTTTGCTGCCGATACGCTGAATGCCATGGTTACCAGTCCGCATTCGGCAAGCAACGCAAATGCCTTGTCCTTTCCTTCGGGATCATGAATGCCATGACCTTCCCCCTCGCCTCGCTCCCCACATTCGCCAAGTGCGGGCCTCGTGAATCGCTGTCAAGTGGATTCGAAACGCATGACTGAAGTCTTCATGTCCCGACAACCGCTGGTCAATCGCCAGCGCCGGATCATCGCCACGCGCCTGACGCTGCATCTGGGAAGCGGGGGTATGCCGGAAGCGGTCAACGCCCTCAGCGCGCTGGCAAGCGTCTGGCCACAGGGGGAAAAACCGGTATTCGTCAGCTGCGGCCGGACCCCATGCGACGCCAGCCTGCTCGACTGGTCGGCACCCGAAAATGCGACCATCGAATTGCCGGCTGCTGCGCTGCTTGATCAGAACGGCCCCGATCTGATCGCCGCACTGCAGACCTGGCAACCGACGGTCTGCCTGCATTTCGATCCGCAGGCAACGCAGGCCTTGTCGGCTGGCGTCGCTTGCCGCTTCATCGGCTTCGACGCGCAGCATTTCGCTCTGGCCCAACTCAAGCTGCTCGCTGCGCGAACGCGAACTTACGGCATGGGGATCGCTTTCAATGTCGAAAATACTGCGGATTTTCGCGCCTGTGTGGATGCCGGAATGACTGCCGCCGCCGGATGGTTTTTTACGGCACCCAGCAGCACGCCTGCAAAAGCCCTCAATCCGGGGCAGGCGAATATCGTGCGAGTACTCAACCTGGTCCGCCACAACGCCGACATCCGGGAAATCGAAGCCGCACTCAAGCAGGATGTCGCGATTTCCTACAAGCTGCTGCGCTACATCAACTCAGCCGGTTTTGGTCTGTCCTGCGAGATCCAGTCCTTCCGCCATGCAGTCAGCATGCTCGGATACGACAAGCTGAACCGCTGGTTGTCATTGCTGCTGGCAACCGCAAGCAAGGACCCGATGGCACCCGCCTTGCTATACACGGCGCTGCTACGGGCACGCCTGATGGAGTTGCTGGCCAACGGCCTGGTCGAACCAACGGAGTACGACAACCTGTTCATCACCGGTGCATTTTCCTTGCTCGAAACCTTGCTCGGCATCGGCATGGAGCAGGCACTGGAAACCATGCGCCTGCCCGAGCCCATCTGCGATGCCCTGCTGGGCAACGGCGGACGCTACAAACCCTTCCTCGATCTGGCCCTGGCCAGTGAAGGCGATGATGGTCAGAGCATCGCCACGCAGGCCGGCATGCTTGGCCTGACGGCCGGTCAATTCAACCGGGCACAGTTGCAGGCCCTTTCTTTCGCCGACGCGATGGAGTTCTAGGGCGTCCGGAATCCGGACGCCTATTCCCCCAGATAGGCAGCGCGAACCTTGGGATCGGCAAGCAGCCGCATTGACTCATCGGTCACCGTGATCTCGCCACTTTCCATGACGTAACCGCGCTGACTGACTTCCAGCGCGAGTTTGGCATTCTGCTCGACGAGCAGAATGGTCATCCCTTCGCTGGCGACGGTGCGAATCACTTCGAAAATCTTTTGCACCATGATCGGAGCAAGGCCCATCGACGGTTCGTCGAGCAGCATCAGCCGCGGTTTGCTCATCAGCGCGCGTCCGATCGCCAGCATCTGCTGCTCGCCACCCGAGAGCGTTCCTGCCAGTTGCTGCGCCCGTTCCTTCAGCCGAGGGAAATGGCCAAGCACATGTTCGAGGTCGCGTTCGATGCCACTCTTGTCGTTGCGAGCGTAGGCACCCATGCGCAGGTTCTCGATAGTGCTCATGCGCGGGAAGACACCCCTGCCCTCGGGAACGAGCGCGATCCCTGCGCTGACCAGTGCGTGCGGCGGCAAGGACAGAAGTTCCTTGCCGCGATAGCGGACGCTACCACCCGCCGGATCGAGCAATCTTGCCAGGGCGCGCAAGGTGCTGCTCTTGCCGGCACCGTTGGCACCGATCAGCGCCACCATCTCGCCTTCATTGACATGAAAGGTAATGCCGCGAACAGCCTGGATTCCACCGTAGGAAACGCGCAGTCCGTTAACTTCGAGCATGATTCATCGCTCCCTTCAGGCTACCGAGCCACCGAGGTAGGCCTCGACGACACGCGCATCCTTTTGCACCACAGCCGGCACGTCCTCGCAGATCTTCTCGCCATAATCAAGCACCGCGACCCTTCCGCACAAACCCATGACCAGTTTGACGTCATGCTCGATCAGCAACACCGTAACCCCGTCGCGACAGATACCCTCGACCAGCACGCGCAAGGCTTCGGTTTCGGTGCCGTTCATCCCGGCTGCCGGCTCGTCGAGCGCCAGAAGCTTCGGTTCGGTCGCCAGTGCGCGAGCAATCTCCAGACGTCTCTGGTCACCGTACGAAAGATGTTTTGCATAGTCGTGTGCGCGCGCGTGAATGCCGACGTAATGCAGAAGTTCTTCCGCTCGACGAGCAATCCCCGCCTCTTCGGCACGCGTCGCCGGGTTGCGAATGATCGCGCCAAGGACGCCGGCGCGCGTTCGCAAGTGGCGCCCGACCATGACATTTTCGAGGGCCGTCATGTTCCCGAACAGGCGGATGTTCTGAAACGTACGGGCAATCCCGACTGCTGCGGCCTTGTGCGGCGCATCCGCCTGGAGTCTGACCCCGTCAAAGATGAAGTGGCCACCCTCGTTTCGGTAAAGTCCGGTAAGACAATTGAAAAAAGTGGTCTTGCCCGCCCCGTTCGGGCCGATCAGCCCATAGATCTCGCCCCGCCGTATGGTCAGGGAAACATCATGCAAGGCCTTGACCCCGCCGAAGTGCTTGGCTACCGCGTGCGCCTCAAGCAACAACTGATGTTCGCTCATCGTCAACCCGCACTCTCGGCAAGTTCGCGGCGTCGCTGCGACGAGGGCCACAGGCCCGCCGGACGGAAGCGCATGACGAGCACCAGCGCAAGTCCGAAGACCAGCATCCGCAAGCTCTCGGGATCAACGATCATGCGCCCGAAGAGTGCTCGCTGCAACGGCTCGATACCGTAACGCAGGGCTTCGGGGAGGCCGGTCAACAGGATGGCGCCGAGGATCACGCCGGGAATATGCCCCATGCCACCAAGTACGACCATCGCCAGGATGGTTATCGATTCCATCAGCGAGAAACTCTCTGGACTGACGAAGCCCTGCATCGCGGAAAAAACGCCCCCGGCGATACCGCCGAAAGAAGCCCCCATGGCAAAGGCCAGCAACTTGATGTTTCGGGTGTTGATCCCGCATGCCTTGGCAGCAACCTCGTCCTCGCGTATGGCCTGCCAGGCACGACCGATGCGCGAATCCTGCAAACGGATATTGACCATTATCACCAGCAAGGCGAGGGCAACCAGCAGGAAATAGTACTTCTGCGGTCCGGAAAGGGTCACCCCGAGGAAGCTGCTGGTCTGGGCAAAGGAAAAATCGCCAATCCGAATCGGATCGATCAGGGTGATTCCCTGCGCACCGTTGGTAATGTTGACCGGCGCATTCAGATTGTTCATGAAAATACGGACTATCTCACCGAAACCCAGCGTCACGATGGCCAGATAGTCGCCGCGCAATTTGAGTGTCGGCGCACCCAGCAAGACGCCGAAGATGCACGCCAATCCGGCGCCTAGGGGCAGGATCACCCAGAACGGCAGGTGAATGCCGAAATGCGGCGACGCCAGGAGTGCGTAGGCATAGGCGCCGACGGCGTAGAAAGCGACGTAACCGAGATCCAGCAGACCTGCATAGCCAACGACGATATTCAGACCCAGTGCGAGGAAGACGTAGAGAATCGCGAAATTGGCAATCCGCACCCACGCCTGCCCTCCCATCGCGGCTACAAAAGGAACGGCCAGCAGCACCACGCCGAGCAGCATGAAGCCCAGCCAATGTCTCTGCCGAGAGGAAGATGGTCTGGCCCGGCCGTTCATGCGCGATCTCCTGTACGCTCGCCAAAAAGACCCGAAGGACGAAAAATCAGAACGATGATCAACACGATGAAGGCAAAAATGTCCTGATAGTGACTGCCGAGGATGTCACCGGTCATATCACCGATGTAACCGGCACCCAGCGCCTCGATCACACCGAGCAACAGGCCACCCGCCATGGCTCCCGCGAGATTGCCGATGCCTCCCAGGACAGCCGCCGTGAAAGCCTTCAGGCCAAGCATGAAACCCATCTGGTAATGCGCGATCTCGTAATACGAGCCGACCATGCAACCCGCGACGGCACCCAGCGCGGAGCCGATGATGAAGGCCATGGCGATGACGCGGTTGATGTCGACGCCCATCAGCGACGCCACGTGCGGGTTCTGTGCCGTAGCCCGCATGGCCATGCCGATGCGCGTGCGATGAACCAGGTAAATCAGACCCAACATCACCACCGCCGCCAGTGACACGATGGCGACCTGAACGTTGGTGAAACTGGCGCCGCCGATGTCGTAGATCTGTTTGTGAATCATCGGTGGAAAAGTGATGTAGTTCCGGCCCCAGATGATCATCGCCACATTCTGCAGCACGATCGACATGCCGATCGCCGTGATCAGCGGCGTCAGTCTTGGCGCATGCCGAAGGGGGCGATAGGCAACACGTTCGAGTGCCCAGCCGAGCACCATGCAGACCACCACCGAAACCAGCAAGCCGATGCCGAGGACCAGCAGAGGCGGCATACCGGAGCCGGCAAGGGAGACGATTACCGTAAAGGCGACCATCGTACCGATCATCACCACCTCACCGTGGGCGAAGTTGATCAGGCCGATAATGCCATACACCATCGTGTAACCCAGAGCGACGAGCGCGTAGACAGCGCCCAGCGTGAGGCCGTTGATCAGTTGCTGGAGGAGAGTGTCCATAATCGAGCTTTCCGCAACAAGGTGCTGCTGGCGAACCGTATGTTCCGAGGCATGCCACCAGGGAGGCGGCCGCGCGCAAGCAGGACCCGGTTGATGCTGAGCGGATGCGGATGCAGGAAAAACGAGGGAATGGCCGGAGCCATTCCCTCGGGATCAAGTTGCCGTGCCCTTACTTCTTGGCTTCCGGAGCCGGTGCGGGTGCAGCAGCAGGTGCCGGGGCAGCTGCAGCAGCGGGCGCAGCCGGTGCCGTACCGCCTTCGGATTTCAGGGTAACCAGCTTGCCATCCTTGATTTCGAAAACGGTAATCGCGCCGTTCTTGATGTCACCCTTCTCGTCGAACTCGATCCTGCCGGTGACGCCATCGTAGGAGGTCTTGCCAACTTCCGGCAGATACTTGACCGGGTCGGCCGAGTTGGCACGCTTCATGGCATCGACCAGGACCATCACTGCGTCATAGCTGTAGGGAGAGTAGATCTGAATCTGACCGTACTTCTTGGAGAAGTCTTCAACAAACTTCTGGCCGTTCGGGAGTTTGTCGACCGGCAGGCCGGCCTGCGTACAAACCACGCCCTCGGACGCCGGGCCGGCGAGCTTGATCAGTTCGGGCGAGCAGCCACCGTCGCCGGTGGTGAACTTGGCGGTGATGCCGAGTTCCTTCATCTGCTTGAGCATCGGACCACCCACCGCATCCATCCCGCCAAGGAAGATCACGTCAGGCTTCTTGGCCTTGATCTTGGTCAGAATGGCCTTGAAGTCGGTCGCCTTGTCGTTGGTAAACTCGCGCGCGACGATTGTCGCGCCGGCAGCCTTGGCAGCCTTCTCGACCTCATCCGCCAAACCCTGGCCATAGGCCGTGCGATCGTCGATGATCGCAATCTTCTTGGCGCCCAGGTCCTTCACCGCGTAGGCGCCGACCACCGAGCCCTGCTGGATGTCATTGGCCATCACCCGGAAGGCGGTATTGAAGCCCTGCTGGGTGTACTTCGGATTGGTTGCCGAGGGCGAAATCTGCGGCAGGCCGGCCGCGTTGTAGATCGCCGAGGCAGGGATGGTCGTACCCGAGTTGAGGTGCCCGACGACACCGGCCACTTTGGCATCAACCAGCTTCTGGGCGACGACGGTACCGGTTTTCGGATCGGCCTGATCATCTTCGCCAAGCAACTCGAACTTGATGACCTTGCCATCGATCTCGATCTTCTTCGCGTTGGCATCGTCGACGGCCAGGCGGGCACCGTTCTCGTTGTCCTTGCCAAGGTGCGCGATCGGGCCGGTCAGTGGCGCGACATGGCCGATCTTGACCACCATTTCCGGTTTCGGCGCCGGCGCGGGCGCTGCCACCGGGGCAGGAGCAGGAGCCGCAGCCTTGGGTTCCTCTTTCTTGCCGCAGCCGATCACGGCCAGCGAGGCCGCCAGAACGAGCAATACACCGGGTGTACGAACACTCTTCATAGGTTTCATCTCCGATATTGTCTGTGTAGAGGGTGGGAAACGGCCGATTGTCCAAGCACATCAGGACCTTGTCAACATGCATATGATCTCTCGACCTGCATGCCTGCTTTCGACACCACATCCCTGAAACGGAAAACCGGCAATTGGCCGGTTTTTTTGTTCATGCAGCGATCACTTCAGACTGAGGATCCACTTGACCAGCTTGTTCGCCTCGTCGGGCGTTACCGAAGGATTTGGCGGCATCGGCACTTCACCCCAGGAGCCCTTGCCACCCTTGATGACCTTCGCAGCGAGCATGGCTTCATCCTTGGCGGTGTACTTCTTGGCCACGTCCTTGTAGGCCGGCCCAACGACCTTCTTGTCGACGGCGTGACAAGACAGGCAGTTCTTGGACTTGGCCAGGGCTTCATCAGCCTGGACGGCGCCGGCAGACATTACGCCGGCAGCAGCCAGCAGGCACACGTAGATCGCTTTCATGCTATTACTCCGTTCAGATAAGGGGTTTGAAACGCCTCGATATTATTTCAGTTTGGTCAGCTTGGAAAGCCTCTTGATCCGCAGTGCCGGTACACGCACTCCGCCCCGTCACTAACGCGTTGACCGCGCCGCCAGTTGACCTTCGATCGCGTCGCCGGCCGCATCCCGAACGACGCGCGAAACACCTCGGACACCTCGAATCGGGACCGTCATGCCGGTCGAACCTCGCCTCAGCGCCGCTGCAACTGCTTCAGATCGCGCACCGCGCCGGTAGCCGCCGAGGTGGTCATCAGCGCATAGGCCTGCAGCGCCTGCGACACGACACGCTGGCGCGCGACCGCCGGCCGCCAGGCCGCCGCGGCACTCAACTCCATCGCCACCCGCCGCCGGGCCAGTTCGGACTCGGTGATCGCCAGGTGGATACGACGACCCGGGATGTCGATCTCGATCCGGTCGCCCTCTTCCACCAGGCCGATGGCGCCACCTTCGGCGGCCTCGGGGGAAACGTGCCCGATCGACAGCCCGGAAGTACCTCCGGAAAAGCGGCCGTCGGTGAGCAGTGCGCAGACCTTGCCCAGGCCCTTCGACTTCAGGTAAGACGTGGGATAAAGCATCTCCTGCATGCCCGGCCCGCCTTTCGGGCCTTCGTAGCGAATGACCACCACCTCACCGGGCAGCACCTGGTCCCCGAGGATCGCCTGGACGGCATCGTCCTGGCTCTCGAACACCCGTGCCTTGCCGGCAAAGACCCAGATGCTCTCGTCCACACCGGCAGTTTTCACAATGCAGCCGTCTCTGGCGATGTTCCCGTAAAGCACGGCCAGGCCACCTTCCTGCGAGTACGCATGCGCCTTGTCGCGAATGCAACCCTTGGCGCGATCAAGGTCGAGTTCCGGGTAACGCCGGTTCTGCGAGAAGGCCTTCTGGGTCGGAATGCCACCCGGCGCCGCCTTGAAGAACTCGCAGAGTTGGGGCGCCTGCGTACGCATCACATCCCAGTTGTCGATCGCCTCACCGAGCGTCCTCGCATGCACTGTCGGCACCTCGCGATGGAGCAGACCGGCGCGATCCAGTTCGCCGAGAATGCCGAAGATGCCACCCGCGCGGTGCACGTCCTCGATATGGTAGTCGGGTGTGGCGGGCGCCACCTTGGCGAGACAGGGCACCTGGCGCGAGATGCGGTCGATGTCGTCCATCGTGAAGCTGACGCCACCCTCCTGTGCCGCCGCCAGAATGTGCAGAACCGTATTCGTTGACCCCCCCATCGACACATCCAGCGTCATCGCGTTCTCGAAAGCAGCGAAACTGCCGATTGAGCGCGGCAGCACCGAGGTGTCGTCCTGCTCGTAATAACGACGACAGAGGTCGACAATCTGGCGCCCGGCCTTGAGGAAAAGTTCGCGGCGATCGGCATGCGTGGCCAGGACGGTGCCGTTGCCGGGCAGCGAAAACCCCAGCGCTTCGGTCAGGCAATTCATCGAATTGGCGGTAAACATCCCTGAACACGAACCGCAGGTGGGACACGCCGAGCGCTCGAAGGAGTCGACCTCATCGTCGGAACAATTGCTGTCGCCGCCCTTGACCATGGCGTCGACCAGGTCGACGGCAATCACCTTGCCGCCCCACTTCACCTTGCCGGCCTCCATCGGGCCGCCGGAGACAAAAATGGTCGGGATGTTCACGCGCATTGCGGCCATCAACATCCCCGGAGTGATCTTGTCGCAGTTCGAAATGCACACCATCGCGTCGGCGCAGTGTGCGTTGACCATGTATTCGACGGAGTCGGCGATCAGGTCACGCGAAGGCAATGAATAAAGCATGCCGTCGTGCCCCATGGCAATGCCGTCATCAATGGCGACGGTATTGAATTCCTTGGCGACACCGCCGGCGGCCTCGATTTCGCGAGCGACCAACTGTCCTAGATCCTTGAGATGCACGTGCCCCGGAACGAACTGGGTGAACGAATTGACGACGGCAATGATCGGCTTGCCGAAATCTCCGTCCTGCATGCCGGTGGCGCGCCACAGGGCGCGCGCGCCCGCCATGTTGCGGCCATGCGTCGAGGTGCGGGAACGATAGTGGGGCATTGCCGATCTCCAATCCAGAACACGCCCGAGGGTGGCGCGATATAATGCGAATTCTATCCGAAAGGCCCCCAGGGTGTTTGCAACGTGTTGATCCATCCGCAGTTCAACCCTGTCGCAGTCTCGATCGGCCCGCTGAGCGTGCACTGGTACGGATTGATGTACCTGGTGGCCTTTCTCCAGTTCTGGTGGCTGGGCCGGCGGCGAATCCTGACCCATCCCGAGCTGAACACTGCCGGCTGGACGCTGCGACAGCTCGATGACCTGCTGTTCTACGGCGTCCTGGGAGTTATCGCCGGTGGCCGTCTTGGCCAGGTCCTGTTCTACGAGCCGGCATACTACCTGGAGCACCCGCTGCAAGTCCTCGCCGTGTGGCGAGGCGGCATGTCGTTTCACGGCGGCTTCCTTGGCGTGCTGATCGCGATGTGGCTATACGCCCGCAAGAGCCGCCGGCGCTGGCTCGAACTCACCGATTTCATTGCCCCGCTGGTGCCGCTGGGCCTCGCTGCCGGGCGCATCGGCAACTTCATCAATGGCGAACTCTGGGGGCGCGCGGCTGATCCGGCGCTGCCGTGGGCGATGCTTTTCCCCTGGGTAGACGATGTGCCGCGCCACCCTTCGCAACTCTACCAGGCAGGCCTTGAGGGCTTTGTTCTGTTTGTTTGCCTGTGGATCTATTCGAGCCGCAAGCGACCTCGCGGTGCCGTTTCGGGAGCCTTTCTGATCGGTTACGGCGTCCTGCGCTGGGTTGCCGAGTATTTCAGGACGCCGGACGAGGGAATCTTTGGACTTTCGTACACGGTCAGCATGGGGCAGTGGCTGTCGCTGCCGATGGTCCTGTTCGGTATCATTTTTGTCGTCGCGGCGCATCGCCGACGCGTCTGAGCAGAACGACGTGTCGTGGCCGGCCGCGAGACCGAGGAGAAAGAGATGTCTGCAGGAATTGTAGTCCGGGGCTTGCGCAAGGTGCGCACGCTGCTTGCCGACAGTGGCGGCGCACGGGGCCTTGCGGGCAAGGAACTGGTCCGGACCCGCGAACTCCTTCATGAATGTGCAGCCGGAGTCGGCGGAGAAATTTCGGCCAGACAGCGTGCCGGGCGTTTGGCGGAAACCTACCTGCGTCTCGATGACGAGGGTCGCGCGACCTTCCTGCGCACGCTGGCCACCGAATTCGGCCCCGACCCGCAGTTGGTCGCCACGGCGCATGCCGGCTATCAGGCGGCCATTGGCAGTGACGCGCAATGGATGGCCGAATCGGAACTGCGCAAGGCCATGCGCTCTTCGCGCCTGCGCATCCTGGCGCAATTCAATACCCTGCCGCAAGGCGTCAAATTCCTGGTCGACCTGCGCGCCGACCTGCTGCGCTTTGCCGACACGGACGCTGCGCTGCGCTCGCTCGACCGCGAACTCGAGTCCCGGCTGGGCGCCTGGTTCGACGTCGGTTTCCTTGAGCTGCAAAGAATTACCTGGAGTTCGCCGGCAGCGCTGCTCGAAAAACTGATCGAATACGAGGCGGTGCATGAGATCCGTTCCTGGAGCGACCTGAAGAACCGTCTCGATTCCGACCGTCGCTGCTATGCCTTTTTCCACCCGCGCATGCCCATGGAGCCGCTGATCTTCGTCGAGGTCGCGCTGACCGACCACCTGGCGGACAATGTGCAGA
This sequence comes from Pseudomonadota bacterium, assembly GCA_029780075.1. Taxonomy (GTDB): domain Bacteria; phylum Pseudomonadota; class Gammaproteobacteria; order Burkholderiales; family Rhodocyclaceae; genus Accumulibacter. The sequence goes on from JAKOZI010000207.1 coordinate 15,827, forward strand.
TGCTTCTCGACGAGCAGGCGCCGGTTTTCGACGCGCAGAGTGCCAGCACGGCGATCTTCTATTCGATTTCCAACACGCAACCCGGCCTGCGCGGCGTGTCCTTTGGCAATTTCCTGCTCAAGCGCGTCGTTGACGACCTGAAACGCGACTACCCGCGTCTGGTCAGCTTTGCCACCCTGTCACCGCTGCCCACCTTCCGGCGCTGGGCCGAAAAGAATCCGGAAGCCTGGCAGCAGGCTTTCAGCGCCGCAGATCTGGAGCGAATCACACGCCACCTCAAGGCGGACATGGTACCGCCAGTGGACTCCAGCGAACTTCCCAAACTGCTTGCGGATGATCGCTGGGTGAAAGAAGCGCGCCTCGCGCGTGCCCTGCAACACGGCCTGATGCGCCTGGCCGCGCGGTACCTGGTAACCGCCAGCAAGGGCGGCCGGCCGGTCGACCCGGTTGCCCGCTTCCACCTGGGCAACGGCGCGCGTGTCGAACGTCTGAATTATCTGGCCGATACATCGGCACACGGACGGCAGCAGTCCTATGGCCTGATGGTGAATTATCTGTACGACCCTGATACCATCGAAGCGAACGTCGAAGCTTTTTCGCGTGGCGGCGAAATTGCTGTCGCGACGGCGATACGTCGTTCTGCACGCGACTGAGGTCGCGCAGCCAGAACATTTTTCTATCTACCTACGAGAAAGACCAACACATGAAGCAACGTCCCTTCAAAGTTCTCGGAATCCAGCAAATCGCCATCGGCGGACCCGACAAGATGAAACTGCGTCAACTCTGGGTTGACAGTCTGGGCCTCGAAATTACCGGCAACTTCGTCAGTGAGCGCGAAAATGTCGATGAGGACATTGTCGCGATGGGCAAGGGCCCTTTCAAGGTGGAAGTCGATTTGATGCAACCGGTCGACCCCGACAAGAAACCCGCAGTACATGCAACCCCGCTCAATCACGTCGGCCTGTGGATCGACGACCTCCCGAAGGCCGTCGAATGGCTGACTGCCAACGGCGTTCGCTTCGCCCCCGGTGGAATCCGCAAAGGAGCCGCAGGCTTCGACATTACCTTCCTGCATCCGAAAGCGAGTGCGGAATTCCCGATCGCCGGCGAAGGCGTGCTGATCGAAATGGTCCAGGCACCACCCGAAGTGATCGAAGCCTTCGCCAAACTCGGCTGAGAACGTAGTTCCACAGTTGCGCTTCGTCGACCGGCATTTCCGGTCGGGTGCGGCGTCTGGCAGGCAACGTGACATCGGTCACAACGCCGGCATGGAAAACTGCTTTTGTCCGCGCACGTACCGAGCCCGCATACGACACGCCGGCGCCGCACCGGTAACGCCCTTGGCATATTGCACGTTTCGTGCGCGGCAGTGTTCATTTTTGCGAAAAAAAGGACGATAATTGCCGCCCACGGCCTTTCAGGCGCAAAGAGGAAACGAACCATGCCAAAAATTCAAGGCGGTATCGAATTTTCGAGTCTCAACAGCAGCGAAACCGAGGCATAAGTACGCTCTGTGCCCAGCGATTCATATTCCTCTTGTGTAGCGCTGAAGCAACCGGCGTTTGCCAATCCCAGCGGGCGGCGAAGGCTTGTTCGCTTCGCCGTCATCGCCGGCATCATCTGCTGCATGGCATCGGCAGTTTACACAACCGAGCCAGTCATCTCGTCGTCACGGTCGTTCACCGAACCCTGAGTCCTCGGCTTAATCAGGCACCGAGGTCCTGACGGCAGCAGCCGTTGGCGCCCCGGTAGCTTGCCGCGGTTTTGTCCGGGGCTTCGTCGACAAGGGCAGACCGAAGTCTTCCGGGCCAGCATACGTTTTCATTTCCCAGCAGTTTCTCGCCACACCAAGGAGGCATCAATGAGTGAAGTCAAAACCGTGCAAGAAGATGTCGTACCAGAAAGTGATCAAGCCGCTCCCGCAGCAGTGACCGTAGAGCAGCCGGTATCGCCACCGGCCGCCGCCGGCAAGACAGCGCGCGCGACGGCCAAGAAGGAGCCCGTGAAGGCCACCAAGGCAACGAAACCGGTCAAAGGCAAGCCGGCAGCAACACCGAAGGCGGTAGCAGCCCCGGCCAAGGTGAACCTGAACGACACGCCGCATCCTGCTCCGAAGCCTCCGCTCAAAACCAAGGATTACGAACAGACGCTCGCCAAGCTGCAGATCGAACTCGTGAAACTTCAGGAGTGGATCAAATTCAAGAAACTGAAAGTGGTCGTGCTGTTCGAAGGTCGCGATGCGGCTGGTAAAGGCGGTACGATCAAGCGCATCACCGAGAGCCTGAGTCCGCGCGTCACCCGCGTTGCCGCGCTGCCAGCGCCGACCGACAGGGAACAGACACAGTGGTATTTCCAGCGCTACGTCCAGCATCTTCCAGCCGGCGGCGAAATGGTTCTTTTCGACCGCAGCTGGTACAACCGGGCCGGCGTCGAGCGCGTGATGGGATTTTGCACTGAAGACGAATACCGCGAGTTCCTGCGCACCTGCCCCGAATTCGAACGAATGCTGGTCCGCAGCGGTGTCATCCTGATCAAGTACTGGTTCTCGGTCAGCAACGAAGAGCAGGAGCGCCGTTTCCAGAAGCGCATTTTCCATCCCGAAAAGCACTGGAAACTGAGTCCCATGGATCTGGAATCGCGTGCGCGCTGGGTTGAATACTCGAAGGCCAAGGACGCGATGTTCGCCCACACCGATATCAAGCAGGCCCCATGGTACGTGGTCGACGGCGACGACAAGAAGCGCGCCAGACTGAACGTGATCACGCATCTGCTGAACATGATCGACTACGAGGACCTGACACCACAGCCGATCGTGCTGCCGCCCCGCCAGGACGAGGGTGGTTACGTGCGTCCGCCGATCACCGACCAGACCTTCATTCCCGAAGTGTACTGAACGACAGGCTTCCATCGCACCAAAGACAAAGGCCGGCGTGGTATCCCCTCGCCGGCCTTTGTCGGTCATTGTCCTGCACGTCGCCAGCGCGGCACTCGCGCGCCCGACACCGGAACTGCAAGCATGCCGCTGCACATTGAAACCCCACTCATCGAGTCCCCGTTTCTGAGCCGTGCCGCTCATTGCGCGGCGTGGCTGAAGCTCGAAGCGCTGCAACCACCGGGATCGTTCAAGATTCGCGGGGTTGGCGCGGCCTGCGAGGAATATCTGCGACGCGGCGCGCGCCGCTTCGTTTCATCCTCGGGCGGCAATGCCGGCCTGGCCGTCGCCTACGCCGGCCGCCGTCTGTCGGTCCCGGTCACCGTGGTGGTGCCCGAAACCGCATCCGCCCGAGCCAGGGAATTGCTGCGGCTGGAAGCGGCACAGGTCATCGTGCACGGCGCCTCCTGGAACGAAGCCCACTTGCTGGCGCTGTCGATTCTTGACCCGTCAGACGCGTTCATCCATCCCTTCGACGACCCACTGCTCTGGTCCGGACACGCCAGCCTGGTTGACGAAGTCGCCCGTGCCGCCCTGCGCCCGGACGCAGTGGTCCTGTCGGTCGGCGGTGGCGGCCTGCTCTGCGGCGTGATCGAAGGCTTGCGGCGCAACGCCCTCGGAGATATCCCGGTGATCGCCGTCGAGACCGAGGGCAGCGCATCCTTTCAGCAAGCACTGCGCGCTGGTCATCCACTCGAACTCGATACGATCAGCAGCATCGCCACCTCGCTCGGTGCCAAACGCGTTTGCGACCGGGCGTTTCAGTGGTCAGCGGAACATGCGATCGACAGCGTCGTCGTTTCCGACAGAAGCGCTCTCGATGCCTGCGAGCGCTTCCTCGCCGACCACCGCCTGCTGGTCGAACCCGCCTGCGGGGCCACCCTCGCGCTGGCTTACGAGCGCTCGGCAGCGCTCGCGGGCTTTGCCAAGGTCCTGTTCATCGTCTGCGGCGGCGCAACAGCCAGCATCGATCAGATCCGCGCATGGTCGGCGCAGGCGGTACAGCCCGTCAGAAAGGGGCCTTGAGGGGTTTCCCTACCCCGGCCAGAACGCCAAACCGACCAGCAGCGCGGCGAACAGTCCCGTCAACACGTCGAGCGTCCAGTGCGCCCGCAAGACGATCACCACCAGCATCTGCAACACCGCCAGCAGGGTCGCGACAACCGTGAGGACGGGCATGCCGAGGCTGGCGATCTGGATGGCGCCATAAACGGCCAGCGCGGTGTGACCGGAAAAAAAGAAGTCGTTGCCTACGGCATAGGTGACGAACAAGGAAGGGAAGCCCGGATCGCGCCAGATGATTCCCGACGGTGCCGGTAGCGCCACCACTGCCTGGCTCGCCTGCCGCAGACCGAACAGGCACAGCAGCCCCCAGAACGGACTGAAGCTCGGGCCGAGCACGGCGTAGCCGAGCACGAACAGGCTGACCGCATCGACGCCCAGCGAACTGGCAATCAGCGCCGCCCTGGCAGCACCCGGATGGACGTGCAGCCAGGCGTTGCCCGCGGCGGTCAGGCGGTGCAGATGGTCGTAGATGCCACCGCCTTCGAGATGACGCTGGCCGATCATGCGCTGCGTGACGAACCAGGCCACCAGCCCGCAGGCGATGCCCAGCAGGCGCAGGCCAATGGTCTCCCAGGCCGGCAGGTCGATCATAACTCAGAGCGCGGCTGCGTGCCGTCGGTGGTGCTCGCCGCTGCCCGCTCCAGTTCCACCCGCTGCGCGGGAATCCCGGCCCAGGTCTCGCCGGCCGGTATCCGAGTGTTGGGCAGGACGAAGGAGCCGGCCAGGACCTTGGCCTTCTCGCCGACCTCGACACCGCCCATCACGATCGCGCGCAAGCCGATGGTGGCGCCGGCGCCGAGTCGTACCGGCGCAATCACCAGGTAGCCACCCTGCGCGTAGTGCGCCATGACGCTGGCCGAACCGCCGATGGTTACCCCCGCAGCCATTTCGATCATCGACGGATCGGCGATGGCCGTCGAATTGATGGTCACGTTGCTGCCGATCTTCATGCCCATCAGCCGGTAGTACAGTTGCGCGAAGGGCGACGGCGTCACGAACTCCAGGAACGAGTAGCGAACCACCAGCGTCAGCGTGCAATGGACATACCAGCGCAGCGCGGTCAGCGACACCGCCGAGCCACGATACGGTTGCAAGCGTCCACCAAGAACAAAGTTCAGAAGCGGTGCCACCAGCAGCAACGTCAGGCCGTAGGCAAAGTAACTGGCGGCCAGCGCCAGTCCGGTCAGCGGGTAGCGCCAGCCGGCGGCAAGCGTCAACAGTGCCGGCGCGAAAACCTCGGCGTATAGGCAAACGGCAACGCCCAGGGAAAGACCGGCCGCGACGATGGCCAGGGCGATGAACGGCAACGGCCCGACAAGGGCAAGTAGTCTCTGCATGCAGGATGACCAGACGAGAGGAAGAAACGGCGATGGGGCGGATATTACGACGAACCGGCATCGTCCGGGGGCAACACCGTGCCCGCAGACTCAAGCTTTTCCACCACCACCACGCAATCAACGAGACCCCCACTGCAGCTTCACCTGACGCGAATTCAAGGTATCGCGCTCGGCAATGCGCTCGACCTGGACGCAGACGATGCCGCCGAAGTTCCGGGCGGCCGTGGCGATGGCCTGCGCCATCAGGGTCAGCGCCTCCTTATCCCTGCCACAAGAACAGATCTCCAGCCGGGTGGGTCCGTGTGCGGTGACTCGGCCACCCTGCTAGAATCGTTGCGCAGGGTGGCCGTCACACCTGCGTCGAGCCCACGGCCAACAAGGAGTGATCATCATGTCCGACAGGAAGAGATTTCTCGCCTCCGGTCCTGAACTGCGGGACGACCAGGAGCCATTCGACGAGCCACGGCGGCAATCGGCCGACAGTGCGGACGACTCCCGGCAAGCAGCGCCGAGCGCCGCTGCGCCCGCAACCGACAGCATCGGCCAGCGCGCCCAACTCGCTGGCGGCGGGGCCATTGCGCAGGGCGAGCATGCCGTCTCGGTCGGCTCTGCGGGGATATATGTGGGCGGCGACAACACCGGCACGATCAGCATCCACGTCGAGGCCCCGGGCCGACCCAGACAGACGCCCTTCCAGGCACCGCCACCGGCCGCCGACCATGTCCAGCGATCACGGGAACTGGCGCTGATCAAGGCGCACCTGCTCGACGGCAACGGCGAACTGCTGGCCAACTGCGTCGGCCTGTGCGGCTTCGGCGGTGCCGGCAAGACCACCCTCGCGCGCCAGATCTGCGCCGACCCTGCCGTTCTGCAGGCCTGCCGCGACGGCATCCTGTGGGTGCCGCTGGGCAAGAATCCGCCCGACCCGCGCGCGCAGATTGCCGATCTGGTCAGCGCCCTCCGCGGCGACTGTGACGGCTGCACGACGCTGCCCGGCGCCCGCGCCCAATTGCTGGCGGCGCTGGCACAACGCACGCTGCTGCTGGTGCTCGACGACGTTTGGGACGAGGCCCAGATCCGGGACATCGTCGCCGCCAGCGGCGGCTGTGCCCGCCTGATCACCACCCGCAACGCACTCACCCTCCCCTTCGAGGCCGAACTGCTGGATATCGGCAACATGCAGGCGGCGGACGCCAGAGAACTGCTCGGCGCCGACCTGCCGGCAGGACAGGACGCCCGCCTCCTGAATCTGGTCAGCCAGCTGGGTTACTGGCCAGTCTTGCTGCGGCTGGCCAACCGGACCCTGCGGCAGCGTGTCAAGCGCCAGCAAATGCCCATCGCCAGGGCGCTCGACGCCGTCGAGCGCGACCTGGCACGCAAGGGCGTGCTGGCTTTCGACCCCGCCCACGACGCCCTGGAGCGAGATCAGGCGGTGGCCGCGACGGTCGAGGCCAGCCTGGAACTGCTGGATGCCGCCGAGCGCCAACGTTACACCGAGTTGGCGATTTTCCCGCAGGATGTACCGATTCCCCTGGCAAGCGCAGCCGAACTCTGGCAGATCACGGCCGGGCTCGACGCGGCCCAGGCCGAGGAACTGGTCTCTTCGCGGCTGGAACCGCTGTCGCTGCTCGACTACGACGCCGGCTCAGGGACGCTGCGCGTGCACGACGTGCTGCGCGGCTACCTGTCGCTGAAGCTGACGGACAAGGCCGTGCTGCACCTGCGTCTGGCCGGGCATTGGGGGGAGCGGCCGGCCAGGGACCATGCCTACGCCTGGCGCTGGCTGGCCTTCCACCTCGCCCAGGCGGCCCTGGCCAGCGCTCAGCCGCAGCGGCACATCCTCGTCGAACGTTTGCTGGCGCTGGTCGGCAACACCGACTGGCAACAGGCGCACGAGCAGGCACTCGCCGACCCGCCGGCGCTGCGCGCAGCCCTGTCGTGTGCGCTCGACGCGGCGGTATCCGACGACCTGCCCCTCGGCGTGCCGCTGATCGTCGACGCTGCTGACACCCTGACGCGCTTCCGCCGCCGGCACTTGCGGCCGGAACCGATCTTCGAGCTGGCGCGGCAGGGAGACCTCGACGGTGCCCGCCGTCGCTGCGCCCTCTTTGCCCTTGACGAGCACTGGCGCCAGGTCCTCCTGCTGACCGTTGCCTGGCTGGCGCCGGCACACCAGCGCGCGCAGGCACGCGCCCTGTGTGCCGAAGTCGACGCCGAGACGACTGCGCAGCCGGCGGTGCACGCCCTGCGGCTCTGGCTGCGAGCGCAGCTCTGGGAACAGCCGGCGCCAGTCTTCGCCTTCCAGGTGCCACCGCAGGAAGCCGACACGGCACTGATCGAAGAGTTGCTCAAGCGTGTCGGCGGCGGCGAATACCAGCGCGAGTTGATCATCAGCCGCGGACTGGATCCCGACCTGCGCAACCCTGACAGGCCGCCGCCGACGCGCGGCATCTACCACGGCACAGCGGCCCACCCAGGCGGCAGCGATGGCGACGCCGAGCGCAGCACAACGCGTTATCTCGCCGAACTCGACGGCCCCTACCTGGTAGCCTACGCCGCGCAGGACCCGGACGGCGGCATGGATGCCCTGCGGCGCTACCTCAGCGTCTATACCAACTACAGCTATTCCGAATATCGCTTCAGCACCCTCTGGCTGCTGCTCGGCTTCGTCGTCGAACTGCCGCGCCCCGACGGCGGCGAGTGGCTGCGCGAGGCGGTGGTCGGCATTCTCACCGCGGCCCTCAGCGGCGATAGTGTCGAGTTCGAAGAGGGCCTGCCGACGGCGGCCACAGCGCTGCGCGCCCAGGCGCAGGATGCGGCGGCGCGGACCGCGCTGCGCGAACAGGCTGCCGGGCTGATCGACACCGCGATGCGCCTCAAGCCGGGACGCGAAGAACAGGGCAGCGACATCTGGGCACAGCACAAGCGACGGATGCTGGCCAGCGCCCAGGCGCTGGGCTGGCTGCTTGGAGAAGAGGCCCTCGCCGACCAGGTGCTGCAGGAAGCCATGGCCCTGGCCGATTCCGGCTTCGCCGGCTACCAGGCGCCGGCGTGCCTGGCGCTGGCCGAAGCCATCGAGATCTGCCAGCGTGGGCAGCCCCAAGCCTCGCCGGCGATCGAGCAAGCGCTGGAGTGGGCACAACGGGCGGCGCACAACGTCCAGGATCCGACCTTCTGCGCCCGCATGACGGCACGGGTCAACGCCATACGCACGCACTGGTGGCCAACCTTCGACATCGAGGCGCGCGCCCGGCATCTGTCCGAAGGCGCTTACCTCGCGGAGTTCGCCGGCGTGCACCGGTTGGGCCACAGCTACTTCGGCCGCCGTCCGGACGCGCTGCAACTGCCGCCATGGGCCCTCGACGACGGCAGCTTCGACAGCCTGCAAAAACTTTACCAGCGCCCCGTGGCGGATTTTCTCCGAATCAACGGCTACGACCGCCCGCTCCACCCTGGCGACGCCGTCGCCGTGCCCGACCCGGGCTTCGCCCCGCACCTGGCGGCGCGACTGGCGGCGGCGACGCTGGCCCAGGCCGGCCCGTGGCCGCTGCCGCCGGAGCGGCTGCAACTGCTGCGCTCGCTGGTGCCGCACGCGCTCGGCAGCCCGACCGCCCTCGATGCGGTGCTGACCCGCCTGGTGCTGGCGCAGGCACGGCGTGCGACGCCGCCGGACCTCGCCGAAGCAACCGCGCTCGACGCCGTGCTGGCTCGGCGCGTGGCTATCGAGGCGGCGCCCGCACTCTGCGAACCGCTCGTTTCGCCCGCGCCAGCGCGGCTGCCGAGCTGACACAATGACACCACGTCACGGACGAATCTTCGGCGTTGGCGTCGAGCCTCCGGGAGGGTGTCAGAGCGGCTGGGCGGTGAACGCGTACACCATGTCGCCGACGAAACGCCGAAACGACTCGTTCTCGACGAACTGCTTGTAGACCTGCGTGTCGTCCTTGAGGAGGATCTGCATCACCTTGCCGAGCGCCTGGTCGTGCGCCATGCGCGCCGTGTGCGGGGTGTTCTCGCGGGCGTTGCGGTAGGCCGCGTCGGCGGCGACCTTCGGCGCGATGTCTTCGCGGAGCCGTTTCGCGACCCGGTCGCCGTCGGTAAACAACGTTCCGAACTGTTCATTGAAGGTCTTGAGGATGTTGCTCAGCCGATCCATCTCCGGTTCCGGCGGGTGGCCGCGCGCACTGGTCGGCACCGGCTCGATCTCGGCGTCCGTGTCCGCGAGCGCGATGTTCATCGCCGCCTTCTTCTCGACGCGGTAGCTGTCCATGTCGATCGCGTCGAGGATGCCCCTGGCGAGATCCTCGTCCAGTGGCGCCGGCAGCTTAGGCGTCAATAGGTCGAGGAAGATCGACAGCTTCTCCCATTCCGCGTTGCTGTAAGGAATCACCGACGCAAGGAAAGCGTAGGTGCGGCAGAACACCCGCGCCTTGCCCTTGAAGTCGACCTGCCCATCCTCGTCGAGCGCGTCCACATAGACGGCGACGCAGGCATCGAGGATCGGGTCGAGCTTGTCGCGGTCGGCGCCATCGAGAAACATCGCCACCACCTGCCGCACCTGCTCCGGCGAGTAGACCTGCGCCGCGTCCAGCGCCGCCTTCAGGTCGTGCAGCTTGTTCGGATCGGTCTCGTCGGCCAGGAGCGTCGTGCGGTAGTAGTCCTGAAAAGCGAAGGTGATCGCCTCGCTGTTGTTCTGGAAGTCGAGCACGCAGCAGTCGTGCTTCTGCGGGTGCCCGCGATTCAGCCGCGACAGGGTCTGCACCGCCTTGATGCCGGCGAGCAGCTTGTCCACGTACATCGTGTGCAGCAGCGGCTCGTCATAGCCAGTCTGGAACTTGTCGGCGCAGATCAGGAAGCGGTAGGGGTCGGCCTGGATCTTGCGCGCGATGTCACTGCTCGCGAAGCCGTTGAGCGACGCCTCGCTCACCTTCGCGCCGCCGTACTCGTGCTCGCCCGAGAAGGCGACGATCGCCTGGTACGGGCTCTTGCGCTCGCGCAGATACGCCTGGAAGGCGTGGAAGTACTGGATCGCCCGCTCGATGCCACTGGTGATCACCATCGCCCGCGCCTGCCCGCCGATCTTCCCGGCCGCCAGCACCTGCGCGTGGAAGTGGTCCACCATGATCTCGGCCTTCAGGCGGATCGCGTGCTCGTGGCTCTCGACGTAGCGGCGCAGCTTGCTGTTCGCCTTGCGGGTATCGAACTCCGGGTCGTCCTCGCTCTTCCTGACCAGCCGGTAGTAGCTGTCCACCGGCGTGTAGGCCTTGAGCACGTCGAGGATGAAGCCTTCCTCGACCGCCTGCTTCATGGTGTAGCTGTGGAAGGGCCGATGCCTGACACGCCCTTCAGGGTCAGGCGGCAACGGCTCGCCGAACATCTCCAGCGTCTTGTTCTTCGGCGTCGCGGTGAACGCGAAGTAGCTGGCATTGGCCAGCATCCTGCGCGCCGCCATGCGCTTTTCGAGCGCCGCGTTCACCGTGTCCTCGGGATCGGGCCCCGCGTCGCCGCCTTCCTCCGGCGCACCGAGCGCCTGGCTCATCGCCGCCGAGGTCTTGCCGCCCTGGCTCGAATGCGCCTCGTCGATGATGATGGCGAAGGTCCTGCCGCTCTCGGTGGCGATCTCGTCGAGGATGAA
>JAKOZI010000209.1 GCA_029780075.1 Pseudomonadota bacterium
ATCATCCGTAGCGATGATCAGGCGTTCAACTCGATAAACCTCTTTGAAACCGTGGTGCCGGCGCTGATAACCGGCAAACGCCAGAGATTCGTCTTCTGAGGGCGGCCTCCCTCGATGCACCACCTCTCGGCAGTCGAACTGGCAGAGTGGCTGGCGGCAGGCGAGCCGTCGCCGGGGACCGCGACCTCCCTGGATCGGCAAGAACCGATGCTGCTGGATGTTCGCGAGCCCTGGGAGTACGGGTTGTGCCATATCGCCGGATCGGTTCTGATGCCGATGCGTACCTTGCCGACCCGACTCAATGAGCTTGACGCCGCCGCAGATATTGTCGTGATCTGCCACCACGGTGTGCGCAGCTTGCAGGTCGGAGCCTTCCTCGAACGCCAGGGCTTCAGCGCCATCTACAACCTCTCCGGGGGGGTTGATGCGTGGGCAGACGATGTTGAACCGGCCATGGACAAGTACTGAAAGCGAGTGAGCGTCATGCCCCTGAAACTCAGCGCCGGCAAATACAGTTTTGTACTGGTGGCTGTGCTGTCGGTCATGCCCGCGTTTGCCGCCGACCTGTTACAGGTGTACCGTGAAGCTCTGGCCTACGACGCGCAGTACGCTGCGGCACGCGCGACCGCCGCCGCCGGGCGCGAGAAACAGCCGCAGGCTCTCGCCGGCCTGCTGCCAAGCATTGGCGCGAGCGGCAACACTTTCGGAAACGACACCCGCTACGCGGTCACCCCCTATGATGACGTCAAGGGTCCCTTGGACAAGTATAATCGCCAGAACCGGTACAACAGTAACAGCTACGGCGTCAACCTGACACAACCGCTGTTCCGCTGGCAGAACTTCGTACAATACGATCAGTCCAGGCTGCTGGTGATGCAGACCGACGCCAACTTCGCACAGGCGGGTCAGGACCTCATCCTGCGCGTGGCACAGGCTTATTTTGACGTCCTGTTCGCGATCGAGAACCTGCGCGCCGTGCAGGCCAACAAGACGGCCATCGCGCAGCAGTTGGCGCAGGCGCGGAAGAACTTCGAGGTCGGGACGGCGACGATCACCGACACTTACGAGTCGCAATCGCGCTTCGACCTGGCCACCGCCCAGGAAATCGCCGCCGAGAACGACCTGGAAGTGAAACGCTATGCCCTGCGCGTCCTCGTCGGCAAGGATCCCGGCGAACTGCATCGACTCAAGCCGCAAGCGATGATGGAACCACCGCAACCGGCCAGCATGGACCCGTGGGTCGAAGCCGCCGAACGTGACAACTTCGTCGTGCAGGCGCAACTGGCAGCCGCCGAAGCCGCCGACAAGGCGGTCGACATCAACCGCGCCGGGCATTACCCGACGGTCGATGTGGTCGCCAACTACGGGCACAACAATGGCCCAGGCCAGCTTGGCGCCGGATCGATCGATACGGTGACCGGCCAGGTCGGCCTGCAGATCAACATCCCCATTTTTCAGGGTGGGGCGGTCAACTCGAAAACGCGCGAAGCCATCGCCCGTCGTGACGCTGAACGGGCGGGGCTGGACAACGCCAGGCGCAACTCGGCGCTCGGCGCGCGCCAGGCCTACCTCGGCGTGGTCAATGGTCTTGCCGGCGTCCGCGCGCTCGACGCGGCGCTGGTGTCGAGCCTCAGTTCCCTGGAGTCCAATCGACTCGGTTACGAGGTCGGCGTACGCATCAACATCGACGTGCTCAACGCCGAAAACCAGGTGTACGTCACCCGACGCGATCTGGCGAAAGCCCGCTTCGACACCTTGCTGGCGCAACTCAAGCTGAAGGCGGCTGTCGGCTCGCTCAGCGAGTCCGACCTGGAACGGATCAACACCCTTTTCGAAGCACCATAAGCCGCTGCACCACTGCCATCGTACGCGCCGTGGCGCCGCAGTGTGCCTGACTGAAACGCCGCGCGGCTGCGCGCATGGCGCATAGCCGCGGCGGGTGCTCGAACAGTTCGCCGGCGGCAGTCGCCGCTTCTCCGACGTCTTTTACCTGCAGCGCAGCCCCACAGGCAATCGCATCGGCGCTGGCCTGCGCGAAATTGAAACGGTGCGGCCCAATCAAGACCGGGCAGCCACAGGCCGCCGCCTCGATCAGGTTCTGTCCGCCAAAAGGCAAGAGCGTACCGCCGATCAGCGCCAGGTCGGCGAGCGCGTAATAGGCCGCCATTTCACCCATGCTGTCGCCGAGCCAGACCTGCGTTGACGGTGTCGGCAATGCCCCGGAGCTCCTTCGGCAGAGTCGCAGCCGACGCTCGTCGACGAGATCGGCGACCGCGGCGAAACGCTGTGGATGGCGAGGCACCAGGAGCAGCAGCAAGCCGGGAATGCGCATTGCGGCAAACGCGTCGAGGATCAGAGATTCCTCGCCTTCGCGGGTACTGGCTGCCAACCACACCGGGCGTGTGCCAAGAGACTGCCGCCATGATTCCCCCTGGCGCAATTTTTCAGGTGCCGGCGAGACGTCGAACTTCAGGTTCCCGCAAACGCTGACGCGACACGCGCCGAGCTGTTGCAGGCGTTCGCCGTCGGCCGCCGTTTGCGCGGCGACAGCGCTCAGTGAGGCCAGCGCCGGCCCGATCAGGCTCGGCAAGCGGGCGTAGCCGCGCTGCGACCGAGCCGACAGACGCGCGTTGATCAACGCCATCGGTAGATTGCGGTTTCCGGCAGCGGCGATCAGGTTAGGCCAGATCTCGGTTTCCATCAGCAGCCCGATCTGCGGGCGAAAGTGATCGAGGAAGCGGGCGCAGGCACCCGGCAGATCGTAGGGCAGGTACGCCTGCAGCACGCGCCCCGGGTACCGTCGCAGCAGTTCCCCACCCGCCGTTCGACCGGTCGGCGTCATGTGCGTCAACAACACGCCGTGCGCGGGGTAGTCGCGCAACAGCGCGGCGATCAACGGCTCGGCGGCCCGCGTCTCGCCCACCGAAACCGCGTGCAGCCAGAGCAGCGGCGGTGCTGAACGCGCCGCATAAAAACCATGCCGCTCGCCAAGCTGTTGCAGATACTCGGGCTGCCGGCGCGCCCGCCACAACAGCCGCAGCCAGATCAAAGGCATCGCCAGATAGAACAGCAGCGAATAGATCCGACGGCTCATGCGCGCAGGGCCTGCGCGGCGACCGTCAGGACCTCCTGCACCGACGGTGGGGTACCCGCACCTCCGAGATTACGCACGAAGCCGGTACCGCAAACGCCGGTCAATGCCGGATCCGTCGCAATGTAGAGCGCGAGCACCGGCACGCGCAGGGCAGCGGCGAGGTGCGCCAGGCCGGTATCGACGCCGATCGCCAGGCTGGCGCGTGCGATCAGTGCCGCCACCTGCGGCAAGCGCAGGGGCGGCGCCACCACCGATCCAACCACCGCAGCGGCAAGGCGCTCGGCGCGCTGGCGTTCGAGCGCGTGACCAGAAGGCAGGACGGGCGTCAGTCCGCGCGCCAGGAGCGCCCGCCCGACCGCACACCAGTGCCTTTCATCCCACAATTTGTCATCGCGACTGGTCGCGGTCAGCAGCACCGCCAGAGGCCCCGTGGGCAGCCAGGATAACGCACTCACCGGCGCAGCGATCCCGTAATCCAGCGGCAGGTCGAGCGGGTACTCGAAAACTGCGGCGGCCAGCCAGCGGTTGCGCTGTACGGCGTGCACATGGCGCGGAATCACGAAGGTGGCGTCGTAGAAACGCGCGGCGAGCGGTTCACGCGCCGCTTCGGCGGCGTAACCACAACGCCGGCCTTGCGCCTGTCGGGCGATCAAGGCGCTTTTCAGCAAACCTTGCGAGTCGAGCACCACGTCGTAGCGCGTCTCGCCGATTCGCCGCCGGAAATCACGCATTTCGCGCCAGGTGGCGAGTCCGCCAAGATTCTTGCGCCAGCGCCTGAGAGCCACCGGGATGACCTGACCGACACCCGGATGCATTGACGGAACATCGGCAAAGGCCTCTTCGACACACCAGTCGATACGGGCTTCCGGAAAGCTCCGGCGCAGGTCGCTGACCACCGGGAGGTTGTGAATTACGTCACCGAGCGAAGAGGTCTTGACCAGTAGGATGCGCATCGGTGAGCCGGCGGTGGGGACGATCGGCGGGAGCCGCGAAGTGCGCATTATAGAAGATGCCTGCGCGCCTCAGGCCGGCTCGCAGCCCGACGAAGCGCTATAATGCCGCCTCCTGCAAACCCTGCGGCGACCCGGCCCCCTCTGGAGACACGCTCAATGAATTTCCCTGTCGTTCGCCCGGTAGTCCTGTGTGGCGGTTCCGGAACCCGTTTGTGGCCCCTTTCGCGAACGCACTATCCGAAGCAGTTCCTCCGCCTGGTCGACGAGTTTTCGCTGCTGCAGAACACCCTGCGTCGACTCGACGGACTCGCGGGGCTGGGCCGGACGATTGCCGTGGCCAACGAGAACCACCGCTTCCTGGTCGCCGAGCAGCTCCACGAGATCGGGCTGCAGGCCGATCTCCTGCTTGAACCGGCAGCGCGCAACACGGCGCCGGCAGTCGCCGCCGCCGCATTGCATGCGCTCGGAGAGGCACCTGGACAAGACCCACCCTTGCTGCTGGTACTTCCGTCGGACCATGTGATCGCCGAGGTGGCGGTTTTTCAGGCCGCGGTCAGAGCGGCGATTCCACATGCCCTCGCCGGGGCTCTGGTCACCTTTGGCGTCGTCCCCGACCGCGCCGAAACCGGCTACGGCTATATTCGCCGCGGCGATCCGGTACTCGGCGGCTACGCTCTCGACCGTTTCGTCGAGAAGCCCGACCCCGAAACCGCGCAGGCCTACCTGGATTCCGGTCAATACTTCTGGAACAGCGGCATGTTCCTGTTCCGTGCCGACACCTACCTTGAAGCCCTGCAGCGCTTTGCTCCGGGTATTCGCGAGTGCGTTGCCTCGGCCGTGGCTGCCGCGCGTCGCGATCTCGACTTCCTGCGCCTCGATCAGTCAGCCTTCGCGGCCAGCCCGGCAAACTCGATCGACTACGCGGTCATGGAAAAGACCGAGCACGGGGTGGTGATTCCGCTCGATGCCGGCTGGAACGACATCGGCGCCTGGGATGCGCTGGCTACGATCGGCCAGGCCGATGCAAGCAACAACACGCAACACGGCGATGTGCTCAGCATCGATACCCGCAACTGTGTGTTGCTGACCGAAGGGCGCTTGCTCGCCACGGTTGGCGTCAGCGACCTGGTCGTGGTGGCGACACCGGACGCCGTGCTGGTGGCCAACAAGGCGAAAGCCCAGGAGGTCAAGGCGCTGGTCGACGAATTGAAGCGCTCGTCCCGCGCCGAGACCGAATTCCGGCACATCGTACATCGTCCCTGGGGCAGCTACGAAGGGGTGGCGCACGGTCCGCGTTACCAGGTCAAACGCATCCTGGTCAAGCCGGGGGCCAGCCTGAGTCTGCAGAAGCACCACCATCGTGCCGAACACTGGATCGTCGTCAAGGGGACGGCAAAGATCGTCCGCGGCGACGACTCGCTGCTGTTGTCGGAGAACCAATCGACGTATATTCCCCTCGGCGTGGTGCATCGCCTGGAAAACCCGGGCAAGATCGACCTCGAAATCGTCGAGGTCCAGTCCGGCAGCTATCTCGGGGAAGACGACATCGTCCGCCTCGAAGACAGCTACGGCCGCTAGGCCCGAATTTGCGCAACGCGGTAAAGGGCCCGACGGCAAACCGATGCGTGACACTCTCGCACGCGCCACGCCCAAGACGAATTGAAAGGACCCCTCCATGATTCTGGTCACCGGCGGTGCAGGCTTTATCGGAGCAAATTTCGTTCTCGACTGGCTGACACAGAGCGAAGAACCCCTCGTCAATCTCGACAAGCTGACCTATGCGGGCAACCGCGAGAACCTCGCCGCCCTGGCCGACGACCCGCGGCATGTCTTCGTGCACGGCGACATCGGCGACAGCGCATTGACCAACCGCCTGCTCGCACAATACCAGCCGCGCGCGATCATCAATTTTGCCGCCGAATCGCACGTCGATCGCTCGATTCATGGTCCGGAAGACTTCATCCAGACCAATATCGTGGGAACCTTCCACCTGCTCGAAAGCATCCGCGGCTACTGGGGCAACCTGCAAGGCGAGGCGAGAGACGGGTTCCGTTTTCTGCACGTCTCCACCGACGAGGTCTATGGCTCCCTGGAAAGGGAAGCGCCTGCCTTCAGCGAAACCCACCGCTACGAGCCAAACAGCCCCTACTCGGCGAGCAAGGCCGCGAGCGACCATCTGGTACGCGCCTATCACCACACCTATGGCCTGCCGGTACTCACCACCAATTGCTCGAACAACTACGGCCCCTACCACTTCCCCGAAAAACTGATCCCGTTGATGATCGTCAATGCCCTGGCCGGCAAGCCTCTGCCGGTTTATGGCGACGGCCAGCAGATTCGCGACTGGCTGTACGTGAAGGACCATTGCAGTGCGATCCGACGGGTGCTCGAAGCCGGCCGTCCCGGCGAGACCTACAACGTGGGGGGCTGGAACGAGCAGCCCAACCTCGACATCGTGCGCACGGTGTGCACTCTGCTCGATGAACTTCGTCCGCGTGCAGACGGCAAACCCTACTGCGAACAGATCGCCTACGTCACCGACCGGCCCGGCCACGATCGGCGTTACGCCATCGACGCCCGCAAGATCGAGCACGAATTGGGCTGGAAGCCCGCCGAGACCTTCGCCACCGGCATCCGCAAGACGGTACAGTGGTACCTGGACAATCAGGCCTGGGTCGGCAATGTGCAGTCCGGCGCCTACCGCGATTGGGTCGAGAAGAACTACGGCGAACGCCAGGGGTGAACATCCTGCTCTTTGGCAAAGGCGGACAGGTCGGCTGGGAATTGCAGCGCAGCCTGGCCCCACTGGGCCGCATCGTCGCTCTCGATTGGCAGACGGAGGGCAGGCTGTGCGGCGATTTCACCGACCTTGCCGGGCTCGCCGCCTGCGTGCGTGCGGTCGCTCCTGACGTGGTGGTCAACGCCGCCGCCCATACCGCCGTCGACCAGGCCGAATCGGAACCCGAACGGGCAAGAACCATCAACGCCCTGGCTCCCGGTGTGCTGGCTGCAGAAGCCACCCGGCTGAACGCCTGGCTGGTCCACTACTCGACCGACTACGTGTTTGACGGCAGCGGCGACACAGCATGGCGAGAAGGCGACGCTACCGGCCCGCTCGGGGTTTACGGAAGGACCAAGCTCGAAGGCGAGCAGGCCGTCGCCCGCCACGACCGGCATCTGATCTTTCGTACCAGTTGGGTCTTTGCCGCGCGTGGCAACAATTTTGCCCGAACGATGCTGCGTCTGGCGAACGAGCGCGAACAGATCAAGGTGGTCGCCGACCAGATCGGCGCCCCGACCGGGGCCGAACTGCTGGCGGATGTTACCGCACACGCCATTCGCCGCGTCCGCCAGCAGCCTGATCTCGCCGGTCTCTACCATCTGGTGGCCGCCGGTGAAACCAGCTGGCATGGCTACGCCCGACACGTCATCGAGCGTGCCCGGCAGGCCGGACAGGCCATCCGGGTGGCCCCGGAAGCCATCTTGGCGGTGCCGAGCAGCGCTTACCCGGTACCTGCCCCGCGCCCACTCAACTCGCGACTCGACACCCGCAAGCTGCAGACGGCCTTTGACCTGCGGCTGCCCGACTGGCAGGACGGCGTGGATCGCATGCTGGGGGAAATTCTCGGGCGATGAGGCAGGCGCCATCACCGCGGGAATCTGCAGCCGCCCGGCCCGTTCGACCGGCATGCGAGCACGCGACGAGCCCAGCGCAGGTGCCGAGCCGCTGGTCCTGCAGTTCTTGACAAGGAGTCCGGTTTGCTCTGGTGGTTGGCATACATTGCGCTTGGCCTGTTTGCCGGTTTCTTCGCCGGCATGCTCGGCATCGGCGGCGGGCTGGTAATGGTCCCGACGCTGGCCCTGATGTTCGCCGCACAGGCGGCATTCCCCTCGACCGAGGTCCTGCATCTTGCGCTCGGCACGTCGATGGCGGCGATCCTGTTCACCTCGCTGGCCAGCCTCCGTGAACATCATCGGCACGGCGCCGTGCTGTGGCAGATCGTCGGCCAGATCACGCCGGGCATTCTCGCCGGAACCTTGCTCGGCACCCTGTTCGCCGCGCGCGTCCCGGCCAGGCCGCTGGCCTTGTTTTTCACCGTCTTCGTCTGCCTGGTGGCGGTGCAGATGATCCTCAACCTGAAACCGAAACCGTCACGAGAGTTGCCCGGCGCCGTCGGCGTGTTCGCCGTCGGCACCGGCATCGGCGCGATTTCCTCGCTGGTGGCCATCGGCGGTGGCTCACTCACCGTGCCCTTCCTGACCTGGTGCAACGTCCGCGTGCAACATGCCATCGGCACTTCAGCGGCGGTCGGATTTCCCCTCGCCCTGGGCGGCTCGCTCGGTTACATCTTCAACGGCTGGGAGCACACCGGCCTGCCGCCAGGGAGTCTCGGCTACGTATACCTGCCGGCCCTGCTCTGGCTGGTGCCGTCGAGCATGCTGATCGCTCCCGTCGGGGCGAGACTGGCGCACCGACTGCCGGTTGCGACGTTGAAGCGGCTCTTTGCCGGGGTGCTGATTCTGCTGGCAGGAAAGATGTTGTGGAGTCTCTTCGGGTGAACCGCCGCGCTCCTGTCCTCGCGCACGGCGATCAGCGACCGCGAAAATCCGGCTTGCGCTTTTCGAGGAACGCCGACAGCCCTTCGCGGTAATCTTCGGTATCGAGAAAGGCAAACGAGGCACGTAGTTCCTGCTCGCTGAGCGGAACATCGTGCTGCAGGCGCCGCACCCATTGCTTGTGCCAGGTGGCGACCAGTGGCGCCCCATCGCAAATGCGCCGGGCACTCGCATAGGCCTCGCCAACCACTTCGACATCGGCGACGACACGATTCACCAGGCCCTTGGCCAGGGCCTCGCCGGCGCCCAGAATGCGGCCCTCAAGCAGAATTTCGAACACCGTCGCCGCCCCGGCCAGACGCAACAGACCTTCCATCTCGCCGGGATACATAGAGAAGCCGAGCTTGTTGATCGGCGCTCCGAAGCGTGACGACTCGCCGCAGACGCGCAGATCACATTGCGCGGCGATTTCCAGGCCACCGCCGATGCACGCACCCTGCAGCAGGGCGATCGTCGGGTGGCGACAGTCGAACACCGCCTGCAAGGCAGCGCCAACCTGCGCGTGATACGCCAGCGCACGCTCCAGGGTATCGCGCCGATGCAGGAACTCCTCAATGTCGCCCCCTGCGGCAAACGCCTGCTCGCCATCACCCCGCAGGACGACACAGCGCACCTGCCCGTCGCCCGAAACCTCGCGTAAGACCTCGGCGAGCTTCTGCCACATCGCAAAATCGATGGCGTTGAGTTTGCCCGGATTGGACAAGGTGACGGTGGCGATGGCGTCCTCGCGGACACAAAGGATGCGCCCGCTCACGCCATCACCTCCTGCTGCGGCTGGCTTCTGGCCACCGCCTGCCGCCCCGCCAGAATGTGATCGTGCATCGTGGTCTGCGCGCGCGCTGCATCGCCGGCCCGGATCGCCGCGAGAATTGCCGCGTGTTCCGCCAGCGACTGCTGCAGCCGACCCTCGATGCTCAGGGAGAACAGGCGCGTCAGCTTGAGCACCTTGCGCAGGTCCTGGATCGCCTGCCGCAACCAGCGGTTGCCGGACATTTCCTGGATGCGCAGG
>JAKOZI010000223.1 GCA_029780075.1 Pseudomonadota bacterium
AGACGAAGCCGAGCTCGCGGCATACCGAATGCTCGTCACCGGGCCCTCCGGAACGGCGACGGAGGTGTCCGGCGCCCTCGGTGTGTCGGTGGGCAAAGCCACCCGGGTGATCGCCTCGTTGGAGGCCAAGGGGCTCGTCGCGCGCTCCGGAACGGCCATCGACCACGTCGTCGCGTCGCCGCCGGACATCGCGCTCGGCGCGCTCATCGTCGAGCACCAGGAGGGCATCCGGCAGGCGGAGCTGGAGATGCGGGCGCTGCGCGAGCGTTACCTCGCCGCGTCCAGCAGCCGCGCCGAGCAGGTGGTCGACGTCGTGCGAGGCCGCGAGGCGGTGCGCCAGCGGTTCAACCAACTGCAGCGTGGCGCCCGGCGGGAGGTGTTGGAGTTCGTCAAGGGCGACGTCGTCGCGGTGTCTGTCGAGGAGAACGTCGAGGAGGAGCAGGCGATCAGCCGCGGGGTGGTCTACCGGTTCCTGCTTGAGCGCCAGACCCTCGAGCGTCCCGGCCTGATGGCGGCCCTCTCCGAGACGATCCAGCCCGGAGTGGAGTTGCGGGTGACCCGCGAACTGCCCATTCGGCTCATCGTCGTCGACCGCGAGATCGCGATGATCCCGCTCGCCGGCGCCACCGACGACCAGTCCGGTGGGGCGCTGCTGCTGCGGGCCGGCGGGCTGCTCGACCTCGCCGTCAGCCTGTTCGAGGTGAAGTGGCGGGATGCGACGCGCCTGGATCCTGCGGGTGAGGGTGCCGTCGAGGGTGGCGAGCTCAGCGGCAGGGAACGGCAGATTCTGTTGATGCTCAACGCCGGGCTGACCGACCGCACCGTCGCCACGCGGTTGGGTCTGTCGGCGCGCACCGTGCAGCGGTATGTCGCCGACATGATGGAGCGGGCCGAGATCGACACGCGGCTGCAGTTGGGCGTGCAGGCCACACGCCGCGGCTGGATCTAGCGCTGGCTCTGCGCGCTGGTTCGGCGCGCGCTGGTCCGGGCGTGGCGTTCGCCGATGATTGTGTGGCTTCCGCGTCGTCCCAGGCCGTTCCAGTCACACAATCCCGTATGCCGCCCGCTTGTAGGGGGATAGAGATCATCGACCCAACACTTAACTGGCAGGCGACGAGAGGGCAAGCGTCGGGACGGCACGTTTGGAGCAAACTTTGGCCTCTAGAGCAACAAGCGGATTTGGTCGCCCTTGAGCGTGGTTCCCAAGGGAGAGGCCATGTTTCCGGCACGCTGAGTGCGTGTCACAGCCATCAGCCTCAAGTGAGGCGTCGGAGACTCGGTCAGCGCCTACGGCGGAACAGGTCGCCGATGGAGTCTCCGCCTTCCTTGCCCGCGTCCTCGACCAACTCAGCATCACGTCCTGGCTCCCATCCCTCTTCTTGGTCGGTAATGTCGCAATACTCCTAGCATTTCAGGGAAAGGACCGCCTTGACCTCGCTGGGGCGATCCAGGCGTTGGTCGATTTGCGATGGGGCGCGCTTGTTGTCCTGCTTTTCGCTCTAATCATCGTTGCCATTGTGATACAGGCTTTCGAGTTTGAGAACCTCCGTTTCTGGGAGGGGTACTGGCGCTCCCGTCCATTTCGGGCCTGGGGACAACGACGTATCCGATCGGCCGAACGGAAGCGCGCAGAGCTAGCGAGGCGTCACCAGGAGTTGGAGCGGGCGGCTTTCGACGGTGCGCGCCGGAACGCCCTGGACCAGTCGGCAACGAATCAGGAACAGATGGCCATGTGGAATGCCTTTGAGAAGGTTATTCACGGTAGACCGCTTTTCGATGAAGAAGTGTCGGTCGCAGACGAAGCTGCCGTCAAACTGGAGTGGCCATTGAGCGCGGACCCTGTTCTGCTTCACGAATTAGATATAGTGAGATTGAAGTTGGAGGAATATCCGGAAGCCCATCGCCTCCTGCCAACTCGCCTGGGAAACGTGATGAGGGCAGCGGAGGACTGCGTGGAACTTGGGCCGGAGGAAGACCTGGAAGGATTCATGATTCGACACATGGACACCCTGCCCAGGACTGTGGTGGCCGAGCATGGCGCCTATCGACGTCGGCTTGAGATGTACTGCAGCCTAATGTTTGCCCTTGTGGCACTTTCTGCTATTAGCGTCTTTTGTCTATGGGGTCATTCGCAAGATCTTGCATGGCGTGTTGCCTTACCGACTGCGTACCTCCTGGCCGTCCCGGTCAGTTATCGCGCAGCAAAGGCAAGCGCACTGGGATTCGGTCAAGCATTGAGAGAGGCCAGCCGACGGGTCGCTCTGATTCAGTCTGGGAGCTAGGCGTCGGCTTAGGGCTTGGTCACCGGCGCCATGGAGTCGCCGTGCTTTGGGCACCTTGGCCGCCGGCCCGGGCGCATCGGCACTCGCGTGTTGCATGCTGGTTCTGTGCACCCATACGACCCCCCAGTCGGTTGTGCCGTCCCGCCGATTCGGTTGGGTGTCATAGCAACAAAGTGTGACACTCGGGACTCGTCTCCGCTAGGGCTGGATCGAGCGGCTGACTCGCGATCGGGGCGCGCCACATAGAGTGGCCGGGACGAATGCTCGCATGGGCCAGGGCTGGCCGACGAGGGTCTGCAAGTGAACGCTTGTAAAGGGGTCAAACTGCATGATTCTGGAAGGCAACCCGTGAGTGACATGCTGGGCTCGCAATCTGACGGTGACGCAACCGAAGTCGATGAGTCACTCTCCGCGGCGGGGGCGTCACCGCAGGGTCGCACTCAGTTGGGCGCCTCGCCCCAGTCTGAGGCAGTCTCAACGGTGCTCGCAGAAGTCCTCCCAGGTATCGCTGTCGTCTTCGGCGACGTTCCGCCGGAACTAGCGATCGAACTCATCGATCTTGGCCTTGTGTCGGCCACTGACCGAACCCAACTGACGACCATCCTCGTCGGTTTGGGCAGCACCGTGACGCTGGCCGGAAACCTTGGCGATGCCTTCGCAGGCGCGAAAGGCCTATACCGGCTCAGCACGAGAACGCAGGCGTTGATCGATAGTGGTGCGAAGCTTGCCAGCAAGGATGGTGCGTACCTGGGAGCTATGACCACCCCGTCAGGCGGCTTGACTCAGGCGCGATTCATCCCCGTGACGGGGCTCAGTGCAATGCAGACCGCGGCGGCGATCGGTCCAGCCGTCGCGACGATCGCCCTTCAGGTGCAACTCGCCGAGATCACGTCCCTGGTCAAGAAGAACTACGCGCTCACCGGGCAAGTCCTCGCCACCCTCCACCGGGGCCAGCGAGCCGAGCTGGCAGGCCTTGTCGAAGCCATCGACTTGGCGGTGGAGCGGGCGCGAGAGCTCCAATCGGTTCCGGCCTCCCTCTGGGATGACGTAGCGGGGAAGGGCGCGGACCTGAGAGCAGTCCGCAACCTCTACCGAGACAATATCCGTGGGCACATCGCGCAGTTGGGTGCAAAGGGCAGCCAGGCAAAGGGCGAGTACCTCCACCAGAACGCCGAAGAGATCGTCCTCGATTCGACTGCGCTTCTCTCCTCGCTAAAGGCGTGGACCGGCTACCAGGCACTCCATGCAGGTAAGGCGAGAACCGCTGGACGTGAGGACCCTGATGAGGTGCGCCTTGTGGACATCATCGCGAGGGACACCCGCAGGGAACTCTCCGCTTCCCTCGACGAAGTTCGGGAACTGGTGGATGCGCTCACGCGGGAGCTCAAAATCGTAGCCGAGCTTCCTGGGCGTCGCTCCGTGACACAGACTTTGTCTTTGTCGCGTGGGCGCGGCGAGTTGAAGGCATCTCGAAGCACCTCCGCCCTGCTACTTGAGAGGATTGCCCCTCTGGCCGACGCGCTCCACCCACCGCCAGCCCCGTTGGATCCGCCGGCAATCGTGTGCGCGGATGCTGGAGTGGACCTCGACCCATTCCTTCGGATACTTCGTTGGTTCCTTGACGACAACGAGCGGATAAGGGTCCTTGGCCTGCCAGATAGGCCCGGATCTCCGAACGCTATCTCTGCCGCGGTCGATGGCGCCAGGGATAAACTCGCCACTGTGAGGGACAAGCCGGTGTCACGGAGCCTTATTGTGGTGACAGACCGGCGTGTGTTGACCGCTGATTCTCTCAGATTCTTGGAACTGGGGGAAGTGGCCACCGATCTTCCGCTGACCCAGATTCGGTATATACGGGCAACGCGTCCCGCCCGTTCGGAAGATCCTTCGGTGGTGGACGTCATCACCCGCGACGAGAACCTCAAATGGGAGTTTCCGTCTGCTATCGCCGGCCCAAGTGTGGAAAAGCTCGCCGCGGTGCTCTCCGAGTCGATGAATCTTCCCGAGAAGGAACGATTTGAACTTCAGCGCTCGATTGGTTTAGGAGTCGACGAGGCCTAGGCGTGATGAACGCATAGGCTGGGGCCAGTGGCTACCGACAACGACCCGAAGCTGGCGGCGGAGCAGCGTGCGCGTGTGCTCATCGACCGCCAGCTCGTCGATGCCGGGTGGTCGGTCCAGGACAAGAAGGACCTCAACCTCTTCGCCGCCCAGGGCGTCGCCTGCCGCGAGGTCGTCATGAAGCAGGGCCATGGCCGCGCCGACTACCTGCTCTACGTCGACAAGCGCGTCGTTGGAGTCATCGAAGCCAAACCCGAAGGCACGACCCTCTCCGGCGTCGAGTGGCAGTCCGCG
>JAKOZI010000180.1 GCA_029780075.1 Pseudomonadota bacterium
ATCAAGCTGGTCGACCACCTCCACAATGAATCGCGCCAAGTGATCCTGGTTCAGCCAATCGTCGAGTGACGGCGGCAGCAGGTAGTCGGTCTTGCGGTCGGTGACGATGAACTTGGACATGCCAGACCTCGGTCGCTTGAATAGCTATGATTATAGCATATCCGGCAGCGGCAGGCCTATAGTCCGACAGGCTGCTAGCCACCACTCCGCCAGTTCATCGGTTTGCATCAACGCCAATTCCAGAGCAGCGACGCAGGCGACAGTGAAAGCGCTGAGTGCAAATAGCAGTCGGGGCGCGCGTGGGCGCTGCGCAAGTCCAATGCCCATCTCGATTAAGCCTAGCGTGAGGCAGGCCGCAGCCACCATGGGCCAGGTGATGGTCATCCAATTCATGACAAAGTACCTATGCCTTCGCGTCCTCTGTCTTCCGAATGCCGGATTCCACCGACCGCAGGTGCCCAATCTGGCAATTTTACGTCAGCAACCGGCGCATGCGAGAGATTGCGAACTGCCGACTTGCGCCCGATATTATGCGACCGGGCTTGACCGGCATACACGTCGGCGCACTGAATTGCACCGCAGGATTGGCCACAGGAAGAATGTTGAAGCGTGACGCTATCCGGGGGCGGAAGACGAAACCACACTGCGAATCGCCTCCAGAAGGTCGCTACCGGCATCCGTCTTGCGAAAATAGCCGACACACTGCCCGGACCATGCCGCCTCGCGCACCCTGGGATCGTCATGAGCGGTGACAAAGAGTATCGGCGTTCGGTCCCCTTCCACGGCAAGTTGATTGCGCAAATCGATCCCGGACATGCCGGGTAGCTGAACGTCGAGCACGAGACAATCAAATCTCGGATGCTTCATGTCCTCGTTGAACGCTTCGGCGGATGCGTACGTGACCGACTGCATCCCCGCCGCACGCAACAGTCGAGCGACCGAGCGACGAAGACTCTCGTCATCGTCGACGACACCTACACAGAGTTTGCCCAAGCCGCTAGTTGCCATGATGACAAGCCTATCCGGCATGCGAAGCTAACGCTACTGCCCTTTGGGGCAGCTGAACCCTGTCGAGAACGGCGAATGGCCGCTTGTTACGTCCCGGAGGGTTAACCACCCATCGCAAGGGTGCTCAGTCGGCCGGTATCTGATGAGTTACCAGCCGTTCGCGCTGCTCGATTTTTTGCGGTTGCTACGGCGGGTTGTGGCCGTTAGCTGCCTACCAGACCACCAGTCTTGAACTACCGTCGCAGACTGCTCACCTTTGGAATCTGTCAGACGGCGCCTAGAACACGCTGGGTCTGGCTAGGGGCAGGTGAGAATTGCCGACGGTGCGGCAACGCCTTCTACAGCCGCGGTCGTTGCTGACAGCCCTCACTTCTTGAGACTTTACGCAGCGCAGGTTAACGGAACAGCGCGCTTAACTTGTATCCTGCCGTGGAAGCGAATGGGAATTGCTGATGCATCCATTCGTGCTTTAGAGTGCTCCTGCGCGAGCTTAGACGCTGGTCTGCGTCAGCGTGCCGCGAAACAGCTCTTCAGCGGCGATCAGGCGATTCTGCGCATCCAGCCACAGCGCGAAGAACACCTCGTGCTGCAGCCCCGCGAGATGCAGCCGCAGGTAATCGCGCACCGCCGCCGGAGAAGAAAAGCCGATTCCCCGGCGCATTTCCTCGCCCAACGACCGCCGCGCCATTTCCAGGACCGCCTGCAACTGCGCGAATTTCGCGGGGCCCATGCCGGGCACCGCCGAAAAGTCGGCCTGGCTGGCCGCGAACAGGCCGTTCAGCCCGCCGAAGCGGCTGATCAGCTCACGCCCCAGATCAACCGCGGATTTTCCCCTGCAGCCGACACGCAGGAAGATCGCCAGCAACTCGGCATCCGAGAGCGATGCGGCACCGTGCGCCAGAAGGCGCTCGCGTGGTCGCTCATCCTCGGGCCAATCGGTAATCGCCATGTCGTCACCTCACCAGTCGAATGCGCCTTCCGGCATCCCGCTCCCGACCACAGCTACTCGCCGCTGCCTTCCGATTTTCCCTGAGTCACGCCCGGTTCTTCCGTATGGCGATTGGCTTGCTGCGCCAGCAGTTCGAGCGACATCCCCGGCAATCCATGCCGTCGCCACTCGGTGTAGGTGAAGCGATCACGCGATACCGCTGGCCGGCCCTCCCGGAAGCCTATGCGCGAGGCTTGCTCAACCACTGCAACAAGCTCTCGTACAGCATATCGGGGTCGATGGGTTTGGCGATGTGGTCGTCCATGCCGGCGGCAAGGCAGACCCTGCGATCCTCATTGAAGGCATTCGCCGTCATCGCCAGAATCGGGGTGTGTGCGTAGCCGGGCAAGGTCCGGATCACCCGCGTGGCCTCAATGCCGTTCATCATCGGCATCAGCATGTCCATCAGGATCAGGTCGTAGTGGCTGCGTTGCGACATGGCGACCGCGCAACCTCCATCCTCGGCCAACTCCACGGTGAGGCCGACATCTGCCAGCAACCCGCACGTCACCTCCTGATTGATCGGCTCGTCCTCCGCGAGGAGGATGCGTGCCCCGGCGTGATGGGCCTTGAGTTGCACCTCGGCTGACTGTTCTGCAATAGTCGGCGCCGGGGTGTCGGCGTCGGTCGTCTTCTTCAGATTTATGGTAAACCAGAAGGTACTACCCTGCCCAACCGTACTCTCGATGCCGACGCTCCCACCCATCTTTTCAACCAGACGTTTGCTGATGGCAAGTCCCAGGCCGGTACCGCCATACTTGCGAGTCATCGAACTGTCGGCCTGCTCGAAGGCGGTAAACAAGCGTCCCTGGTCCTCGATTGCAATGCCAATGCCGGTATCCTGCACCTCGCAACGCAACAGGACGTCGCCCGGATGTTCCTCAAGTAGCTTGATTCGCACGGCAATGGCACCTTGTGCGGTGAATTTGACGGCGTTGCCCGCGAGATTGAGGAAGATCTGACCCAGACGCATGGGATCGCCCAGCAGCGTCAGGCTGGCAACCGCAGGCGGCAGATCGAAGAACAGCTTCAGGCCTTTTTCCGCAACTTTCTGCCCGATCATGCCCATCAGGTTTTCCAGCACCAGGCCGAATTTGAAGCTGACCTGCTCCAGAACCAGGTGCTCGGCCTCGATCCTGGAAATATCCAGGATGTCGTTGATGACTGAAAGCAGATGGGTGGAAGCGTGTTTCAGTTTGCCCAACTGATCCATCTGTCTTGCGTCGGTTGTCCGTCGCATGACCAGTTCAGTCATCCCCATGATGGCGTTCATGGGCGTGCGCAACTCGTGACTCATGTTGGCAAGGAAGGTGCTCTTGGCGCGACTCGCGGCTTCGGCAGCCTCCTTGGCCAAGTAAAGCTCCTGCGTGCGCTCTTCGACCATCGCTTCGAGGTGATGACGGTATTGGTCAAGCTCGGCTTCCGTACGCTTGCGTTCGGTAATGTCGAGGTTGCTGCCAATGTATTTGACGATATGGCCCGCGGTATCCCGCTGTGGCGAGGCCAAACCATATACCCAGGTTACCCTTCCATCCGGAGAGCGAAAACGGTACTCAAGCCCCCAAGTCCCCTCGGACTCAACCATTCGCTGCCAGTTCGATGCAACGGCTTCGCGATCTTCCGGATGCAACGCCGCCAACCATCCCTTGCCGAGAGCGTCTGCCGGGGACATTCCGGCCATTTCACACCAGCGCCTGTTCGCATAAATGCAGTCACCGTCGGGCGCAGCCAGATAAATACCGACGGGCGCCAGTGCAGCCAGGGTTCGGAACGTATCCTCGCTGTCGTGCAGATCGGACTCGACTTGCTTCCGCGATGTGATATCGATGCATAAACCACTCATGCACAAGGGACGACCCTGCGCGTCATACGATGTATCGCCCCTGGCATAGATCCAGCGCGTCTGCCCCGAGGGCAGGACAACGCGATATTCGTTGACCAGTGGAACATGGTCCCGTATGGCATCGCCAATACTTCTTTCAGCCTCTTGAAGGTCTTCAGGGTGCAGCACAGACTGCCATGCTTCGAAACTGGCCTCCGTTGTGGCCGGATCGAGGCCAAGGAGCGAGAAGAGTGCCGGCGTCCAGGTCGGATTGCCGCTGCCAATATCCCAACTCCAGAAGCCGGCTTGAGCCGCGCTCTGCGCCACGGCCAGTTGCAGGCTGGCTTCATGCAGCGCTCTCTCCTGCTGCTTGCGTTCCGTGATGTCATGGATCACGGAAAAAAGCAGTGGCCTGCCATCAGCTTCGATCGGTGTCGAATAGACCTCGACATCGCGGATCTTGCCGGAAGCAAGCCGGTGGGGAAAGTTGAAATAGTTCCGTTCCTCGTGCAATGCCCGTTGTCGTTCCTGAGCGACTTCTTCCGGGGGAAGCGTGTTGATCTCGCTGATGAGCATGCCGAGCAGGCTTGACTGCGAATAGCCATAATAGCTTGCTGCCGCCTGATTGGCAGCGATGATCGCACCGCTTTCAGGATCGATGAGCAACATCACCGATTTGTTCTTCTCGAAGAAGTCGCGGAAGCGGGACTCGCTTTCCTGCAATTGGCTAACCGCAACGGCGAGACGTGCAGCACTGCGTAACTGGTTCATGTTGAGGAAGGCCAGCAACAGGCTGATACCCAAGCCTGCCGTCAGGATGACCATTGAATTCGCCACACTCGTCGGCTCACCCAGGCCGGGTAGTGCCGTTGCCGTCAGAAACCACGGTTGTCCTGCAATCTCCATTTTCCTGCTGGCGTGGAATCGATTGGCGTCGCCTTTGTCGGACTCTTCGTTGGAAAAGAGCAACGCCGCTGGGTCGGCGTTTTCTCCGTCGTAAATGGTGAACGCAATCCGCCCAGCCGTGTGCGAAATGTCGCGTTCAAGCAGACTGGACATCATGTCCTTCATCCGTAGCGGCGAATACGCCCAGCCGATGAGTTCGTCCAGACGTCGCTCTTCGTCGGTCGGCGTAGTCCCTGAGTGGTAAACCGGCAGATACATCAGGACCCCTGGTTGAACGTCCTTGTCGGTTTCCTGTAGCAGGATGACCCGGCCGGAGAGGGCCGCAGCACCACTTTTCCAGGCTCGCTCCATCGCGCGCTGTCGCACCGGTTCCGAGTACATGTCGTAGCCGAATGCACGCTGGTTTCTCCAGTCGAACGGTTCAAGATAGACGATGGATGAGTAGTGCCTGCGCTCGCCGGGGGGGCGCAACAGGTATTCCGGAAATCCCTCGGCGCGAATCGCCAGCAGGTGGTCGGCAAGCTGCGCGGGCGGGATCAGCCTGGAAAAGCCGACACCCTGGATACCCGGGTATCGCTCGTTGAGTCTTAAAGCCGCCACAAAGGTTTTGAACTCGGACCGGGTCACATCCCTTCCGGCCTGGCTGTTGGCAGAAAAAAGACCGACAACGCCTCGCAGAACCTGTTCGTTCGCCTTCATTCGATCCTGGATGGCGTCTGCTATCTGGTGGAGCAGGAGGTCGAATTCGACTCGGGATTTGCTGCTCTCGTGCTGGCGAACGACTTGCCAAACCACGAGGGTCAACACCATGCCGGCAATCAGGATCATTCCCGGGACCAGGTAATTGCCGAGACTCCACGAGCCCCTTCGGTCCACACTCGTGTGCCACGCAGCCTTACCGATCATTTCAATCCCATCTCGCCGCAAGAGGCCAGGTTCTAATTTGACGTGAGCCGGAAAAGCTGGAAAAGCCGGAACCAAACAGGAGAAGGTCGTTGTCGCAACTCAGGAGGCAGCGCATCCGAAAGGTTGACAACACCGAAAGTATAAACGAAAAGATTTGCATGCGCTCATGCCTGAATTTTGCCTGCACAATCTCAAGTAGAATGTGCCGCCAAACCATCCAACCAGGACACTTGAAGAGAGCAACGCATGGAACTCGCTGGAAAACGCATCGTCCTCGGCGTCACGGGCGGCATTGCGGCCTACAAGGCGGCCGAGCTGCTGCGCCTGCTGCTCAAGGAGGGCGCCTCGGTACAGGTGGTAATGACCGCAGCGGCGACCCATTTTGTCACCCCGGTGACCTTCCAGGCGCTGTCCGGCAAACCGGTGTTCAGCGACCAGTGGGATGCACGCGTGCCCAACAACATGGCGCACATCGATCTGTCGCGGGAAGCCGACGTGCTGCTGGTCGCCCCGGCGTCGGCCGATTTTCTCGCCAAGCTGGCCAATGGTCTGGCCGATGACCTGTTGAGCACGCTGGCGCTGGCGCGCGCTTGCCCCTTGCTGGTCGCACCGGCGATGAACCGCCAGATGTGGGAACACCCGGCCACCTGCCGCAACATCGCAACACTGCGCGGTGACGGCGTGCACATCCTCGGGCCGGGTTGCGGTGATCAGGCCTGCGGCGAGACCGGGCTGGGGCGGATGATCGAGCCGGAGGAGATCCTGGCCGACATGGTCGCGCACTTCCAGCCCAAGCGCCTGGCCGGCAAACGCGTGCTGCTGACCGCCGGTCCGACCTTCGAAGCGATCGACCCGGTACGTGGTATCACCAACCTGTCGAGTGGCAAGATGGGGTACGCCATTGCCCGCGCCGCCCGCGAAGCGGGTGCGCAGGTGACGCTGGTTTCCGGTCCGGTCAGCCTGCCCTGCCCGCAGGGCGTCACCCGCATCGCCGTGACCAGCGCGCTGCAGATGCACGCGGCGGTCCACCACGAAGTCGCGGCGAGCGACGTGTTCATCGCCGTCGCGGCGGTGGCCGATTACCGACCCGCGAAGCCGATCGGCCACAAGATCAAGAAAGGCGCCCAGACCTCGCCTCCGCAGATCGAACTGCTGCAGAATCCGGATATCCTCGCCGAAGTCGCCGCGCTGCGCGATCCGCCGTTGTGCGTCGGTTTTGCTGCCGAGAGCGAGAATCTGGCGGAATACGCGGAAAACAAACGGCGGACCAAGAAGATCCCCCTGCTGGTCGGCAACCTGATCCACGACGGTTTTGGTGGCGACGACAACACGCTGATCCTGTTCGACGACGCGGGCCAGTACCCCCTGCCTTCAGCACCCAAACTCCAGCTCGCCCGTCAACTTGTCGCGCGTATCGCCAGCCTGCTCGAGCAACGCCGATGAGCCGACCCGACCTGCGGGTAGACGTCAAGCTGCTCGACCCGCGCCTGCGCGACAGCCCGCCACACTATGCGACTGCCGGATCGGCCGGTCTCGACCTGCGCGCATGCATCGCGGCGCCTGTGGACATCCGGCCCGGGGAAACGCTGTTGATTCCAACCGGGGTAGCCATCCATCTCGCCGACCCGGGGCTGGCGGCGATGATCCTGCCGCGGTCGGGGCTAGGCCACAAACACGGCATCGTCCTGGGCAACCTGGTCGGCTTGATCGATTCAGACTATCAGGGCGAAATCATGGTCTCGACCTGGAACCGTGGTCAGCAGACCTTCACGCTGCAGCCGCTCGAACGCCTGGCGCAACTGGTGATCGTGCCGGTGTTGCAGATGCGCTTCAACGTGGTCGAGGACTTCGCGGCCAGCGCGCGCGCCGCGGGTGGTTTCGGCAGCACCGGTTAGGACTGAGGGCTGAGGCTGAGGCAGCGCCGAACGTTCAGCGCTCGATGCGCCGTAGCAGCAGCCATACCGCGGCGGCCAGAAAGACGAGAAAACAAAGCACCGACCAGTTGGCCATCGACAGGCCGAGGAACACCCATTCCTTGCTCGAACAGAAACCGGTGGCCATGAACATCGCTGGCCAGCGCACGCCGAACCAGTCGACGATGCGTTCGATCAGGGTCGGCTCGCCGAAACCGCACTCCATGCTCACCTCGGGCAGGTACTGCAGCCAGCTCTGGTAGGCGGCGGTGGCCACGCCACCGGCCGCGGTCAAGGCCAGCAGCGCACCCCACACGCGGCGCGCGCCGGGGAACAAGGCTCCGGCCAGCGCCAGCAGGCCGATCAGCAGATAGAGCAGCCGCTGAAAAATGCACAACGGACACGGCTGCAGTTTCATCAGTTCGCCGATCGACCAGCCGGCCAGCGTCAGACCAACTGCTGCCAACGCCAGCAAGGCGAAGGCAGCCCGCAAGGAAAGCGACATCGGCGCGCCTGCTCAGGCCAGCACGTAGCTGCGCAAGCGCAGCGACAGTTCCTGCAACTGCCGGACGCCGGAATTCTCGGCACGCTCGCACCAGTCCTGCAGGGCCTGAAGCAGATGCTCGCGGGAGGCATTCGAGCGCTCCCAGACGGCCACCAGTTCCTGGCGCATGGCGTAGGCCGTTTGCAGGGCCGTGCTTTCGCCGAGCAGCAACTCTAGGCGGCCGCGTTGCTCCTGCGGCACCGCGCCGGCATCGGTGGTCAACCAGCGCTTGAGTCCCTTGAAGCGCTGGCTGTCCTGCAGCGTGGTGAGTTCCTCGCGATACACCTGCTTCAGCGACCTGGCGTATTGCGACAATACGTCATAGCGGTTGACGATCACCGCCTGCAGGGTATCGAAGTCGACGACCGGGCGCAGCGTCCCGAGGCGCGGCCTGGGCGCGACTTTCTTCACCCGGGCCATGCCCAGCGCGGCAAGGATGCGGATATACAGCCAGCCGATGTCAATTTCGTACCAGTGGATCGACAAGCGCGCGGAAGTGGGATAGGTGTGATGGTTGTTGTGCAGTTCCTCGCCGCCGATGAGGATGCCCCAGGGGGAAATGTTGGTGCTCGCGTCCGGGGAAGCGAAGTTCCGGTAGCCCCAGAAATGTCCGAGGCCGTTGATCACCCCCGCCGCCCAGAAGGGAATCCAGATGATCTGCACGGCCCAGATCAGGAAACCCGGCAGCACGCCGAACAAGGCCATGTCGATGGCCAGCATGATCACCACTCCGAGCTTGTGCCACGGCGTGTAGAGGTGATTCTCGATCCAGTCGTCCGGTGTTCCATGCCCGTAGCGGCGCAGGGTTTCAGCGTTCCTGGCTTCCCTGACATAGAGGAAGACACCGGTCCACAGGACGCGGTGGATGCCGTAGATCTGCGGGCTGTGCGGGTCCTCGGGGGTCTCGCATTTGGCGTGATGCTTGCGGTGGATCGCGGCCCATTCCTTGGTGACCATGCCGGTCGCCAGCCACAGCCACAAACGAAAGAAATGCGCGGGCAGCGGGTGCAGGTCGAGCGCGCGATGCGCCTGATGCCGGTGCAGGAAGATGGTCACCGCGGCAATGCTCACATGGGTCAGGCCCAATGTGATCAATACCTCAGCCCACCAGGGCAAATCGACGAGTCCAGCGTACATGGAGCGTTCCAGGAAAGAGCAAGCCCGCGATTCTAAGGCAATAACCCGCGCGCGCCAAACTCCCTGAAGAACCGGAACAGCGTGCCGATGCAGGTCGCACGGTTGTCCCGCGGCAGCACATTTGGCATCTTATTGGCAACGGACGTTCATCACGTGCCGACAACCCGTTATGATTGAATGATGAAGACACGTATCCTGCTGGTCGAGGACGATGAACGCCTCGCCAAACTGACCGCCGAGTACCTGCACAAGAACGATTTCGAGGTCCTTGTCGAGGCGAATGGCAACAAGGCCGAGACGCGCATCCTGGACGAGCGACCGGACATGGTGATTCTCGACATCATGCTGCCCGGCAAGGACGGCTTCGAAATCTGCCGTGCCGTCCGCGCCCAATATCGCGGGGTGATCCTGATGCTCACCGCACGTGACGAAGACTTCGACCAGATCCTGGGCCTCGAACTGGGCGCCGACGACTATATCACCAAGCCGGTGCAGCCCCGCCTGCTGCTGGCGCGCATCAAGGCCTTGCTGCGCCGCGCACCGGGCAACCCCGTCGTTGCCGATGAAAGCGCTGAACCGAGCGAGCCGGCTGAGCTGTCCTTCGGCAGGTTCCGCATCAGCCAGGCGACGCGCAGCACGCAACTTGGCGACGACGGCATCGACCTGACGACGGCGGAGTTCGACCTGCTGTGGCTGCTTGCCCGCCACGCCGGCAGCATCCTGTCGCGCGACGATCTTCTCCAGGAACTGCGTGGCATCGGTTTCGACGGCCTCGACCGATCGATCGACGCGCGCATCTCGAGGCTGCGCCGCAAACTCGGTGACGACCCGGAAAACCCCACGCGTATCAAGACCGTGCGCGGCAAGGGCTATCTGTTCAGCAAGCATGACTGGCAATAACAAGCTCCTGTCGATCCTCGGGAATTACAAGCCCGCGCCCTGGCGCGGGCGCTACAGCCTGTCGCGGCTGTTCTTCAACTTCTACCTGCTGGTCATGGGTTCCTTCGTGGCCATCGCAATTTTTGCAGACTTCGTCATCTCGACCGCAGTCAAGGGGATCACCGACGATTACACCAGTCGTTTCATGCGCGGCACCGTCCTGCTGATCGAGGAGGAGCTTTTCCGAAAGCCGCGTTCGGAGTGGCCGAGAACCATCGAGGCACTCGATCGCAAATTTGCCTACAAGCTTGAAATCGTCGACCGCTGGACCTTGAGTCTTCCGGCGGCACAGGCCGAGAAGCTCGACGGTGGGGAAATGGCGATCGATGCGCAGGGAGACATCATCTACCACCGCCTCAAGCAGACGCCACAGATTCTCGTCGTCGGACCGATCTCTCCCGAACGCAATCCCGAATACCGGCGCGGCATGCCGCTCGACCTGCGCATCAGCCTGCTGACCTGGAGCCTGATCGGTGTATGCCTGGCGATCGTCGTCTGGCTGTGGGTGCATCCGGTGTGGCGAGACCTCGAAGCGATGCGTCAGACCGCGCGCGCCCTCGGCGAAGGGCTCTTCGAGGCGCGCGCGCCAATCATGCGCAGCAGCGCCTTCGGACCGCTGGCCGAAACCCTGAATGGCATGGCCGAGCGCATACAGCGGCTGATCGCCACGCAGAAGGAGTTGTCGAGCGCCATTTCGCACGAGTTGCGTACGCCCATTGCGCGCCTGCGCTTCGCGCTCGAGATGCTCGCCGAAACCCATGACGCCGCCGAAGGCGAGCGTTTGTCGCGCATGATGGAGTCCGACCTCGATGAACTCGACGGACTGATCGACTCCAGCCTGACCTACGCCCGCTTCGAGCGCGAACAGCCGGAACTGCATCTCGCCGAAGTGGAGATCGCGCCCTGGCTTGAAGAACAGGTCGAGGGCATCCGCCTGCTGGGACGCCAGCTCGAGCTGCTGGTCGATACCGACGCCTTGCCGCCGCAGTTGCGCGTCGACCTCGATCGTCGCAGCATGCCCTACGCGATGACCAACCTCCTGCGCAACGCCATCAAGTACGCCAGGACGCGCATCAGGGTGAACGCGGAAATCGTCGGTGACCAGATCCAGGTGCATGTCGACGACGACGGTATTGGCATCCCCCCCGGGGAACGCGAGCGGGTGTTCTCTGCCTTCACCCGCCTCGACCGTTCGCGCGACCGATCGACCGGCGGCTATGGGCTCGGTCTGGCGATCGCGCGACTGGTACTGGAGCAGCACAGCGGCACTGCCTTTGCCGGAGAATCGCCGCTGGGCGGCGCCCGCTTCACGCTGAGTTGGCCGCTGTCACAAAACGTCACTGAAAGCTGACGCAAACACAGAAGACGCTCTGGCCGGTCGGCCCCTATCATGGCACCTGTTCACAAAACAACGATAGAGGAAGACGACATGAGCGAATTCAATTTGAACTACGAGCGGTTTCTTGCCGCATCCCGCCTACACTTCTTCGCCGGCGAACTGGGTTCAGCCTCTGCACAGGACACCGAGGACGATTCATCGGACGCCTGCGGCGAAACAGCGCATCGCCCTCACGCCAATACATGAGCGCAGTGGCGCAATCCCCTGTGCCCTTCCCGTTGGCTGAAGGAATCGGTATCTTTGTCGGGATTGTCGCCTGGGACGTTTTGAGCGTCGGAGAGATGGAACTCCTCAAGGCGTCGCTGGTTGCCACCGCCGGCGCGCTGCTCTGGTACGGCGTACGCTGCTGGCTAACCACCAACCGCCGCAAGGGGCCCTGAACAAGAATAGCAAGTTCCTGACCGGATTACCCTTCCCTCACGCCCGTTGCCATGACGGGCCTTGATTCCCGCGCTACTCCCCCTGCGCGGGTTTTTTTTGCCCGTGCCCGGCCACCCTCAGGAAGGTCCACGACCTTGGCATTCATGCAGAGTGGCCTGGCTGATCACCCTACACGCAACGAGTCTGAGCGACGCTCTGCTGCTATACTCACCCGCTTTCTTCACCCAACACCAGCGCCAACGCAGACCATGAAATTTCAGATCATCCCAGTCACCCCTTTCGCACAAAACTGCAGCCTTCTGTGGTGCGAGCAAACGCAACGCGGCGCGGTGGTCGACCCGGGAGGCGACGTGTCGCGGATCATGCGTGCTGTCGAGGCCAACGGAGTCATACTGGAGAAGATCCTGGTCACGCACGGGCATATCGACCACGCCGGTGCGGTAGCCGAAATGGCGTCGCGCCTCTCCCTGCCTATCGAGGGGCCGCAGTGCGAGGATAAATTCTGGATTGATGGCATGCCGGCACAGAGCAAGATGTTCGGCTTCCCGAACGTGCTGGCCTTTACTCCGGACCGCTGGCTTGAGCAGGGCGACACGATATGTTTCGGCAACGTCGAGATGGATGTCCTGCATTGTCCCGGACACACGCCGGGTCACGTCGTCTTCTTCAACCGCCGTGGCCGACTGGCGATCGTCGGCGACGTGCTGTTCCAGGGGTCGATCGGTCGCACCGATTTCCCCAAAGGCGATTTCGATACGCTGATCTCCTCGATCCGCGACCGGCTCTGGCCACTCGGCAACGATGTGGCGTTCATTCCCGGCCACGGACCGATGTCGACCTTCGGTGATGAACGGCGCAGCAACCCCTTCTGTGGCGACTAGCGCGTAGTGTAATCGTTGGTGGTGTCAAAAAAACGGCGAGGTGCCGAATGGAGCACCTCGCCTGCTTTCTGGCGGCTCCGCCTAGAAGTGCAACGGCCTCTTGTCGCAGGCGAGTGCCGCTTCGTGAACCACCTCCGACAGCGTCGGGTGTGCGTGGCAGATGCGCGCAAGGTCTTCCGCAGCGGCGCCGAACTCCATCGCCACCACGGCTTCCGAGATCAACTCGGACGCGTTCGCACCGATGATATGGACGCCCAGGATGCGGTCAGTGTCGGCACAGGCAAGCATTTTGACAAAGCCGGTTGGTTCCCCCATGCCAAGCGCACGACCATTTGCAGCGAAGGGAATCTTGCCAGTCTTGAAGGCCACGCCTTCGGCTTTGAGTTGCTGCTCGGTCCTGCCGACCCAGGCGATCTCCGGACTGGTGTAGATCACCCATGGGATGGTGTCGAAATTGCAGTGCCCCGCCTGACCAGCCATGATCTCGGCAACCATGACCCCCTCTTCCATCGCCTTGTGCGCCAGCATCGGACCGGCAACGACGTCACCCAACGCCCAAACACCGGGCAGATTGGTCCGGCAATGGGCATCGACCACGATTTGTCCGCGCTCGTTGATATGGAGACCCACCTTGTCGGCATCCAGGCCGTCGGTGTTCGGGATGCGGCCAATCGATACGATGAGGCGATCGGCGTCGAGCTTCTGCTCGTTGCCGCCCTTGTCCGTATAGTCGATCGAAACGCCCTTCTGCGAGATCTTGACGTCGCCGATTTCAATCCCGGTCACGATTTTGAGGCCCTGCTTGGCAAACACTTTGGCCGCTTCCTTGGCAACATCAACGTCAACCACGGAGAGAAAGTCCGGCAGTGCTTCGAGAAGGGTCACGTCGGCACCGAGCCGGCGCCAGACGCTACCCATTTCCAGGCCAATAACGCCAGCGCCGATGACTGCGAGTTTTTTTGGCACGATGTCGATATCGAGCGCCCCGACGTTGTCGCAGACGATCTCGTTATCGACCGGGACACCGGGCAAGTGACGAGCCTTGGACCCGGTGGCGACGATCACCTGCTTCGCCTCGACCAACTCATCGCCAACACGCAATTGCCAGACCTCACTTCCGGCATCCCCGTTACGTCCAACAAAAGCGCCGTGGCCGTTCAGCAGGGTGACCTTGTTCTTCTTGAACAGACCCTTGATGCCGCTGGTCAGTTGTTTGACGATGCCGTCCTTGCGCCCCACCATCTTCGCTACATCAATAGTCGGCGTACCGACCGAAATACCCTGCTCGGCGAAGCCGTGTCCGGCTTCCTCGAAGACGTGCGAGGTGTGCAACAAGGCTTTCGACGGGATGCAACCAACGTTCAGACAGGTTCCGCCAAGACGCGGTTCGCCCTTGGGATCTGCATAGGCATTCGATTCACAACAGGCGACATTGAAACCGAGCTGCGCGGCTCGAATGGCCGCAATATAGCCACCTGGACCAGCACCGACAACAAGAACGTCAAATTGCTTGGACATGATAAATTCCCTTTCTAACCGCAGAGACACAAAGGCACGGAGGCCGCACAGAGAAGTTCCTCTGTGTGTCTCCGTGCCCCGGTGATGAGTGGTTAAACGCCGAGCAGCAGGCGCGCTGGATCTTCCAACGCCTCTTTCATCGTGACCAGACCGAGTACCGCTTCGCGGCCATCGATGATGCGATGGTCATACGACATCGCCAGATAATTGATCGGACGAATCATGATCTGGCCATTCTCGACGACCGGACGGTCTTTGGTGGCATGAATGCCGAGGATCGCAGACTGCGGGGGGTTGATGATCGGCGTAGACAGCATCGAGCCGAAAACACCGCCGTTCGAGATCGAGAAGGTGCCACCTGTCAGATCTTCCATGGACAGCTTGCCATCCTTGGCTTTAACACCAAACTCGCCAATCTTCTTCTCGATGTCGGCGATCGTCATCTGGTCTGCGTCACGCAGAATCGGAACGACGAGACCGCGCGGACTACCCACGGCGATGCCGATGTCGATATAGCCATGATAGACGATATCGTTGCCATCCACCGAAGCGTTGATCACCGGGAATTTCTGAAGCGCAGCAACGGCAGCCTTGACGAAGAAACCCATGAAACCAAGGCGAACGCCATGCGCCTTCTCGAAGCGGTCGCCGTACTGCTTGCGCAGCGCCATGATTGGCCCCATGTTGACTTCGTTGAAAGTGGTCAGGATCGCGTTGCTGGCCTGTGACTGCAGCAGGCGCTCGGCAACCCGGGCGCGCAGGCGGGACATCGGCACGCGCTGCTCCGGGCGATCACCCAACGGAACCGTCACTGTCGGGGCCGGGGCGAGCACCGCAGCAGTGCTCGCGGCCGGTGCCGGAGCGGCAGCCGCCGCCGGTTTTACTGCCGGAATCTGGGCGGCGAGCGCATCGGCTTTGGTCACACGTCCGCCGCGCCCGGTACCGGCGACGTCACTCGCGGCGACACCTTTTTCTTCCAGGATCTTGCGGGCGGCCGGCAGAGCCACGCCAGACGCAGTCGCCGCGGCCGCCGCCGTGGGCGCGGCGATCGCTTCGGGCGTGCTTGCAACGGGCTTGGCAGCAGCCGGTGCAACTGTGCCGGCCTGCGCTGCGGTGTCGATGCGTGCAATCACCTCGCCCGCGACAACGGTTTCGCCATCGCTTTTGACAATCTCAACCAACACGCCGCTATCCGGTGCCGGCAGTTCGAGGACGACCTTGTCGGTCTCGATGTCGATCAGGTTATCATCCCGCGCGACCGCTTCGCCGGCCTTCCTGTGCCAGGACACCAGGGTAGCTTCGGCGACGGACTCGGAAAGCTGTGGAACTTTGACGTCGATGATCATGTTCTCTCCGTTCTAGGGCAGTTTGTAGTACTCGATCTCACCAAATGCGGATTCAATCAGAGCCTTTTGTTGGGCGTTGTGCTTGCTATGGTAGCCGACAGCCGGGGAAGCCGATGCGGGCCGGGAAACAAGCAGGAGATGCTGCTTGTCGCTGAGCGACCGCGACAGGTGCTGACGCGAGGCGATCCAGTACCAGGCTCCCTGATTGCGCGGCTCTTCCTGACACCAGACGACCTCGGTGGCTTTCGGATACTTCGCAAGCTCCTCCTGGAACGACTCCTGCGGGAAGGGATAGAACTGTTCAAGACGAGCGATCGCAACATGCGAAATCTTCCTCTCGTGCCTTGCAGCCACCAGTTCGTAATAGACCTTGCCGGAACAGAAGACGACACGCGTCACTTTCTTGGCGTTGATCGGCTCGACCTCGCCGATCACCGGGCGGAATTGACCTTCGCTCAACTCTTCCAGCGTCGACGTCGCATCCTTGTGGCGCAACAGCGATTTCGGAGAAAAGACAATCAGCGGCTTGCGCTGACTACGCAACGCTTGCCGACGCAACATGTGGAAGACCTGTGCTGGCGTCGATGGCTGGCAGACTTCCATGTTCATCTCGGCACACAATTGCATGTAGCGCTCGATGCGTGCCGATGAATGCTCCGGACCCTGCCCCTCGTAGCCGTGCGGCAGCAGCAGTACCAGGCCGCTGGCCCGACCCCATTTGGCTTCACCGGCAGCGATGAACTGATCGATCACTACCTGCGCACCATTGGCGAAATCACCGAACTGCGCCTCCCAGACCACCAGTTCATGGGGATTGGCTGAAGTGTAGCCATACTCGAACGCCAGTACCGCTTCCTCCGAGAGCACCGAGTCAAAGCATTGGAAACCTCCCTGTCTGTCCTGCAGGTTGGCCAGAGGATAGTAGGTTCCGTGGTCCCAGTGTTCACGATTCTGATCGTGCAGGGCAGCGTGCCTGTGGAAAAAGGTGCTGCGTCCGACATCTTCGCCAGAAATACGAACGCCGTAGCCTGAAACCAGCACCGAAGCGTAGGCGAGGTTTTCAGCCATACCCCAGTCGACCGGGAGCTTGCCCTCACCCATCAGCCGTCGGTCTTCAATGATCTTCTTGACCCGACTATGCAGGGTAAAATTCTGCGGGATCGTCGTCAGCCGCTCGGCAAGCCGCTGCAACTCGTTGATCGGCACCGTCGTATCGCAGTTTTCGATGTATTTTGGCGAAAGGAACGGAGTCCAGTCGATGGTCATCGGGTGTTTGTAGCCAGCGAGCACCGGGTTGTACAACAGTTCGCCACGGTCAAGGTGAGCGCGATAATCGGCGATGATCTCGTCCGGCCCCTCCGGGTGCAGGACACCCTCGGCAACCAGCTTGTCCGCATAGAGCTTGCGCGTTCCGGGATGCATCTGGATCTTTTTGTACATCAGCGGCTGCGTGACCATCGGCTCGTCCTGCTCGTTATGGCCGAGCTTGCGGTAGCAAACGATGTCCACCACCACATCCTTCCTGAAAGTCCTGCGGTAGTCCACTGCGATGCTGGTGACCAGCGCCACTGCCTCGGGATCATCGCCGTTGACATGGAAGATCGGAGCTTCGGCCATCTTGAAGATGTCGGTACAGTACAGCGACGAACGATAATCGCGCGGATCGGAGGTGGTAAAACCGATCTGGTTATTGACCACGATATGAACCGTGCCACCGACGCCGTAGCCTCGTGTTTGCGCGAAGTTGAGCATTTCCTGGTTGACGCCCTGGCCAGCGACCGCTGCATCACCGTGGATGAGTACCGCCAGCACCTTGTCCTTGCCATTCTCGCCGCGACGCCGTTGACGCGAGAAGACCGATCCGACGACTACCGGGTTTACGATCTCGAGATGTGACGGGTTGAAAGCGAGTGTCAAATGGCAAGGGCCGCCAGGAGTGGACACGTCGGACGAGTAACCCATGTGATACTTGACGTCACCGGCTGCGAGATCCTGCGCCTTCCTGCCCTCGAACTCGTCGAACAGCATCGCCGGCGCCTTGCCGAGGGTATTGACCAGGACATTGAGACGGCCGCGGTGGGCCATTCCGACGACGATTTCATCAACACCGCCAGCACCAGCGACCCGAATCAACTCATCCATGGCGACGATGGTGGATTCCCCACCTTCGAGCGAGAAACGCTTCTGGCCAACGTAGCGGGTGTGCAGATAACGCTCAAGTGTCTCTGCGGCCGTCAGGCGCTCGAGCATGCGCTTGCGCTCATCAGCAGTATACGTCGGCTTGGAATGGATCCGCTCCAGCCGATCCTGGA
This sequence comes from Pseudomonadota bacterium, assembly GCA_029780075.1. Lineage (GTDB taxonomy): Bacteria > Pseudomonadota > Gammaproteobacteria > Burkholderiales > Rhodocyclaceae > Accumulibacter. The sequence continues at coordinate 18,001 of JAKOZI010000180.1, forward strand.
TCCAGCGCTTCTCGGCCACCGTGCTGAGGTACATGTACTCGACCCCGATCGAGCCGCAATACGTCGCCTTCAAGGCGTCGTAGATCTGGCCAAAGGTCGCATGGTCCGGCGTCCCCTTGAACGAACCGGCATTGAACACCGTGTTCAGATCGGCATCCGACAGCCCGTAATACGCCGGGTCAAGCTGCGGCACATCCGGGCGCGGTGTGCGCTTGAGCGGATCCAGGTTGGCCCAGCGATCGCCGATGAAACGATACGAGGTGATCATCTGCAGAATGCCGACCTGCTTCCTGTCATCTATGGGTGCCACGGCGGCAGCCCGGTAGCCACCCTTCCTCGCCTGTTCGGCGAACGCATTGATCACCGGCAGATGCGGAACGTCGCGCGCCACATGACCCGGCAATTGCGCCAGCTTGTCGAAGTATTCGCGCCACTGTTCGGAGACGGATCCGGGGTTGTCGAGGTAGTTTTCATACAACTCCTCGACAAAAGGCGCGTTGCCGCCAAAGAGGAGGGAGTTACCAAAAAGCTGATTCATCATGGCAGTTACCTGTCGTCACCGTTCTGGTTCGAATTAAGGAAAGCCGTGGCCGAAAAGTCACAGCATGAAAAAAGGGCGGCTACTGCCTGCCGCCCTCTTGCATCCGTCGGCCTAGCGGTGGCCGGCAGGAACCACGTCGCGCCGAGCGGTGCCAACATAGAGCTGACGCGGACGACCGATCTTGTACTCGGGATCGTTGATCATTTCTTCCCACTGCGTCATCCAGCCGACCGTGCGCGCCAGGGCGAAGATACACGTAAACATCGTGGTCGGAATGCCAAGCGCCTTCTGGACGATACCTGAATAAAAATCGACGTTCGGATAGAGCTTCTTATCGATGAAGTAATCGTCTTCGAGTGCGATTTTTTCGAGTTCCATCGCCAGTTTGAACAAACGATCATTCTCCAGGCCAAGTTCCTGCAGCACTTCGTTGCAAACCGTACGCATCAGCTTGGCGCGTGGATCGAAGTTCTTGTACACGCGGTGACCGAAACCCATCAGCTTGAAGTCATCACTCTTGTCCTTGGCGCGGGCAATGTACTTTCCGACGCGCGAGACATCATGGATTTCCTCGAGCATCTGCAGGCAGGCCTCGTTCGCGCCACCGTGTGCCGGCCCCCATAGACAGGCGATACCCGCCGAAATACAGGCATAAGGATTGGCACCCGAAGAACCCGACAGACGGACCGTAGAGGTCGATGCGTTTTGCTCGTGATCGGCATGCAAGGTAAAAATGGTGTCCAGTGCATGGACCAGCACCGGGTTCGGCTTGTACTCCTCGCACGGCGTGCCGAACATCATATGCATGAAGTTGGCGGTGTAATCGAGGTCGTTGCGAGGATAGATGAACGGCTCGCCACGGTGGTACTTGTAGGCCATGGCGACGATCGTCGGCAATTTGGCAACAATCCGGTTGAAGCTGATGTTCTGATGCTCGAGGTCGGAAAAATCCTCCGCCTCATGGTAAAAGGCCGACAAGGCGCCGACAACGCCAACCAGCACGGCCATGGGGTGCGCATCCCGACGGAAGCCCTGGTAGAACTTGACCAGTTGCTCATGCACCATGGTGTGCTGCTTGATATTCTTTTCGAAGCCTACCTTCTGCGTCGGCGTTGGCAGTTCGCCATGCCACAGGAGGTAGGCGACCTCCAGGAAGTTGCACTGCTCGGCCAATTGCTCGATGGGATAGCCGCGATAGAGCAGTTCGCCCTTGTCGCCGTCAATGAACGTGACCGTCGACTTGCAACTGGCTGTCGACAGGTAGCCGGAGTCGTAAGTAAATAGACCGGTCTTGGCGCCAAGAGTACGAATGTCGATACAATCATTGCCATGGGTAGGCGTCATGATTGGAAACTCGACGGGCGCCCGTCCTTCGATGATCAGCGTTGCTTTACGTTCGGTCGTCATTGTTTTATCCCCGTTCAGGTGTTGAGGTCACAGCTACGAACAGGAGGTCGCCTAGATTATGGCAACTTCCTTACTTAACTCTTACGTCGCGCAACAAGGCCACGACTTCGGCTTGCACCGGATCTGAACACTCGCGGCTACCATTCACCAGCGGCCACAGTTCCAGGTCCTCCATGTCGGCCAGGTTGACAAACGCATCTGCCTGCTCGGGAGTCAGGGTCGGGAAAATGCGGTCGAGAAACTCCCCGAGCAAGAGATCCATTTCCAGCATGGCGCGGCGTGTGCAGCGCCAGCGCAGGCGATTGAGCTTTTCCCTGTCCCCCATCAGATCGCGCGACGCACCATCATTTCCTTGATCTTGCCGATCGCTCGCGTCGGGTTGAGACCCTTCGGGCAGACATCGACACAGTTCATGATACTGTGGCAACGGAACAGGCGATACGGATCCTCAAGATCATCCAGGCGCTCATTGGTCGCCTGGTCACGGGTATCGGCGATGAAGCGGTAAGCATTCAGCAATCCCGCCGGACCGACGAATTTGTCCGGATTCCACCAGAATGATGGGCATGAGGTTGAACAGCAGGCGCACAGAATGCACTCGTAGAGGCCGTTGAGCTCTTCGCGCTCTTCCGGCGACTGCAGACGCTCACGGTCTGGACGCGGCCCTTCATTGATCAGGTAAGGTTTGATCGAGTGGTACTGCTTGAAGAACTGGGTCATGTCGACGATCAGGTCGCGGATCACCGGCAAGCCCGGCAGCGGCCGCAGGACAACCGGCTGCTTGAGGTCCTTGATCTCGGTAAGGCAGGCCAGGCCGTTCTTGCCGTTGATGTTCATCGCATCGGAGCCGCAAATCCCCTCGCGACACGACCGGCGATACGAAAGCGTGTCATCCTTGGCTTTCAGCTTGGTCAGCACATCGAGCAGCTTGCGATCAATGGCGAAATCGACCTCGACCGAGATGTCCTGCATATAGGGCGCAGCGTCCTTGTCGGGATCGTAGCGGTAAATCTTGAACTGCATGGTACTGGTGGCCATATTCATTGACTCCTTGGCGCTCGATCAATAGGAACGCGTCTTCAGCGCGATGGATTCGACGGACAGCGGCTTCATGATCACCGGCTTGTAATCGAGACGATTGCTCTCGCGGTGCCACAGGGTGTGCTTGTGCCAGTTGACGTCGTCGCGGCCGTTCGGATTGGCGGCGGTATCCGGCGCGTCGTCGCGAACATGCGCGCCGCGTGACTCCTTGCGTGCTTCGGCCGAAATCATCGTCGCCTTGGCGACTTCGATCAGGTTGTCGAGTTCCAGCGCTTCGACACGCGCGGTGTTCCACACCTGCGATTTGTCCTTGATCTCGGTTCTGAGCACCGCCTTCTCGACATCGAGAATCTTCGCGACCCCTTCGACCAGCATGTCCTTGAAGCGAAAAACGCCACAATGCTTCTGCATGGTCCGCTGCAATTCGAGACGTGTCTCATTGACACTCGTCCCACCGGTCTGCGTGTTGAGGCGATTCAGGCGACTCAGCGTGCGCTCGGCGTAATCCGCTGGCAATTCCTTGAGTCCGATGGCCCCCGACCGGAGGTCGTCGATCACCGAATCGCCGGAAGACTTGCCGAAAACCAGAAGATCCAGCAGCGAATTGGTTCCCAGCCGGTTGGCGCCATGCACCGAAGCACAAGCCACTTCGCCGGCGGCATAGAAGCCGGGGATCGGCGTCGCATCCTGCGACACCACCTGTCCCTTGTAGTTGGTCGGCACACCGCCCATCTGATAGTGACAGGTTGGAACTACCGGAATCGGCGCCTTGATCGGGTCGATGCCGGCAAACTGGATCGAAATTTCGCGAATCCCCGGCAGCCGCTTCATGATCGTCGCCGGATCGAGGTGGGTAATGTCGAGCAGGACAAAGTCCTTGTTCGGGCCACAACCACGACCCTCATTGATCTCGGTGACCATCGCCCGCGACACCACGTCACGCGACGCCAGGTCCTTGGCGTTGGGAGCGTAGCGCTCCATGAAACGTTCGTTGGCGGAGTTACGCAGAATACCGCCCTCACCGCGCACACCTTCCGTAATCAGCACGCCGGCACCGGCGACACCGGTGGGATGGAACTGCCAGAATTCCATGTCTTCGAGTGCGATGCCGGCGCGCGCCGCCATTCCCAGACCGTCACCGGTATTGATGAAGGCATTGGTCGACGAATAGAAGATCCGGCCAGCCCCACCGGTGGCGAAGACCGTTGCCTTGGCATGGAAGGCGACGACATCACCAGTCTCCATTTCGAGTGCGATGACCCCAAGCACCTGACCCGTGTTGTCACGGATCAGATCAAGGGCCATCCATTCGACGAAGAACTGGGTATTGGCACGTACGTTCCGTTGATACAGCGCATGCAACATCGCGTGGCCAGTACGGTCGGCGGCGGCGCAAGCACGCCGTACCGGCTTTTCGCCAAAATTCGACATGTGCCCGCCGAAAGGACGCTGGTAGATCTTGCCTTCGTCCGTACGGTCGAAAGGCATGCCAAAGTGCTCAAGTTCGACGACCACCTCGGGCGCCATGCGGCACATGTATTCGATCGCGTCCTGGTCACCGAGCCAGTCAGAACCTTTCACCGTATCGTACATATGCCAGTGCCAGTGGTCTTCCTCGGAGTTGCCGAGCGACGCCGAGACGCCGCCCTGCGCAGCAACGGTATGCGAACGGGTGGGAAAAACCTTGGACAGGACGGCCGTCTTCAATCCGGCTTCGGAAAGCTGAATCGCCGCCCGCAGACCCGAACCGCCAGCCCCAACAATGACTGCATCGAACTTACGTACTGGAATGGTTAGCTTGCTCACTTACATTCTCCACAGAATCTGAACCGCCCAGCCGGCATATCCGACCAGCACCGCAGCCGTCGCAATCATCATCAACAGACGCAAGCCATCCGGCTTGACGTAATCCATCCAGATATCCCGAATCCCAATCCAGGCATGGTAGAAGACGCTGACAAAGAACAGGAATGTTGCAAATTTCATGAAGCCGTTGGCAAAAATGCCGCGCCAGGCCTCAAAGGTATCGGGCCCGACAGCACCGACGACGACCAGGAAGATGAGCGTAAAGACTGCCATCACGATGGCGGTGGCGCGCTGGATGATCCAGTCCTTGAGGCCGTAATGCGCCCCGACGAGAATACGATTTACCATAGCACTCTAGCTCCGATGATCAGGGTCAGGGCGATGCTGACGCCGAAAACGATCTTGCTCGAAAGGCGCGCCGCCTCGAGCTCTACCCCCTTGTGCAGATCCAGCAGCAGATAGCGGATGCCGGCACAGAAGTGGTGCATGTAGAACCAGACCAGGCCGAGCAGGACAATCTTCGCCAACGGGTGACCGACCACCGCTTTGACGCCGGCAAAGGATTCAGGAGAGGTGAGGCTACCCTGAAACAGCCATAGCAGGAACGGCAGCAGCAGGAACATCGCCGCTCCGCTGATGCGGTGAATGATTGACAGGATCCCCGGAAGGGGTAGCCTGATAGTGGGCAAATCCAAATTCTTTGGACGCTTTTTCTTGATTGCCAGCTCTGCCATGCACGTCATCCCTCATGTGTTATACGGCCGAATGCACGTCATCCGACCCCTGCGATACCACGCTGGATTATAAACCATCCAAGCGTGCCTGAATTGCCCGACGGGACTGTTCCAGTGCTCACCCCAGTTCATTGTGATAATGATAATTGCGTGTCGAATAGAATCCCCGGCGCCATTCGACGGGTTTGTGACCATAGGTGAAGGTGACCCTTTCGACCAGCAGCAGGGGGCTTCCATCGGCCACCTGCAGCCACTCTGCGCTGACTCTGTCAGCCGAGACGGCGCGCAGCCGTTCGTCGGCGCGAATCATGCGCACGCCATAGCGAGTCTCGAACAGGCTGTAGAGTGACTCTCCCGAACGCAACACATCGAGCGACAGGTCGGGAAAGAGTTCGCTGGGTAGATAGATCTCGTCGAAAACGACCGGCTCGTCGCCCAACTTCAGCAACCGGCGAACAATCGTAATCGGGGCCCCGGTGTTAAGAGCGAGAATACGCGCGACGTCTGCACCGGCCTTGGCGCGCCAGCATTCGAGCGGCACGCTTTGGGAGACCTGCAGATCCCCGTCATTCGGCGCCAGTCGGAGAAATCGGAAAAAGGAACCCGGATCCTTGTGAGTGGCGACGAAGGTTCCCTTGCCCTGCTGCCGTACCAGGAGGTTCTCGGCAGCCATCTCGTCAATCGCCTTGCGAACCGTACCCTGGCTCACACCGAAGCGGCCAGCAAGTTCCGACTCGCTCGGGATCGGGTCACCCGGGCCCCACTCGCCGGACTCCAGATCACGCAGGATCAATTCCTTGATCTGCCGATACAGGGGGCTGAATGTGGGCGAGTGCACTGACGAAGACCGGCTCATGGATCGTCATTTCAGCATAATTTCACACTTCCGTCCATCCCACTGGAGTTATTTATATCTTATATAAGACATAAGATATATTTGACACTCCACGACCTTAGATCTTATGATTTGAGTGATTTGCTGCTCCTGCACTTAACGGCGTGCGGGGTCAACGCCAATCGTATTCTGCCCATTTTTGCTCATCATCAATAACAGGAGCCGCATCATGTCCAAAGCCCCCATGCGCGTCGCGGTCACCGGCGCCGCCGGTCAAATCGGTTACAGTCTGCTCTTCCGGATTGCCTCCGGCGAAATGCTTGGCAAGGATCAACCGGTCATACTCCAACTCCTTGATCTGCCGCAAGCACAAAAAGCCTGTCAGGGCGTGATCATGGAACTCGAGGACTGTGCCTTCCCGCTACTCGCCGGCATGTTCGCCACCGACGACCCGAACCTCGCCTTCAAGGACGCTGACGTCTGCCTGCTGGTCGGCGCCCGTCCGCGCGGCCCGGGCATGGAGCGGGCAGACCTGCTGACCGCCAACGGCGCCATCTTCACCGTTCAGGGCAAAGCCATTGCGGAAAACGCCAAGGAAGATGTCCGCGTACTCGTCGTCGGCAACCCCTGCAACACCAATGCCCTGATCGCCGGCGCCGCCGCTCGAAAAGTCGGCCGCACCAATCCATCGAACTACCATGGCATGCTGCGCCTCGATCACAACCGTGCCTTGTCACAGCTTGCTGCGAAGACCGGACGACCGGTAGCCAGCTTCAAGCAACTCGTCGTGTGGGGCAATCATTCGCCGACGATGTACGCCGACTATCGCAATTGCACTTCTGATGGCGATAACGTCAAGACGCTGGTCAATGATCCAGTGTGGAACAACGATGTGTTCCTGCCGACCGTCGGCAAGCGCGGCGCGGCGATCATCGACGCGCGCGGCCTGTCGTCCGCCGCTTCGGCAGCCAACGCAGCCATTGATCACATGCACGACTGGGTCCTCGGTTCCGACGAGTGGGTGACCATGGGCGTCCCCTCGGACGGCTCCTACGGCATCCCGACCGGGATTGTTTTCGGCTTCCCGTGCGAATGCAAGGGCGGTTCGTATACTATTATCCAGGGCATCGAAATCGACGATTACTCACGCGAGAAGATCAACAAGACGCTCAAGGAACTCACCGACGAAGCAGAAGCCGTGCAGGGCATGCTTTAAACAACGGCGCAACCAGCCAAAAGCCGCGGCCAGACCGCGGCTTTTTTGTCTCCGCATTCCCTCCCGGAGCGCAGTAGAATACGGAATCCCAAGTTCGCATACACAGACACCCCGATGCGCCATCCCAGCCAGGTCCTGTTCGCCGGAGAGCAGCCGTTTCCCATGATGCCCGCGGTAGACCACTATGCGGGCTCGGAAAAACTGATGTACAAGGCACTCCAGTTGCAGAACGAATTGGGGCCAATTTTCGACGTCACCTGCGACTGCGAGGATGGCGCCGCAGCCGGTGCTGCCCGGGAACACGCCGAAATGGTGGCCGCGGTCATCATGTCCGACGCCAACCAGCACGGGCGCGTTGGCGTCCGCATTCACGACCTCAGCCATCCGCACTGGCAACAGGACATCGAAATTATCGTCACCCGTGCCGGGCGACGCCTGGCGTTCGTCACCCTGCCGAAAGTGCGCGGGAGCGACGATGTCCGAAGGCTGCTGGGCGAGTTGGCGCGCGCAACCACCGCAGCAGGGCTCGAACGCCAGATTCCCGCACACGTCCTGATCGAGACGCATGGTGCCCTGCGTGAAGTCTGGGATATCGCAGCGTTGTCTGCAGTGGAATCGCTCGATTTCGGACTTATGGATTTTGTCAGCGCACACCACGGCGCCATCCCGGGCTCAGCGATGCAGAGCCCAGGTCAGTTCGAGCATCCGCTGGTCGTCCGCGCCAAGTGTGAAATCTCAGCCGCCGCGCTGGCCAATGGCGCAGTACCGTCACACAACGTGACCACCGAACTCAAGGATCTCGATGTCATCCGCGACAACGCGCAGCGCGCGCGCAACGAGTTCGGCTACCTGCGCATGTGGAGTATTCACCCCAACCAGATCGTGCCCATCTTCGAAGCCATGCGCCCCGACTTCTCGGAAGTCGAAGATGCAGCCGCAATCCTAGTCGCCGCCCAGGATTGCGAATGGGGGCCGATCCAGCACCATGGCAAACTGCATGACCGCGCCTCGTACCGCTACTACTGGGAACTGCTCAGACGCGCACGCGCAACCGGCATGAGCCTGCGCGAGGACATCAAACAACGTTTCTTCGGCAGCCCATGAGTCTGCTGGCGTTGACGGCGGAAGTCATCGAATTTCGCGAGCAACGGAACTGGGCGCAGTTCCACAACTTGCGCAACCTGATCGTCTCGCTGAATCTCGAGGCCAGTGAACTGCTCGAATTGACGCAGTGGAAAAGCGATGCCGACATGGCCGCCCTGGCCGAGGATGCCCGGGCTCGGGAAGCACTCCACGACGAGTGCGCCGATGTCCTCATTTATCTGCTGCTGATCGCCGAAAATGCCGGCATCGACCTTGAAGCCGCAGCACGTGCCAAACTCGCCAGGAATGCCGTCAGATACCCGGTGGAACTCTGTTTCGGTTCGAGCCGCAAGTACGCAGCGGACACTGCCAATCCAGAGCGCTCCGACGGCTTGACTCACGGCCGGTCGCCCGTCAGGACACCTGACCCGCAAGCGTAAAACCGGCACCGGCATCCTGCCCGAGCACCCCGACCAGATAGGGCATCACCTCCTGCAAGGTGGACTGCAGGGTCCACGGCGGATTGAGGATGTACAGGCCACTGCCGTACATTCCGAAACCGTCACTGGCCGGGGTGCGGATGCGTAGCGTCACTTGCAACCAGTTGCTGGCCGACAGGCGTTGCAGGCGTTGCGGCAAGTCATGCGCTTCGAGCTTGGTGAGTTGCGGATACCACAGCATGTAGGTGCCAGTCGGGAAGCGTGTCAGGCACTCCTTGAGCGAATGCACCACCCGGTCGTAGTCGCGGCGCTCTTCATAAGGCGGGTCGATCAGCACCACGGCACGCCTCGGTGGCGGCGGCAACAGGGCCTTGAGCGACGCAAATCCATCGCTGTGGTGAACGATCACCTGCTTGCCGAAGGCCTGGAAATTCTCCCGCAGCCGCAGCACTTCGCGGCTATGCAGTTCGAAAAGGCGCAGGCGGTCCTGTGCGCGCATGATTGCGAGCGCCAGCAAGGGTGAACCGGGATAGACCTTCAAACCGCCGTCGGGATTGACCTTGCGCACCAGCGCCAAGTAATCAGCCAGAGCCGCCGGCAGATCCTTGCGCCCCCACAGCCGACCGACACCATCCCGAAACTCCTCCAGTTTGGCTGCCGCAGCGGAATCCAGAGCATAGGATCCCGCGCCGGCGTGCGTATCGAGGTACCAGAAGGCTTGCTCCTTCTGGCAGAGGTAGCGCGTAAGCTGCACCAGCACCAGATGTTTGAGCACATCGGCGTGGTTCCCGGCATGGAAGGCATGACGATAACTGAGCATCGGCTAACGCCCGTCCGCAGTCGCGGAGGAACGCCGCAGCCAGTGCACTACTCCGGCACCCGGAGCTTGCCGTCGGTGCTGAACTGATAGTCGAGGAAGATGTGCTCTGCGCTCAGCAACTGGTAGCTGCCGTCGGGCAAGCGCTTCGACGTATCCTTCAGGCGGTACGCATAGTGACCGCAGGTCCAGCAATCGAAGTTGCGCATTTGCGTACATAGACAGGTCTTGTCCCGAACCGATATCTTCTTGACGCCAGGATTGGCCGCCACCTCGCGGTTATACGCGGTAATGTAGGAACAGCTGCCGCTGCTGTCGAGAAGATACCCATAGGCCTCGCAATTGGGCCGAATCCCGTCGCCAATCGCCGGGCTGTTGCTCAACATGCGCATCGGGTAACCGGTAGGCGAGATCTGGTTGACCTCGATCTGGTCTTCACTGGCAGCGAAATAGCGTTGTTTGACGTCTTCCGGCAAACCACACTCTTTGGCCACAGTGAAACGCGTCGCCACCTGAACTGCCGCCGCCCCCTGGTCGAGGAAGGAAACGGCGTCACTCCCGGTGAAGATACCGCCCGCCGGAATCAGCGGAATATCCAGATGTTCAGCCTGCAGATAACGGTGAATTTCGCCGAAGATGGTCGCCAGGTCATACTGGGCCCAGTCCATGCCGAAACCCAGATGCCCGCCGGCCAGTGGCCCTTCAACCACCACATAGTCCGGTAGCCGGTTGCAGCGTGCGGTCTTGCGCAGGAACAATTGCAGGGCGCGCAGCGAGGAGACGATGATTCCCAGCTTGGCGTCGCGGAAACGCGGATGCTCCTCGATCAGGGCAAACGACCCCAGGTGCAGACCGGCAGCCAGAGTGATGCCGTCGATGCCGGCATCGAGCGCCGCCGCCATGCGCACGCGCAAAGTCTCGCGAGGCGCGTTCATGGTCAGCTTCTCCATGCAGTTCACGAAGATCAGGCCGTCACCACGTTTCGCTTCCATGGTTCGGCCAACGTGCATCTCGGTGGCTTCGGCGAGTTGTCCGAGATCGAAGCGCACCATCGACTTGTCGGAGTTGGCGACGTTGAATTTGTACTGCCTGAGCTTGTCCTTGACGAACTTTGCATTGAAACGCCGATCGGCCACGGTATTCACCATGGCATCGGAAATATGTCCGACACCGCCAAGCCGAGCCGCTTCAAGCGCGAGTTCGGCGGTTGAAATATCCACCCCCATGCCGCCGATCATGATCGGCACCAGTTCCTTGTTGCCGAACCGCAGACGGAAATCATCAACGCTCTTCATCCCTACCCTTCCCAACCCGCGTCAGCGTTCCCAACTCGCCTATAGGTGATCACCACGACCCCCAACCCCGGCATTATCGCTCATCAAATGCCTGTATGGCTTGATGCATGCAAGGAAATCGCGCGCACGGGCGGCGAGGTGGCGAAAGCGTTGCGCAGAGCGTGCCTCAAACGGCTGTGATCACTGAGCGCGTGTATTATCTTTGGTCCAAACAACGCTCAATGAATGCCAGCCATGGATGACAGCAGCCACCACGAACTCTCGTTCCCTCGTGAATGCGAAATCGGTATTCCGCGCCGGCAAGCGTTCGACGCAGCCGCCTTCGAGCGCGCAGTCGGCGATCTGCTCAGCGCCTGTGGCATTGCGCCGGACGCCGCGCATATGGGGCGAACACCACAGCGCGTACGCGAGCTATGGCAACGGCGCCTGCTCGGCGGCTACGACCTCGATCCGGCGGCAGCACTCGGTGACGGTTTTGCCGATCACCGCAGCGACCTGGTGGTGGTCCGCGGCATTGCCATCCACGGGGTCTGTCCGCATCACCTGGTACCTTTTCGCGGCCTGGCGCACGTCGCCTACTTGCCGGGTGGTCGCCTGCACGGCTTTGGCCGCATCGCGCGCCTGGTCGACGCCATCGGCCATCGCTTCACCTATCAGGAATGGATGACTCGCGACATCGCCGACGCGCTGATGCGGCACGGGAAGGCGCGTGGCGCTGCTTGCGTGGTCGAAGCCGAACAATTGTGCCTGCTGCTTGGTGAAGACCGGCGTGGCGACGAGCGCGTGATCACCCAGTCCTTCAGCGGCGAGTTCGAGCGCTCCGCGCAGCTGCGCAGCGAATTCCTGCGTGCCATCGCGCTTCGCCGCCAAAGTGATTGAACGGCCGACACCCGCGCAACCGCCGGTCAACGTCAAGATTTGGTCCCTGCTGACTGCAACCCCTGCACCGGCCGAATACCCAGCATATCCATTGGCAACGCCCTCTTTACCAGATCATCACGGTGCGGAGCCACACCGCTCGTTTACCGAACCTTGTCCCGATTCGCCCATGGCACCCACCGGCACTGCGCAGAATGTTCCGCCCCCGCCACCCTACCGCCCGCCACCCAACGACGCGCTGGACATCCTGTACGTCGACTCCTGGCTGCTGATGGCAAACAAACCGGCCGGACTGCTCTCGGTACCCGGTCGCGGCGAAGACAAACAGGACTGCCTGGTGCTGCGCGTCCAGGCCGAGTATCCCGACGCGCTGATCGTGCATCGCCTTGACATGCCGACTTCAGGCCTGCTCCTGCTGGCGCGTGGCAAGGAAATGCAGCGGCGACTGAGTCACGAATTCGCGCAGCGACGGGTCGAGAAGCGCTATCTGGCGGTCGTCATGGGGTGTCCGTTGTCGGTCACCGGTGTCATTGATCTGCCACTCGCTGTTGACTGGCCGAATCATCCACGCCAGAAGGTTGACCGACAGGCTGGCAAGCCCGCGCTCACGCGTTACCGGTTCCTGAGTCACACCGCGTCAGATGACACCTCGCGCCTCGCCCTGTCGCCTGAAACCGGTCGCACACACCAGTTGCGTGTGCACCTGCAGGCACTCGGGCACCCCATCGTCGGGGACATGCTTTACGCCGACGCCACGACCGTCGCCAAATCCGATCGCCTTCTGCTGCACGCCGATGAATTGGCTTTCACGCATCCCGCAACGGATCGTCGGATGCGTTTCTGCAGTCCGCCGCCGTTCTAGCCCGCAGGGCACTGTGCCGCGGCGGCGTGCGGATCCGACTGGCGACAGGCACCGGTCATCCCGCTATACTGGGCAGCCATCCACCCCTGCAGTCTTCCTGCTTTCTCACGCCGTAACTGACCGAGACCCCGCGAGCATGAGCTTTTCGAACCACCCGCTATGGCTGGTCGGTTTCAGACCCTTCTTTACCCTCGCCTGCTTGTCCGGACTCAGCCTGCCCGTACTCTGGGCGCTGATCTTCTCGGGAATATTGGCACCGCCAGCAACACCATTCTCACCAGCGCAGTGGCACGCCCACGAAATGTTCTTCGGCTTCGGCTGGGCGGTTCTCGGCGGCTTCCTGCTCACCGCCACCAGGAACTGGGTGAAGATTCGCGGCTATCACGGCCAGGCGCTGATGCTGCTGGTCAGCGCCTGGCTGCTCGAACGCGCTGGAATGTGGTACGCAGGAATCTTGCCACCGCTCGTGTTCCGCTTTTTCAGCAACCTCTTTCTGGCAATGATCGTCCTGATGCTGCTATGGACGTTGATCCGACACCATCAGGATGATTCCTTCCCGGACAACACTTTTTTCCTGATCGTCCTGCCACTGTTCCTGGTCGCCAAGAACCTGTTGCTCAGCGAAGACCACTTCCAGGTCGGCGCCGCCATGACCCTTGGATTGTTCCGCGTCGTATTCCTGGTGATGCTCGAAAGAACCGTTACGCAGTTCATGAAGAACGCCGTGCAGGCCGACATCCTGCGCAGCGCGCCACTTGATCGGGCGATCAAACTGCTGGCCTTATTGCTCGTGTTCGTCGGCCTGCTGCCGACACAGATTGCGCCGTGGCTGGCACTGCTGCTGGCACTGCTGCTGAGTGGCCGCTTCGTCTTCTGGAAGCCGCAACTGGCGATGCGCCGACTCGATATCGGCATCATGTACCTCGGCTATCTCGCCATCGTCGCCCAGTTGCTGTTGCAGTTCATCGAGCAGCTCGTAACGCCGGGATGGCTAGGCTCGTTGTCAATGCACGTGTTTACCTTCGGCGCCATGGGCCTGATCATCCCCGCAATGCTGATCCGCATCGCCAACGGCCACACCGGCCGAAAAATCATCTTCGACCGGCTCGACAAGGCAGTACTCTGGATCATGATTGCCGGTTTCGTGATCCGCATCATCCTCCCGCAGTTCGATCCGGCGGGTTACCTGCGCTGGATTGGCCTCGCTGCGGCTTGCTGGTTTACCTGCTTTGCGGTACTGTCCTGGCGCTATGTGCCCTACCTCCTGCAACCACGGGTGGACGGCAAACCCGATGCGTGAGACCAGAATGATCGACCTCTACACCGCCGCGACACCCAACGGGCACAAAATCTCGATTGCCCTGGAGGAACTCGCTCTGCCCTACAGGGTACACGCGCTGAAGCTGTCAGAGGGTGAGCAGAAGCAACCCTGGTTTCTGGCGATCAACCCGAACGGGCGAATCCCGGCGATCGTCGATCGCGCAGAAGAGAATTTCGCGGTCTTTGAATCGGGCGCGATTCTCCTTTATCTGGCTCAAAAAACCGGGCGCCTGATGCCCGATGACGCCAGGGGCCGATCCCGCGCCATCCAGTGGCTGATGTTCCAGGTCGGTGGGGTAGGACCGATGATGGGCCAGGCCAATGTTTTCTTCCGTTATTTCCCCGAAAAGATTCAGCCCGCGATAGACCGCTATCAGGGTGAGTGCCGACGACTGTTTCGCGTTCTCGATGGGCACCTCAAGGAGCATGAGTACCTGGCCGGTGACTATTCGATCGCTGACATCGCGAACTGGGCCTGGGTTCGCACGCATCGCTGGTCGGGCGTGGATCTCGCCGAGCTGCCCCATCTGCAACGCTGGCTGGAGCAGATACGCCGTCGCCCGGCAGTGCAACAAGGAATCAACACGCCACCCTCGCCGATCGATCGGGATGCCGACCCCGACCTGGCACGGCAGTTCGCAGAGGAGGCGCGCCGAATGGTCGAGATCGGGCAGTCGCGCCAGAGCGGCGTTTGAGGCGCTCTTGCTCTCGTCACGGCATCATGTCCAACCATACAGCATGTTACGAACAGTGAGGGAACGATGAAAATTTATGTCTCACCAAGAGCACCGAACCCCCGCCGAGTGCTGATGTTCATTGCCGAGAAGGGTTTGACCGGCATCGAACAGGAGATCGTCGACATCGGCAGTGGCCAGCACCTGAGTGCTGCCTTTCGCGCCAGGAGTCCGCTGGCCAAGCTGCCGGTGCTCGAACTCGACGACGGGCGCTCGCTCGGTGAGACAAGAGCCATCTGTACCTACCTGGAAGGCTTGGTCGCAGAACCCAACCTGATGGGCAATGATTTTGAAGAGCGCGCCTTCATCGAAATGGCTGACCGCCGGGTGGAACTGTACCTCTTCGGAGGCATCGCCAACTGGATTCGCCACACTCATCCCGGCCTGGCGCCACTCGAACAGCCGCAGTTCCCCGACTTCGGCCACTCGCAAGCCGAGAAGGTGCGAGAAGTGGCGCGCTGGCTGGATCGCAAACTCGCCAGCGAGCCCTATATGGCTGGACAGCGCTTCACGATCGCCGACATCACCGCTTTCTGCGCTCTCGAATTCGCGCGCGGACTGATGAAGTTCCGTCCTGCCGATGAGGGCATGCACCGTCTGCAGGCCTGGCGGGACCGCATCAGCCAGCGCCCCAGCGCCGGCGTCTCATGACCCGGCAGATGATGCAGCTGCCGAGCCAGCGCGCTTGGCCTTTGCCGTGCAGTGAATGACCGAACCGGCCGACATGACCGGTACAACCCTGGGCGGGGGTATAATTGCTGTTCCCGCAACCAGTAGAGAGACCACGAACATGGGCCTAGATCGCGTGCCCTCCGGCAAAGCACTTCCCAATGATTTCAACGTCATCATCGAGATACCGATGCATGCCGATCCGGTGAAATACGAAGTGGACAAGGACAGCGGCGCGGTCTTCGTCGATCGTTTCATGTCCACTGCCATGCACTACCCCTGCAACTATGGCTACATTCCACACACCATTGCCGGTGATGGTGACCCGGTCGATGTGCTGGTGGTCACTCAGTTCGCCCTGCACCCCGGGGTCGTCGTACGCTGTCGGCCGATCGGCATGCTGGCCATGGAAGACGAAGCAGGACAGGATGCCAAACTGCTCGCAGTCCCGGTCGATAGCCTCACGTCGATGTATCGCGACATCGAGTCACCGCGCGACTTTCCCCAGGTCATCCTGGATCAGATCGCGCACTTCTTTGCCCACTACAAGGACCTCGAACGTGGCAAGTTCGTCAAGGTCGCCGGCTGGCTGGGCAGCGACGAAGCCAAGAAGGAAATCATGGAAGGCGTGCGGGCCTACGAGAATGCCAAAGAAAAGCCGGCTTTCTGAACCGCTTTTTCCGCCACGCTGATCGGGGGGCGCACGTGCGCCCCTTTTTCTGGTACCTGTGCTTATGTCCCTGAAGATTGCGATTGCCCAGATCAATGCCACGGTTGGCGACTTCGCCGGCAACCGCGCGCGGATCCTCGGTTTTGCCGAGCGTGCCCGGCAACAGGGTGCCGACCTGTTGCTGACACCCGAACTGGCGCTCTGCGGTTATCCTCCCGAGGATCTGCTGCTGCGCGCCGACTTCTGCGAAACCTGTGAACGCGAACTTGATGCCCTGGCCAAAAGCCTGCAAGGCATTGCCGTCCTCGTCGGTCACCCGGAAAAGCGCGGCCCGCACTGCTACAACGCCGCAACGCTCCTCAACGATGGACAGCGGCTGGCAACCTATTACAAGCAGCGTTTGCCCAGCTACGAGGTCTTCGACGAAGAGCGGTATTTCGACTCTGGTGACGGGCCTTGTGTCCTGACGCTCAAAGGCATTCGCTGCGGCGTCAACATCTGCGCCGACGTCTGGGAGCCTGGCGCCGCTGATCTGGCGCACGCGGCCGGAGCGGCGATATTGCTGGTGCTCAATGCCTCCCCATACCACATGGGGAAACGCGAGCGACGTACCGAAGTCCTGCGCCAACGTATCGCCACTACCGGCCTGCCGGTGGTTTACGCGAACCTTGCCGGCGGACAGGACGAACTGGTCTTCGACGGGGGGTCGTTCGTGCTCGACTCACGCGGGCAACTGTGCTGTCAGTTGCCGCAGTTCGAGGAAGCGCTGATGGTGGTCGACTTCGTCGATGGCGAACCACAGCCGGGAACCATCGTTGCCGCACCGTGCCTGGAAGCCGAGGTCTACCAGGCGCTGGTGCTCGGGGTGCGCGACTACCTTGGCAAGAACGGTTTTCCTGGTGCCATCATCGGCCTTTCAGGTGGCATCGACTCGGCGCTGACGCTGTGCATCGCAGTTGACGCTCTCGGCGCCGACAAGGTGCGGGCGGTGATGATGCCTTCCCCATACACTGCCGAACTAAGCCTCTCGGAGTCACGTGAGATGGTCCGCCTGCTCGGCGTCCGCTACGATGAAATCGCCATCGAGCCAGCTATGCTGACCCTTGGCAGCATGCTCGAGAAGCAGTTTGCGGGCCTGCCGGCCGATACCACCGAAGAAAATCTGCAGGCCCGGATTCGCGGCATGATCCTGATGGCCCTCTCGAACAAGACCGGTTCGCTGGTCCTGACCACCGGCAACAAGTCGGAAATGGCGGTCGGTTACTGCACGCTCTACGGCGACATGGCGGGCGGTTTCGCGGTGATCAAGGACATCGCCAAGACGCTGGTCTATCGCCTCTCGCGCTGGCGCAACACGCGTTCGTACGTCATTCCCGAGCGGATCATCAATCGCCCGCCCTCTGCGGAGTTGAAACCGGACCAGACCGACCAGGACAGTCTGCCGCCCTACGCAGTGCTCGATGCCATCGTCGAGGCGTACATGGAAAAGGACCTCAGTCCGCGCGAGATCATTGCCCGTGGTTACGCCGAAGCCGACGTGCGCCGTGTCGTCCATTTGCTCAAGATCAGCGAGTACAAGCGACGTCAGGCACCCGTAGGCATCCGGGTAACGCAGCGCGGTTTCGGCAAGGATTGGCGTTTCCCGATCACCAATCGCTACCGCGACCCCTACTGATCACTTACGGAAGCCGGATTTCTGATACGATTTCTTTACGATCTTCCCAGGAGCAGAGGCCATGAAAAAAATTGAAGCGATCATCAAACCATTCAAGCTCGACGAAGTGCGTGAGGCCTTGTCCGAGATTGGCGTGACCGGCCTGACGGTCACCGAGGTGAAGGGATTCGGCCGCCAGAAGGGCCACACCGAACTCTATCGTGGGGCGGAGTATGTGGTTGATTTCCTGCCCAAGGTGAAGATCGAGATCGTCGTTTCCGATACGGCAGTGGAGAACGCCATCGACGCCATCGTCAAGGCCGCACGTACCGGCAAAATCGGCGACGGCAAGATCTTCGTCAGCACCGTCGAGCAGGTGGTCCGCATCCGCACGGGTGAAGTCGACGAGGCAGCGATCTGATTAGCCGGGGCGCCTATGGGCGGAGTTTGCCGCCAGCCTTCAGCAACACCCACAGGGCACCATCACCGCCGTCGTTGGGCGGCGCGTGACAAAACGCCAGCACCTCCTGGCAGCGACCGAGCCAGACCTTGACCCACTGACGCAGGATCGCCTCCCGACCCGGAGAACCATGCCCGCGGCCGTGTACGATACGCAGGCAGCGCTTGCCCGCCGCCAGTGCCTCGGCAATGAACAGCGCCACTTGCGCGTGCGCCTCGTGCCTGTTCATGCCGTGCAGGTCCACGTGATCCTGGATACTCCAGCGCCCGCGACGCAGATCACGCAGCAGGGTGCGTGGCAGTCCGTTGCGCAGAAAAGAGTCGGCACCGCCGAGGTCGAGCCAGTCGTCGATGCCCAGAGGCGCATGCAGCATTTCGCTGATGACCGCCGCTTCGTCGAGTTCGCGTTGCCGTGGTCGCGGGCTTGGCCTGGGCGGATCAAAGCTGACGCGATCAAACTTGCGCAGCGGCGTCGCCCCATCGACCGCGGCGAGAAACGCGGCCACATCTTCGGCATCGGGTCGATCGCAGAGGTTCATCGCCGGCATCGCTCCTCGTGTCGGTCGCGCACGCATGTCGAGGGCCTCGCTCGCTGGGAACCCGCCCCACTCTCAGCCGGCCAGACCGAGGCTGTCGAGGTAGCGCTCGGCATCGAGCGCCGCCATGCAGCCGCTGCCCGCTGAAGTACAGGCCTGCCGGTAAATGTGATCCTGAACGTCGCCAGCAGCAAAGACGCCGGCGATTGAGGTTGCCGTAAAATTGCCTTGGCGTCCGCACTGCGTGACCAGATAGCCGCCGTCCATTGCGAGCTGACCGACGAAAAGTTCGGTGTTCGGCCGGTGGCCGATGGCAATGAAGACGCCCATCAACTGCAGTTCCTCGGTGGTGTCGGTGAGCCTGTTTCGAATGCGCATGCCGGTAACCCCGGAGGCGTCGCCGAGCACCTCGTCGAGCATGCAGTTCCAACGGATCGTGACCTTGCCGGCCTGTTCCTTGGCAAACAGTTTGTCCTGCAATATCTTTTCGCTGCGCAGCTTGTCGCGTCGATGTACGAGGGTAACGTGACTGGCGATATTCGCCAGGTAGAGCGCTTCCTCGACCGCCGTGTTGCCGCCGCCAATGACGGCTACCGGCTGATTGCGATAGAAGAAACCGTCACAGGTGGCACAGGCGGAAACCCCACGACCGGCATAAGTCTCTTCGGAAGGCAGGCCCAGGTATTGGGCCGAAGCCCCGGTAGCGATGATCAGCGCGTCGCAGGTGTAAGCGCCGGAATCGCCGATCAGGGTAAAGGGCTTTTCGGTCAGCCGCGCGGTGTGGATGTGATCGAAGATGATCTCGGTTTCGAAACGACGCGCATGCTCTTCAAAGCGCTGCATCAGATCCGGCCCCTGCACGCCCTGCGCATCGGCAGGCCAGTTGTCGACGTCGGTGGTGGTCATCAACTGTCCTCCCTGGGCCATGCCGGTGATCAACACCGGCTGCAGGTTGGCTCGCGCAGCATAGACCGCGGCAGTATAGCCGGCAGGGCCTGATCCGAGGATCAGCAGGCGGCAGTGGCGGGTTGCTTGGTTCATCTTGTTCGCTCTGGTGGTGGGTGATGGAAAAATTATAACCGGCAAAACGCAAGCTCCCGGCGCCAAGTTCGTGGCGGGTTTCCTTCGAAATGCGGCAAAGTGCCTTATAATCCCGGCGCAAGCCTTTGATAGAAATCACTTCACTTGATGAAAGATTGGCCCATGAACATGCAGGTCGAGCAACCCAGGAGAGGCCCCAGCCTGACTTTGCTGCACAGCATCCCGATTTTTGCCGGCGTACCCGATTCGCAACTCGAACAGATCGCAAAAGTCGCGTTTCATCGTCGGGTAACGCGCCAGACCACCATCGTTCGCGCCGGCGACAGCACTGATTCGCTGTACGTCCTGATCAGCGGCGGCGCCAAGGTGCTCAACAGCGACGAAGAGGGACGCGAGGTGATTCTGACCCTGCTCGGCCCCGGAGAGTTCTTCGGCGAGATGGGACTGATCGATGGCAGCCCGCGTTCAGCAGACGTGGTCGCCACCGAAACCTGCGAACTGCTGGTGATTACCAAGACCGACTTCAAACGTTGCCTGGCCGAGAACTTCGACCTCTGCCTGAACATCATGAAAAGCCTCGTGCAGCGGCTGCGTGAAGCGGATCGCAATATCGAAAGTCTGGCGCTGCTCGACGTCTATGGTCGCGTCGCCAAGTTGCTCCTGGATTTCTCGGAAGACGAGCACGGGGAACGCGTGATCCGTCGGCGGCTGACCAAACAGGATATCGCCAAGATGATCGGGGCCTCGCGAGAAATGGTCAGCCGGGTGATGAAGGATCTGGAAAATCGCGGCTACTTCCGGGCCGAAGAAGGTCGCATCGTCATTCTCGAAAAGCGCGTCCCCGCCCCAGTCACCGCCCCACCGCAGCCCTGAACCCCATTTTCCCATTCCCACTCCCCGTCCGAAACTGATGGCTTTGCTGAACAAATTTGCCGGCAGGACGACGTCTCCGTCCAGAGCGCCGAGTCCGCTGCCGGAGAAGATCGCGGTTCTGCTGCGGGAATCGCGCTGGCTGGTCCTGATCGTCGTCGCGAGTTTTCTCGCGCTCTCCCTGTGGGGTTACCATCGGGCCGACCCTGGCTGGTCGCACGCCGTGCATGCCACGACGCTGCATAACCCGGCTGGTCGCAGCGGTGCCTGGCTGGCTGATTTGATGCTGTACGTCTTCGGCGTCTCGGCGTGGTGGTGGATCGCCCTGCTGCTCGCCTTCGTCTGGTGGGGCTACCGCCGACTCGACGGTCAGCGACCAACCGACCGCCGCCCGCTGTACATTGCTCTGGCTGGATTCGTGGTGCTGATCGTCGCCAGCAGTGGCCTCGAAACCCTGCGTTTCTACACCCTCAAGGCGACGCTGCCGGTCGGTCCGGGAGGCGTGATGGGCCTGGAGTTGCGCGATTTCGCGGTGCGCTACCTGGGCTATACCGGCGCGACGCTGACCCTGTTGGCGATGCTGAGCCTTGGCTGGAGCATCTTCTCCGGCATGTCGTGGATCAGCGCTGCGGAACGCGCCGGAACACTCCTTGAAGAGGCGGTTGTCGGCGTTGGCAAGCTGTTCGAGCGCTGGCAGGACCGGCGCATCGGCCGCGAAGTCGCGCGCGAACGCAAAGCGGTGGTCGATGGCGAGAAGAAGCGGGGCGAGGCGCATGAACCCTCCCTGACCGAGAAACCCGAGACGGTCACCCCTCCACCACTGAAGCAAGGGATCAAGCGCAGCGACGCTCGGGAACCGACGCTCGCCGAAGGGCCGCAGCCGTCCCTCGCCGACAGGCCCGAGCCGGCAGCCACCTCGACACCGCTGCCGCCGCAAGACGAGCAGCCTGACGCAGCCCTGCAGCCAGAGCCTCTCCCGAGTGAGAAAGCAGGTGCGATCACGACACCACCACTTGCGCTGAAAGTTGACAAGCGCATCGCCCGCGAGCGACAACCTGCGCTCTTTCCCGACGCCGTCGAGGGTGCCCTGCTGCCGCCCCTGCATCTGCTCGAACCGGCGCCGCCGCAGAGTGACCGCATCCGCCCGGAAACCCTTGAATACACCTCGCGTCTGATCGAGCGCAAACTCGCGGATTTTGGCGTGCAGGTCACGGTGACCGCGGCCTTCCCGGGGCCGGTCATCACCCGTTATGAATTTGAACCGGCGGTGGGCGTCAAGGGGGCGCAGATCCTCAACCTGGCCAAGGATCTGGCGCGCTCGCTGTCGCTGACCTCGGTACGCGTCGTCGAAACGGTGCCGGGCAAGTCGTCGATGGCGATCGAACTCCCGAACCCGAAGCGTCAAGTGGTGCGCTTGCTGGAAATCATCTCCAGCAAGGAATACCATGAACTGAACTCGCCGCTGACGATCACCCTCGGCAAGGACATCAGCGGCCAGCCGCTGGTGGTCGATCTGGCCAAGATGCCGCACCTGCTGGTAGCTGGCACAACCGGCTCCGGCAAGTCGGTCGGTATCAACGCGATGATCCTGTCGCTGCTCTACAAGGCCGAGCCCGACCAGGTACGGCTGATCCTGGTCGACCCCAAAATGCTCGAACTGTCGATCTACGAGGGCATCCCGCACCTGCTCGCACCGGTGGTGGTCGACATGAAGCACGCCGCCAATGCGCTCAACTGGTGCGTCGCCGAGATGGAAAAGCGTTACAAGCTGATGTCCGCGATGGGGGTGCGCAATCTGTCCGGACTCAACCAGCGCATCCGTGACGCTGAGAAGAGCGGCGAGAAAATCGCCAACCCGGTATCGCTGACCCCGGACGCTCCCGAACCGCTGTCGATACTACCGTACATCGTCGTCGTGATCGACGAACTCGCCGACCTGATGATGGTTTCCGGCAAGACCGTCGAGCAACTGATTGCCCGCCTGGCCCAAAAGGCCCGCGCCTCGGGCATTCACCTGATTCTCGCCACACAGCGACCGTCGGTCGACGTCATCACCGGCCTGATCAAGGCTAACATCCCGACGCGTATCTCATTCCAGGTGTCGTCAAAAATCGACTCGCGCACCATCCTCGACCAAATGGGTGCCGAGACGCTGCTTGGCCAGGGCGACATGCTCTATCTGGCACCGGGAACGGGCTATCCGACCCGCGTCCATGGTGCTTTTGTCGCCGATGACGAAGTGCATCGAGTCGTCGACTTCCTGAAGAAAACGGGTACCCCGGATTACGTCGATGGCGTGCTCAAGGGCGGCGTCGGAGATGAGGACGGCGAAGGTGGCGGCGAGAAGGCTGGCCTGGACACCGATGGGGAGGCCGATCCGGTCTATGACCAGGCGGTCGAAGTGGTGTTGAAGAATCGACGCGCGTCGATCTCACTGGTGCAGCGGCACCTGCGCATCGGCTACAACCGCTCGGCCCGCCTGATCGAGGCGATGGAGAAGGCTGGACTGGTTTCCGCCATGGACGCTCGTGGCGGGCGCGAAGTCCTGGCCCGCAAGGAGGAAGAATGATCCGGCGCGGCCTCTTCGCAGCCGCCTGCCTGCTGGCTGCGCAGGTGGCAGGCGCGGGGGCGATCGACAAGTTGCACCAGTTCCTGGAATCGACCCGGACGGTGCGTGCCGACTTCACGCAGACCGTTATCGCCAGGAACGGGCGCCAGGCGCAGACCTCGAGCGGGGTCATGATGTTCTCGCGCCCCGGCAAGTTTCGCTGGCAGATCGAGAAGCCCTACAGCCAGTTGCTGCTGGGGGACGGTGAAAAAGTCTGGATCCACGACCCGGATTTGCGCCAGGTCACGGTCAGGAAAGCCGGTACCGCGCTCGGCGGAACGCCGGCCTCGCTGCTCGCCGGCGATACCCAGATCGAAAAGAGCTTCAGCCTGCGCGAAGCCGGCGAACGCGATGGCATGGAATGGATCGAAGCGATTCCCAAAGTCCAGGACAGCGGTTTCGAGAAGGTTCGTCTCGGTTTTGCCGGCAACGATCTGCGCGCGATGGAACTGTTCGACAGCCTGGGCCAGATCACCTCGCTGGCATTCTCGCACCTCGAGCGCAATCCCAGGCTGGCGCCTTCGTTGTTCCGCTTCGCCACGCCCGCCAATACCGATGTGATTGGCGAGTAAGCGTCGCTTCCCAAGTCGCTTGCAGCAAGGCGCTTACCACCCATCACTTTTAATGTAATCTCTCATTACTACGAGGCAACACATTGATACGATGGGAAAGACAGATAAGTTAGCGGACGAGGTACGGTTTGGTCTGGAAGAGGCCCTCCCTGGGATGCGCAAGACGATCCTGAAAAAGCTACCGCTAGCGGTGGCGGCGATGATTCAGGCGCGCACACCGAACACGATGGAGTTGTCGGCGCTGCTGGCGCTCGACACGGAACGTGCGGACATGCGCGAGCAGTGGTTGCGGCGACTGCTGACGAACCGGCTGATCCGCAGTGCGGGGGTGCTTGAACCCTTCGCTCGCCGAGCGCTGGAGCAAGCGGCGGCGGGAGGGCAGGCGATACTGCTGTCGATGGACCAAACCGACTTGGGCGATCGCTTCGCGGTATTGATGCTCAGCGTGCGTTGCGGCGACCGATCGCTGCCGCTGGTGTGGCGGATCGAGGAAGGCGAGGCCAATATTGGCTTTGCCGGGCAGCAGGTGCTGCTGGAGGAGGTACGGGCGTGGTTGCCCGAAGGCGCGGCGGTGATGCTGCTGGCGGATCGATTCTACCCCTCCGTGACCTTGTTCGAGTGGCTCCTCGCGACGGGCTGGCAGTATCGGCTGCGCCTGAAGGGGAACCTGTTGGTTGATGTCGGTTGCGCTGGCATCGGGACCACCGGCGAGTTGGCCGCCGGCGTGCGTGAGCGCTATGAGGCGAATGCGCGTCTGTTCGAAGCGGGCATCCCAATGGCGATTGGCGTGCTGCATGAGCCTGGACACCCCGAGCCCTGGATCATCGCGATGGATTGTCCGCCCAACCGGGCCGCGGTCCGAGACTACGGCGCGCGCTGGGCCATCGAACCGATGTTCTCGGACTTCAAGAGCCGCGGCTTCCGCCTGGAGGATACGAAACTCGAAGCGCCCAAGCGTCTCGATTGCCTTATCCTGATCATGGCGCTGGCTATGTACTGGTGTGTTCAGGCCGGGCAGGAGGACGCCCGCTGCAATCCCACCGCCACTGAAAAAAAGCCCGTGAGCAGACCGACCCCAACCATTGGAGTGTCCGCAAAGCC
Source organism: Pseudomonadota bacterium (assembly GCA_029780075.1). Lineage (GTDB taxonomy): Bacteria > Pseudomonadota > Gammaproteobacteria > Burkholderiales > Rhodocyclaceae > Accumulibacter. Next base: position 43,191 of record JAKOZI010000180.1, read on the forward strand.
TATCGCAGTGCCCTTTCCTGGTTCAAACGCGGCCTCCGCCTGCTCTTGAGACGCGCTGCCAGCGCACTGCCTCTCCCCAAGTTCTTCCAGGGGGCCGAAACATGATAGGTGGTAAGCGATCAGCAGACCGTTGCTTGCCAGACGCTGCTATTTCTGATATCTAGTCGTCTTTTTTTGCAAACAGAAAACAGGGTCTTCGAACATGGCTGAAGAATTGCTCCACAAGCATTTCACTCCCTACGTACCGGAACCGGGCGAGGAGTTCATGAACAGCGATCAGCTGGCTCATTTTCGCGGCATCCTCGAAGCCCTCAAGCGGCAGTTGATGGAAGACATCGAGCGCACGGTGCACACGATGAAGGATGAAGCGACGGTTTTTGCTGATCCCATTGATCGTGCGAGCCAGGAAACCGACATCGCCATCGAGTTGCGCAACCGTGACCGCGAGCGCAAGCTGATCAAGAAGATCGAGGAAACCATCGCGCGTATCGACAGTGGCGACTATGGCTACTGTGCGGCCTGCGGCGTCGAGATCGGCATCAAGCGTCTGGAAGCGCGGCCGACGGCGACGCTGTGCATCGACTGCAAGACGCTGGAAGAGGTGCGCGAGAAGCAGATCGCCAAATAGGCGGTCCCAGACGTGTGCAGCGCGGACGAATTTGCCGCGCGCGAAGCAGAAAAGGACGCCGTGGCGTCCTTTTTTTGATCTGCTGTTGCGTGGTTACGACGCCGGCGCTGCTGCCCCGGCTCCACCCTCTTCGACCGTCAGGGCTTTCATCGACAGGCGCACGCGACCCTTCTCGTCGGCTTCGAGTACCTTGACGCGCACTTTCTGGCCTTCCTTGAGATAATCGGCGACGGCATTGACGCGTTCGTTGGCAATCTGCGAAATATGCAGCAGGCCGTCTCGTCCAGGCAGGATGCTGACGATGGCGCCGAAGTCGAGCAGCTTGAGCACGGTGCCGTCATAGACCTTGCCGACTTCGACGTCGGCGGTGATCGACTCGATTCTCGCCCGCGCGGCATCGGCCGCGTCACCGCTGACCGAGGCGATGGTAATCGTGCCGTCGTCCTTGATGTCGATGGTCGTCCCGGTTTCCTCGGTGATCGCCCGGATCACCGCACCGCCCTTGCCGATCACGTCGCGGATCTTCTCGGGGTTGATCTTCATGGTGTACAGGCGCGGGGCGTAGGTCGAGACTTCCTCGCGGTGTCCGGACATCGAGTCCTGCATCTGCTTGAGAATGTGCAGGCGTGCTTCGCCGGCCTGCGCCAGGGCGACCTGCATGATCTCCTTGGTGATGCCCTGGATCTTGATGTCCATCTGCAGCGCGGTGACCCCGGAATCGGTACCGGCGACCTTGAAATCCATGTCGCCGAGGTGATCCTCGTCGCCGAGGATGTCGGTCAGCACGGCGACGCGATTGCCCTCCTTGATCAGACCCATGGCGATTCCGGCGACGTGTGCCTTGAGCGGCACACCCGCATCCATCAGGGCCAGCGAGGCGCCGCAGACACTGGCCATCGAACTCGAACCGTTGGATTCGGTGATCTCGGAGACGACGCGGATCGAGTACGAGAAGTCTTCCACCGATGGCAGCACGGCCAGTAGTGCCCGTTTGGCCAGCCTGCCATGTCCGATCTCACGCCGCTTTGGCGTGCCGACGCGTCCGCATTCGCCGGTTGCATAGGGAGGGAAGTTGTAGTGCAGCATGAAACGGTCACGATATTCGCCGGACAGCGCGTCGATGATCTGCTCGTCACGGCCGGTGCCGAGCGTGGCCACGACGATGGCCTGGGTTTCACCACGGGTAAACAGGGACGAACCGTGCGCCCGCGGCAAAACGCCCGAGCGGATCGCGATCGGCCTGACCGTACGCGTGTCGCGACCGTCGATTCTTGGCTCGCCGGCCAGGATGCGGCCGCGTACGATGCGCGCTTCGGCGGCGGAAACCATGTTGCGCACCGCGTTGGCGTCCGGGGCGTCGTCACCGGCGGTCAGGACCTCGACGGCGTAGGCGGTGATCTCCTTGATGCGCTGGCTGCGTAGCTGTTTGCTGGTGATCCGGTAGGCCTCCTGCAGCTCGGCATCGACCAGTTGGTCGAGCTTGCCGTGGACCGCTTCGTTTCTCGCTGCCGGTGTCCAGTCCCATTCCGGTTTGCCGGCTGCATCGGCCAGTTCGTTGATGGTGTCGATCGCCGCCTGCATCTGCTGGTGCCCATAGACCACGGCACCGAGCATGACTTCCTCCGAGAGTTCCCTGGCCTCCGACTCGACCATCAGGACCGCCGACTGCGTACCGGCGACGACCAGATT
>JAKOZI010000268.1 GCA_029780075.1 Pseudomonadota bacterium
GTCCCGTGCGGCAAAAGGCTGGCGCGCCAAGCTGGGTGTCTGGGTGGCGCCACCGGGCGGCTGGACCGACGAACCCATCGAACATTTCGAGCCCCGCACCTTTACCCGCTTTGATGTGCAAACCCCCGCGCCGCTGCGCTGGTACGTGGCGCTGCAGTGCGCGGTGCTGGTGCCTTTTGTTTCGCATTTCATCGGTGTGGCTAAGGGTCTGGACAGAGGCACGGCCGCGGTGTACGCGCTGGGCATTCTGGTCACGGCGGTGGCGCTGGGGGCGCTGCTTGAGCGTTTTGTCTGGGGCAAGTGGCTGGAGCAGGTGCGTCTGCTGGCGCTGGGTGTGTCGTTCGCCGCCGTGCCGCAGTGGTTTGGCTTTGAGGCGCCGCTGCTGCTCAAGGGTGCATTGCTGGTGTTGTGTGTGGGCAGTGTGGTCTGGCTGAATCGCCAGTCCGTCGCCCCTGCCAACGCGGTGGGAGTGGCAGCATGAACCCGGACGCCTTGTCGGATCTGGTGCTGCTGCTGGTGTGTGCTGCCATCCTGTGGTTTCACCTGCGCCAGCGGCCTGCTGTGGCAGTGGCTGCCGGCCTGATCGGTTTGGCGGCCTGCCTGGGTGTGCTGCGGTATTCGGGCTGGGCCGAGATGCTGGGGCCACACCGTTTCACCAGCCTGCTGGCCGCCTGTGCTGCGTTTCCGTTGCTTGCATCAGGCCTGCGTTGGCCGGATGCGCCGCTGGCCACACGTGGCGCGGCGGTCGGGCGTTTTGTGCTGGTCGTGGGGGGCGTCGGCATCGTGCTGACGCTGGCCGGTCTGGCGCTCTGGTCGCAGGTGGTGCCGGGTGTGTGTGCGCTGGTGATTGCCTGGACGGCGGTGCAGCAGCGCAATACCTGGGGCTTGGCGGGCACGCTGGCTTTGCTGGGCAGCTTTGTGGTGGCGGCTACTGGCAAGGCCGACAGCAACTACCTGGGCTTGTTCAACACCGTGCAATTGATGCACTACACCCTGGCGCTGGCCTTGGCGTTGCTGGCGGTGGGGGCTACGCGCACACCACAAAACCAGCAGCTCGCGGCTGCCTGAACGCTCAGGCGGTGCGCGTCTGGCCCAGGGGTTCCCGTTCGGGGACCTGGGCTGCGGCCAGCAGGCCCTGCATCACATCACCGGCCACGATGACACTGGGGCTGGCCAGGCCTTCGCGGGCGATGGTGGTCTGCAGCTCGCCCAGCGTGCAGACCGCATGGCGTTGCGTGGGCAGGCTGGCGTTGTGCACGATGGCCACGGGGGTGGTGTCGGGCAGGCCGTACAGCAGTTCGTCCTGGATGTGGGCGGCACCGCTCACACCCATGTAAATCACCAAAGTCAGCTTGGCCTGGTAGGCCGTGTGCGCCAGCGCGCGCCAGTCGGTACCGGTGTCGCCGGGCTTGGCGTGGCCGGT
>JAKOZI010000184.1 GCA_029780075.1 Pseudomonadota bacterium
GATGCAGGTGACCAGCAAGGACACGGCCAACCACCATGTCACGCTGGCCTGCACCTGCACCAACCAGGAGGGGGTAGCGGTTTTCCAAGGCCAGGTAGAGGTCGTGGCGCCCACCGAACGCTTGGAACGAACGCGCACCGTGTTGCCGGAAATCCACCCGAATGCGCAGGGCCGCACAGGCCTGCAAAGCCTGCTGGCGCATGTCGCGCACTTGCAACCGATTCGTGTGGCTGTCGTCCACCCCTGCGATTCTCCCAGCCTGTCCGCTGCGCTCGAAGCACGCCATGCGGGACTGATCGAACCGGTGCTGGTCGGGCCACAGGCGCGGCTGGAGGCAGTCGCCGCGGAGGCCGGGCTGGATCTGGCCGACGTCGCCATTGTGGACGCACCCCACAGCCACGCCGCCGCGCAGCAAGCCGTCGCCCTGGCGGCCACAGGTGAAGTCGAAGCCCTGATGAAAGGGAGCCTGCATACCGACGAGCTGATGTCCGCGCTGGTTTCGACTGCGGCAGGGTTGCGCACCAAGCGTCGGGTCAGCCATTGCTTTTTGCTACAGACACCGGCCTATCCGCGCCCGTTCATCGTCACCGATGCGGCGATCAATATCGCCCCGACTCTGGAACAGAAGGCGGACATCATCCGCAACGCCATCGAGCTGGCGCAGGTAATCGGCGTGCGCGAACCCAAGGTCGCGATCCTGGCCGCGGTCGAGACGGTGAGCCCGACGATGACGGCCACGCTGGACGCGGCGGCGCTGTGCAAGATGGCTGATCGCGGCCAGATCACTGGCGGCCTGCTCGACGGGCCGCTCGCCTTCGACAACGCGGTCTCCATCGCCGCTGCGCGTACCAAGGGGATCGTCTCCGAGGTTGCCGGGCAGGCTGACATCCTCGCCGTGCCTGACCTGGAGAGCGGCAACATGCTTGCCAAGCAGTTGATCTTCCTGGGCGGAGCAGCCAGCGCCGGGATCGTCCTTGGAGCCAAGGTGCCGGTCATTCTGACCAGCCGTGCCGACTCGCGCGATACGCGCATCGCCTCATGCGCGATTGCACTGATGCTGGCCCATCACTATCGGCTGTCGCCCCCTTGAGCGGACTTGTTAGCAACTTAACCACCCCTTTGGAGAAAACACCATGCAGTATTCATTCTCTGGCCGCGTAGCCCTGGTCACCGGTGCAGGATCCGGCATTGGCGAGAGCATCGCCCGGCTTCTTGCGAGCAACGGTCTGAATGTCGTGGTCTCGGACGTCAGCGCCGACAATGCGCAGCGCGTCACCAGTCTCATCAACGCCGAGGGCGGCCACGCCGTGGCCAATGTGGCCGACGTGGCACGCATCGATGAGGTCCAGGCTGCCGTGGCCTGCGCGGTCGATGCGTTTGGCGACCTTCATTTTGCCGTCAATAACGCCGGTATCAGTGGCGACCAGAGTCCTGTGGGGGAACTGGACCCTGCCGCCTGGAGCCGGGTGATCGATGTCAACCTGAACGGCGTGTTCTATGGCCTGCGCCATCAGATTCCCGCCATCCTGCGCTCTGGAGGCGGCGCCATCGTCAACGTCTCCTCCATCCTCGGAGTGGTGGGCGACGCAGCGAACCCCGCGTACGTCGCAGCCAAGCATGCTGTTACCGGGCTGACCCGGTCGGCAGCGCTGGCCTATGCCCCCAAGGGAATCCGGATCAATTCGATCCATCCCGGTTACGTACGTACGCCCATCCTGGATTTCCTGGATGAATCGGCCCTCCAAGAGGCCGTTGGCCTGCATCCGATCGGTCGCCTGGGTACACCGGACGAAATCGCCCATGCCGTGGCGTTTTTGCTATCGGAAGGAAGCAGCTTCCTTGCTGGCACCCAGCTCATCGCCGATGGCGGCTACACAGCGCGCTAAGTCTGAAGACGATGAGACCGCAGACAACCGCGCACACCTTGGCGAGGTCGCACGGACGGCGCGCAGAGAGGACGACCTGATGGACGTCACCATGGCCCGCTCTAGGCGCCACGAACACAGACTGATCCTTGTGCTGAACTGCGGCTCATCCAGTATCAAGTTCGCGGTGTTCGATTCCTCGGCCGCGCCACTGCCGCGCCAGGCATTGTGGAATGGCAAGGTGCAGGGAATCGGTGGCGCCAACCCGGATTTCGGAGAGACGGGGGTTGCGCCGTTCCCGATCGAACTGGAAACGGCACATCCGTATCGCGCCGCACTGCGCCTCATCCGCGATCGTGTCAGCCAGCGGCTCGACGGCCGCCGGATCGGTGCGGTCGCCCATCGTATCGTCCACGGCGGCAGTAAATACTTCATGCCCGTGCGCGTGGACGCGAATGTCCTGGCCGACCTCAAGGGCTACATTCCTCTGGCCCCGCTGCACCAGCCATTCGCGCTCGAAGCCGTGGAGATCCTGCTGCGGGAGCAGCCCGATCTGCCACAGATGGCCTGCTTCGACACGGCCTTCCACCACACTTTGCCCCAGGTCGAGAAGGTCCTGCCGTTGCCCTATGCCGCATGGGAGCGCGGTCTGCGTCGGTACGGGTTTCACGGCCTGTCGTATGAGTACATGGCAGTGGCCTTGCCCGAACGCCATGGCGACGCCGCGCGCGGTCGCACCGTCGTTGCCCATCTGGGCAGTGGCGCCAGTCTGTGCGCCATGCGTGGACTCAAAAGCGCGGCCACCACCATGGGCTTCTCCGCGCTTGACGGCCTGATGATGGGCACCCGCACCGGCGCGCTCGATCCGGGTGCGGTGCTCTACCTGATGGAAATCGAGAAGCTCTCACTGGAGCAAGTGGGGCGCGTCCTCTATCACGAGTCCGGCCTGCTCGGCGTTTCGGGAATCTCGGCCGAGCCGCGCGTCATTGTCGGACACGAGAACGATGCAGGCGAAACGGGGGAGCGAGCGCGCTTGGCACTGGCCCTTTACGTGCGCCGCATCGTACGCGAGATCGGGGCCTTGGTCGCCGTGCTGGGTGGCCTGGACATGCTGGTGTTCACGGCGGGTGTCGGTGAACACAATGCGTTCATTCGCGAGCGCATCTGTGCGGCGCTGGGCTTTTTGGGCATTGCCTTGGATACCGATGCCAACGCCAGCCACGCGGCGACGATTTCCAGCGATCACAGTCAGGTCACCGTGGCGGTCGAGCCCACCAACGAAGAGTGGATAGCCGCCAGCCATGCGCTGTCCTGCCTGGACAGGGAGAAGGCGCGATGACGATCGATGCCTTCCATGGATTCACGCTCGCCATCCTGCTGTTGTTCGTGGGCAAGGGCTTGGTTGCGCGTTGGGGCATCTTGCGTCGATACAGCATCCCGGAATCCCTGGTGGGCGGCTTGGCCTGCGCCCTGGTTGTCTTC
>JAKOZI010000278.1 GCA_029780075.1 Pseudomonadota bacterium
GCCACACCGATGAAATGCGAAACAAAAGGCACCAGCACCGCGCACTGCAGCGCCACGTACCAGCGCAGCGGCGCGGGGGTTTGCACATCAAAGCGGGTAAAGGTGCGGGGCTCGAAATGTTCGATGGGTTCGTCGGTCCAGCCGCCCGGTGGCGCCACCCAGACACCCAGCTTGGCGCGCCAGCCTTTTGCCGCACGGGACATCTGCCACAGGTCGGCGTAGTAGTGCAGGTTGCCCTTGATCGGGCTGAAGCTGTGCAGCGGCTTGCGGATGCCGTAGCAAATTTTCTCGTCATCGCGCTCGTCGGCAAAGGTGCCGAACAGACGGTCCCACAGGACCAGGATGCCGCCATAGTTCTTGTCGATGCAGTAGTCGTTCTGGCCGTGGTGCACACGGTGGTTGCTGGGCGTCACCAGAATGCGATCCAGTATGCCCAGTCGGCCAATCAGCTCGGTGTGCACCCAGTACTGGTACAGCAGGTCGATCAGGCCCACGATCACCAGCATCTGCCACGGGATACCGAGCACCGCCAGGGGCAGGTAGAACACCCAGCCGAATAACGCACCGGTAGAGGTCTGCCGCAGTGCGGTAGACAGGTTGTAGTACTCCGACGAGTGGTGTACCACATGCGAGGCCCACATGACATTGACCTCGTGGCCCATGCGGTGCGCCCAGTAGTAACACAGGTCGTACAGCACCAAGGCCAGAATCCACAGCGGAATACTGCTCATGGACCATTCGGTAAAGCGGTAGGCCTCATACACCGCGATGTAGATGCCCAGCGTGGCGATCTTGGTGAAGGCGTTGGTCACCTGGCTCAACAGGCCATGGTGCAGGCTGGTGATGGCGTCGGGAATGTCGTAGACCGCCACACCGCGCCGCCGGGCCACCCAGGCCTCGAGCAGGATGGTGAGCATGAATACGGGTATGGCGTAAACAATGGGATTCATGGTTTTGTCTCTCTCGTTATGCAGCGCCTCTGTATCGGGTACCGTCATCGTTGAAAGTATACACTGCAGCCCATGCAAAGTTTTGATGTTGTGATCGTGGGTGCCGGTGCGGCCGGCCTGTTTTGTGCCGGGGTAGCGGGCCAATTGGGTTTGAAGGTTTTGGTGCTGGACCACAGCGAAAAGGTGGCCGAAAAAATCCGCATCTCGGGCGGTGGCCGCGCCAACTTCACCAACATGGACGTCACGGCGGCCAATTTCCTCAGCGACAACCCGCGTTTTGCCAAGTCAGCCCTGTCGCGTTTCACCCCGGCCACGGATAGGAAATTCAACCGCATGAGGCCAAGTATGGCACGAGTTTTGGGCCTCGAAACACGTTCGGCCAAGGAAGGTTGAGCGCTCGCTTGCCGCTCAATGGCAAGAGCTTGGGAGGCAGTATGCATTTGGGCCTGGCGCGCGCGCAGCTGCTTCCCCGCAGCGATGGATACCGCCGCTTCACTGGGTCACCAATTGAC
>JAKOZI010000305.1 GCA_029780075.1 Pseudomonadota bacterium
TGTTACGTCCCGCCCTATTCGAGACTCTTCGTCGCGAGCTATTCCGGGGTGAGACAAGAGGAAAGTCCCACGCTGTAGTCGGGCGGATTTGGCCCGGTATCAGGGTGGGACAAGGGGCCTATCGGGATCGCGGATCGCTGGGCGGGAAGCGCCAAGGTTCCTCGGGATCGTAGAGGTTCCTTTGGCGATCGTGATGACGGCGCAGTTGGACGAAGTAATGGCTCTCGCAAGCGGTGGCGAGCTGGAAGAGGAAGTCGCAGAGCGCGACGGCGGCTTCGTCGGAGAGGCCCTTGGGGAACAGGCTGTTGCGGCGACGGCTCATCGGAGTTCCTCGATGGCCAATTGCAACAGGTCGTCGGGCAGATGATTGAGCCCGCGCGGCACCGCCAGACGCATGGCGGTACGCAGAATGCGCGCCGCATGCCGGGGCAGTCCCTTGCTCGCCTGACGCAGGATTTCCAGACCCGAATCGCTGAGCAACGTCTGCGTGCAGCCGGCGCGCTTGAATCCGTGCTCGATCAGTCGCGCGAAGCGTTCGCGCTCGAACACCGGCGTCAAGTGCACACGCACCTGGAGGCGTCCGGCGAGCGCCGCATAAGGGGCTCTTTCCAGAGTCTGCGCCAGCACCGGATGACCGACCAACCAGACCGTCATCAGGTCGCGCGAATCGAAAGCGAAGTTGAGGAAGGCCGGGAAGTCACGGAAGAAGTCGGGCGGCAGATTCTGCGCCTCATCGAGGATCCACACCGGCAGGAGCTGCTTGGCATCCGCCAGATGATGGATGTGCGCCTTGATCTCCCGCCACAACAGCGCCCGGCGATAACTCGGCGCCAAGCCCAGCGACTGCGCCAGGCAACGATACAGATCGAGGCGGCCGAAGTCCGTCTCCGCGTGGTAGATCACCTGATGGCGATGCGGGTTGAGCTTCGCCGTCAAGGCCCGCAGCGCCGCCGTCTTGCCCACCCCCGCCTCGCCGGTCAGCAGACCGACCCCCGGCGATTGCAGCAACCACTGGAAGCGCTCGTGCAAACGCGCCAGCATCCCGTCATCCCACAGTTCGGTACTTTCCTTGCCGAGCGGCGGATGGCGCAGCCCAAAATGTTGCAGTTCCATCGTCAATCCTCCTGGCCGCCGTAATACTGTGCATGGACCATCTCGACCAGATTCGGCCCAGCGCCCGGGCTCCTGAGTGGAACCGCGACCACCGGATCAGGCTTGCGCCGCCGCCGATCGCGATTGGCGAGCGCATCGAGCGGCGTCGCCGGACCGATCGACTCACCGGCGTCGTTCTCCACCCCGACGACGGTCTCGGCATGCGGATCGACGAGCAGGCGAACCGTCTTGCCGGCGAGTTCGAAAGGCACCTCGAAGCGCCCGCCCTGGTACGACACCGTGCCATCCTTGCGCACCAGACGGCGGACGCGGTGCAGGAACAGCGCATCGAGCTTCGCCGCCAGCGGTCCCAGCGAACGGATCTTCGGCAGGTCCTGCTGGTAGCGGGCCAGCGGCGTCTGGCCATCGAGGCCCGCATGCGGGCTGCGGTGATAGACCTGCTCCAGCCAAGCCCACAGGCGCGCGTTGAGATCGTCGAGGCCCAGGATCTGGCGTTCATCGACTTCACTGAGAAACTGATCGCGGCAGGTGCGGTGCCAGCGCTCGAGCTTCCCCTTGCTCTCCGGTGAGTAGGCCCGGCAATGGACCAGCACGATGCCCAGACGGGCACAGATGCCCTGCAGGGTCTGCGCGACATAGGCGGCGCCGTTATCGACGACCAGCTTGACCGGGACGCCCCGTTTGAGGATCGCCTGCTTGAGGACGCCCTCGATGTCGAGCGCCGTCTCGCCGCGGCAGAAGGCGCCATGGGCGACGAGCCTTGCCGCGTCGTCGAACAGCGACACCAGGTAGCTCTTGCCCAAACGACGGCCGATCGGCACCCGCGGGCCGTGCATCACGTCGCTGTACCAGATCTCCCCGGCGAACGCGGCGACGAAGCTGCGCCTTTCCTCCGGCAGGCTCGCCGAGCCGGCGATCCGCGACAGGTCGTGTTGCTGGAGCAGGCGGTGGATGCTCGAACGCGACAGGGTCCCCCGCGCGACGGTGCCGGCGACTTCGAGCAGGCGCTGGATCTGGCGGATCGAGCGGCGGGGATTCTCGCGCTTGGCGGCGAGAATCGCCGTCTGCACGGCGGCGGAGAGTTTCGACTGGCCGCGATCGGCCCGCACCTTGGGGATCAGTCCGTCGAGGCCGCGAGCCCGGTAGCGGTAATACCACCCCTCGATCGTCTTCTCGCCCAGAGAGCGCCGGTCGGTACCAGGAATGACGTACTCGCGAGCAGCCAGCTCACGCAGGACCTTCTGCAACTCGCCCCGCGGCAGTTGTCGCTGGCTGATCAGCGGACCCAGGACAGAGAAGCGAAACAGCGCTTGCGGATCGATTTCGTTCATGGGGACTCCTCGCAAAAAAAGGGAGTCGCCATCAAACCGCAAGCGCCGCGTCCATGACAGCTGCAAAGTGTGTGGGGGCCCCGCCCGGGCGGGGCCCCCACTGTCTGCCGCCGCTCCGGGATCAGCCGATCATGGGACGCTGATCTCCTGATCCAGCCACGCCATGGCAGGTGGCAGGCCAAGCGAAGAGAACACTTGCCGCCAGAAATCGCAGAATTCACTGGCCCGACCCAATTCGGGAAAACGCGCCCGCAGATGAAAAGCGAAGAGCGCTCCGCGATCCCGGAGCCATCGCCACCAGCGGTCGATACTCCGCACGGCCGGCTGTCCGTCGTCACCGGATTCGGCCGGAGCGGCGCCCACTCGAGGCGACAGCGATTGCTGTTGCACTGACCACGGGTACCAACGCCGTGGGGCGATGCACTCGGGCAAGCGCGAACAGGTGCGGCGGCAACCGGCGCAGCGGTAACGACCGATCGGCACCGGGTTGAGCCGGGGCCGCTGCGCGCGCCGATCGGCCTTCCGGTAGTAGTACCCGTGCTGACGCAGCTGCTTGATCCCGCAGTGCGGGCACGACGGTGGTCGATAGACCTCCGGCTTCTGCCGGATCGTCTCCAGATGTTCCTCAAGCGTGGTGATGCCGGCTACCATTCGGCGCATGGGCTGGGCTCCTTTCTCTCCGGGTGCTCGTCAAGCTTCCCACGATAGCAGAGGTTCTCCAGCCCTCCCTGCTCCCAAAGCGTCCCAGCCTCCTTCAGGACGCGTTCCTTCTCAAGGCCTCTCCGTTCGCGGGATCACCGAGCGCCTCAGCCCTCGGGGAGAGGAAGACGTAACATCCGATGAGGTGCACGCTTTTGACGCTTATACCGGTCGTCTACTCAAGATCTTGTTGGAAGCCCATGCTAGCCAAGGCGGCAGCGCCATTCTGCTCTCCGCCACTTTGCCGAATGACTTGCGGAGCGACTTGGTGGCAGCATTTCAACGGGGCTTGGGGGTACCGGTTACCGCGACCTCTGACTGCACGGAGTTGGAAATGCCCTATCCCCTGGCTACTCAAGCTGGCGAGACAGTGTCGACCACGGCGCTGGCAACTCGACCGCAAGTAAAGCGCAGGGTGAAAGTCGATTTTCTGCACGATGTCGGCGCCGTGTTCGCCCTGATCCACGCTGCCGTCGATGCCGGTCAATGCGTTTGCTGGATCAGAAATAGCGTAGATGACGCCCGCGAAGCCTGGAGCGAGTTACAGCAAGCGGAGTGGCTTGATCGGGACAAGCTGATGCTGTTCCACAGCCGCTTTGCCTTGGTCGACCGTTTAAGTATAGAAAACGCGGTCATCGACACGCTTGGCAAGAAGGCGCAATCGGCAGAGCGACGGGGACGGGTGTTGGTCTCTACTCAAGTGATTGAGCAATCGCTGGATCTGGACGCCGACGTGATGATTTCGGACCTGGCGCCCGTCGACCTGCTGATTCAGCGCGCCGGTCGGCTGCATCGCCACTTGCGAGACGCTGCCGGCAACCCGGCGACAACCGAATCCCGGCCGGCAGCCGTACTTCACATTTTTGCCCCGCAGTTCCAGGCCGAACCCGCCGCCAACTGGTATTCCAGCCAGTTTCCACGTGCGGCCTTCGTCTACGCGGACACCGGACGCCTTTGGCTAACCCAGAAGGTCCTATTGAAGGAGGGTGCAATCCTTATGCCCGAGCGCGCCCGGCATCTCATCGAAGCGGTTTATGGCCGGTACGCCGATGCGGAAATCCCGTCGGCCCTGCTGGCTGCGACCGACAGCCAAATCGGCAAGGAATTGAGCGATCGCTCTCTTGCACGGAGCAATGCACTGCAACTGGAGCAAGGCTACTGCCGCGAATCTGGGGCCTGGGATGCTGAGGAACGAACGCCAACCCGGATTGGCGAGGAAGACCGGGAATTCGTACTCCTGCAGGACACTGAGAATGGTTTGCAGGCGTGGGCAGCAGATCAGCGGCATCGTTGGGCCGCCAGCACGATTAAGATCGCCGCCCGAAAGCTGGATCGGATCGCTCCGGCTTGGGACCAGCGTTTTGTGAAGGAACTGGCGGAATTGCGTGCGGCTCACCGGGCGCTGCGGTATGTCGGGCTCCTGCCACTGGTCGCCTGTGGGATGAACTGGCAAGCCGAAGGGTTGGCTGCTCGGGGTCGACCGGTCAAGGTGATCTATGACCGACAGATCGGCTTGCAAACCGAGCGCGGTGGCGGCTGATTTGGGCATTCCGCAGAGCGACGTGGCCGCTTCTGGAAGACTGGGGAGCGCAGGATCAGCAAGAGAACGTCTTGCACGCTGAGTGGGAGCTACCGAGGCGGCTCCCACTCACCAATGCCCCCAATGACTTGGGGAACCGACGACAGACAAGCATCAAAAGGTGCGATGCACTTGGTTCATCCCTTTCAGGGAACGATATTGATTATAGAGCGAGCTTAGTGCCAATTGTTATTCTGCGAAGCACTCTTTAAATTTGTGTTCAGGCTTTCTTGTCTCTGTTATGATTGCCTCCATCCCCTTCCGATGGAGCATTCAGTTGAGCCTGATTGAAGCTGCCAGCAGTTTTTCGATGACCGAGGTTGTAGTGATTGAAGCGATTTGCGCGCTATTCGTGGCTGTTAGCACGCACGTGCTGAGGGGGGTGTGCTGAGGGGTGTCAGGGGAATCGCGTCTGTCACGTTGCACACGAAGTCCGTCAAATTCCGGATTGAATTTCAAGAAAACGAGCGCTAACCGCAAAAACGGCGCGAAAGGGAAACCATGAACCTCCTGACCGACCCCTGGCTGGCTGTGCGATGGCGCGACGGAAGTCAGCATAACTTGCAAGCCACCGAAATCACCGATTCGGGTGCTTTGTCCCTGTTGTCGCCTCGGCCGGATTTTCGGGGAGGGCTCTACCAATTCGTCATCGGCTTGTTGCAAACCGCCTATGCGCCGGAAGATGAAGAAGAATGGTTGGAGCGTTGGCACATGCCGCCGACAGCGGATGAGTTGGCGAACGCTTTTTCTCCTTGGGCACCCTATTTTGAACTCGGGAGTGAGGGCTGCAGCTTTCTGCAAGATGTAAATCCGTTGCTGACGGAGCCCGATCAAGGAATAAGCAAGCCAATATCCAGCCTGCTGATCGACGCTCCTGGCGGCAAGACCGTTCGCGACAACCTGGACTTCTTTAACAAGCGGGGTGTAGTCGAAAAAATCTGTCCCGCCTGTGCCGCAGTGGGGGTCTTTGCTCTGCAAACCAACGCACCGAAGGGTGGCGTAGGCCATCGGGTTTCCCTGCGCGGCGGCGGCCCTTTGACCAGCCTGCTCATGCCCAGAGAAGAAGATTCCCAGCCGGCGACGCTATGGCGGCAACTATGGCTTAACGTCTTGCCGGCTGAGGTCATGGTCCAACCCGGTGGCCGTTTCGACGGCCAAGCACCCCAAGACATCCTGCCCTGGCTTGCTCCCACCCGGACCAGCGAAAAGAAGGACGGGCAGACCACACCGGATTTGGCACATCCCTTGCAGGCTTATTGGGGCATGCCACGCCGCATCCGCTTCGATTGGGAAAACACTCAGTCCGGGGCGTGTGACTTGTGTGGCGAAGAGGGCGAAACCTTGCTGACTCAGTTCCGTACAAAGAACTACGGAGTGAATTACCTCGGTTGGCAGCATCCGCTAACACCCTACTACCACGATCCGAAGAAGAAAGCCCCGCCCTTGTCGGGCAAGGGACAGAAAGGGGGCATCGGTTACAAGCACTGGCTGGGACTGGCCCTGGGCAGTAACGACCGACAGCCGGAAGCCGCGCAGGTGGTCCGCCATTACCTGCGCGAACGCTGGGGACGGTTGGGCGAGAGCTTCGACACCCAGCTTTGGGTTTTTGGTTACGATATTGATAACATGAAAGCTCGCTGCT
>JAKOZI010000192.1 GCA_029780075.1 Pseudomonadota bacterium
TGAGAACGGCGGTGCAAAATTAGACCACGGTAGCGGCGGCGAAGTGCTGCTGCGGGCGGCGTAAAAGTCGTCCACTTTTTCCCTTTTCGCGATGCTGGCGAGGAGGGATGAGGGATTTACACCGTGGAACTTTACCTGAAGGTTCGTCTTGCCTGCGCGGGCGGCATGAGCGCCCGGGCGGCAGCGAAGCATTTCAACATATCGCGCGACACGGTCCGCAAGATGCTGTCGTATTCCGAGCCGCCCGGTTACCGTCGCAGCGCCCCGGTGCGGCGACCGAAGCTGGAAGCGTTCATACCGATCATCGACGGCTGGCTGGATGGGGACCGGTCGGTCCCGCGCAAGCAGCGCCATACGGCGAAGCGTGTGTTCGATCGCCTTCGCGAAGAGCATGGCTTCACCGGAGGCTACACGATCATCAAGGATTACATCCGGGATCGGGATCAGCGCAGCCGGGAGATGTTCGTGCCGCTGGCACACGCACCCGGCCATGGGCAGGCAGATTTTGGAGAAGCTCTGGTCGAGATCGGCGGGGTGGAGCAGAAGGCGCACTTCTTCGTGCTCGATCTGCCGCACAGCGACGCCTGCTACGTACGCGCCTATCCGGCTGCCGTTGCCGAGGCCTGGATGGACGGCCATGTCCACGCCTTTGCGTTCTTCGGCGCGGTGCCGCTGTCGATCGTCTACGACAACGACCGCTGCCTGGTCTCGAAGATCCTGCCTGACGGGACGCGGCTGCGCGCGAGGCTGTTCAGCGCCTTCCTGTCGCACTACCTGATCCGTGATCGTTACGGCCGCCCCGGCAAGGGTAACGATAAGGGCGGCGTTGAAGGCCTTGTCGGCTATTGCCGGCGCAACTTCATGGTGCCGATCCCCCGGTTCCCGACATGGGAGGCGTTCAACCTGTGGCTCGAGGAGCAATGCCGCAAACGGCAGAACGACCGGCTGCGGGGCGAGAGTGAGACGATTGGCGAGAGGCTGCGGCGCGATCTGGCGGCGATGCAGGAACTGCCGGCTTCCCCCTTCGAGGCCTGTGACCAGACCAGCGGCCAGGTCTCATCGCAGGCGCTGGTGCGTTACCGGACCAACGATTACTCGGTGCCGGTGCGCTTCGGCCACCAGGAGGTGTGGATCAGGGGCTATGTCGACGAGGTGGTGATCGGTTGCCGGGGCGAGATCATTGCCCGCCATGTGCGCAGCTACGAGCGCGAGGATGTGATCTTCGATCCGATCCATTACCTTCCCCTGATCGAACAGAAGATCAATGCCCTCGATCAGGCCGCACCATTGCAGGGCTGGGACCTGCCCGAGGTATTTACAACGCTGCGCCGGCTGATGGAGACGCGCATGGGCAAGCATGGCCGGCGCGAATATGTGCAGGTACTGCGCCTGCTGGAGAGCTTCGCTCTGGCCGATCTGCATGGCGCGGTGAAGCAGGCCCTTGATATGGGCGCGATCGGCTTCGATGCGGTGAAGCATCTCCTGTTATGCCGGGTGGAGCGCCGCCCGCCCCGACTGGACATGGCGATCTATCCCTACCTGCCCAGGGCCAGAGTGGAGACAACATCGGCGCGCTCGTACATGCGGCTGTTGACCGGCGGAGCAGCGGCATGAGCAGCCAAGCTCCCGAACTGCTGCTCGCCAGCCACCTCAAGACGCTCAAGCTGCCAACCTTCCTGCGCGAGCATGACAAGCTGGCCCGGCAATGCGCAGCAGAGGGCGTAGATCATGTCCGCTACCTTGCTCGGCTTGTCGAACTGGAACTGATCGACCGGGAACGCCGGATGGTCGAGCGCCGGATCAAGGCCGCGCGGTTCCCGGCCGCCAAGAGCCTCGACAGCTTCGACTTTGCCGCCATTCCGAAGCTCAACAAGATGCAGGTGCTCGAACTGGCGCGTTGTGACTGGATTACCCGTCGCGAGAACGTCATCGCCCTTGGCCCGTCGGGGACCGGCAAGACCCATGTCGCGATCGGTCTTGGCCTGGCGGCCTGCCAGAAGGGCCTGACGGTCGGGTTCATCACTGCTTCCGCGCTGGTCAGCGAGATGATGGAGGCACGCGACGAACGCCGCCTACTGCGCTTACACAAGCAGATGACCGGCTATAAGCTTCTCATCATCGATGAGCTGGGGTTCGTGCCCCTCTCCAAAACCGGCGCGGAACTGCTGTTCGAGCTGATCTCACAGCGCTACGAACGCGGCTCGACGCTGATCACCAGCAACCTGCCGTTCGACGAATGGACCGAGACGTTCGGTTCCGAGCGCCTGACAGGCGCGCTCCTCGACCGGCTCACCCACCACGTCAGCATCCTCGAGATGAACGGCGAGAGCTATCGCCTGGCCCAGAGCCAGGCACGCAAAGCACGTCCCAACCCCTGACAGAAACGGCAATCCGGGTGTTGGCGACCCCCGCTCGGGCTACGCCCTCCCGGCGCTCGCCAACACCCGGATCAAGTGGCCTGGTTTTGCTCCGCCCAATGGACGACTTTTACGCCGCCGTTGACACTCCATTACTGCTCCGGGATATCACCTCATCCTGCATTTCAGGTGATAGATCGTTGAAGTACGCCGAGTAGCCAGATACCCGAATCAGCAGGTTGGGGTGCAACTCCGGGTTGTCCCGTGCCTCAATCAGGATTTTCGGATCCAGCATATTGGCCTGCACCTGCATACCGTGCCGTTTGAAGTACACCTTGTACATGCTACCCAGTGCACTCTTACCATCGTCACAGTCGTAACTGGAGGCATCCAGCTTGATATTGAAGTTGATGCCATTGGCAAACTTCTTGAAATCGATCCGGTTCATCGAATTGATCAAGGCGGTGGAGCCACGCTTGTCTGCACCGTTTTCCGGCGCAAAACCCGAGGCGAAGGTCTCGCCGGCACGACGGCCATTTGGTGTGGCATTGATCAGCCCGCCGAAGTGGGTGTGGGAAGTGTTGGAGTACACGCCCGCCAGGTACTGGCCACCGCGGGTATTCTTGCCCAGGGCGTGAATGGAATCGGAGTAGTGATCCCCGACCCACTTCATCCAGGCATCCGCCTTGGGAATATCGTTGCCAAATTTATCGATGCCTTTCAGCCTGGTCCGCACAACCTCATCCGAGAGATTGTCTTTCAGGTGAGCGACCAGCTCCTCAAGGGTGAGCCACTTGTCCTCGAACACAGCACTCTCAATGGCCCCCAGGGAATCGGCCACGACCGCCATGCCGGTGCCCTGGATACCGGAGAAATTGTACTTCGCGCCACCCTGTGTAGAGCAAACACCCTGCTCGAGACAGCCTTCCAGCGTAGCGCTGGTGATCGGGGTGGGGTGGTACTTGGCGTGGAACTGTTCACACTTCTGCAAATCCGCGTGCAGCTTGCCCAGCTGATGCTTCACCTGCACCTTGTAGGCGTCCAATACGTCATCCATGCTCTTCATGCTGGAGACCGGGGGTGTCTTGACACCGATCTGTCGGTCAGAACCAAACTGGCACCCCTCGTTGAGCGCCATTTCCAGGGCCAGGGCCATGTTGTACATCCCGGCGTCGGTGGAACCCAGGGTCTTGCCCGGCGCCGTGGGCTCAACACAGCCGATGGCGACATAGTCCCTGGCATCCTCCAGGGAATAACCGACATTCATCATGGACTCGATGATGGTCTCGTCGTTATACATGGCGGGCGCCGAACCCGGGCCGAAGTTCACCCGGATGACCTCATCG
>JAKOZI010000341.1 GCA_029780075.1 Pseudomonadota bacterium
CGGCGCTCGCTGGAGTCTGGACGGTGCCGAAGCGGTGCTCCGCCTACGCTCCCTTCGTGCCAGCGGCGACTTCGAGCAGTACATGGCCTTTCACTATCGCCAAGAGCGCCAGCGCAACTATGCGTCGGCACCCCAGAACGATGACGTCAAGTGGGCTGCGTGATCGCCGAGAAACCGTGGCTCAAAAGAGCCACACCCATATGCCTTTGGGGACTCGCTGAACTTGTCCATGAACACTGCTGACGCCCGGAGAGCAGCCGTGAGCGATCTGAGATTCAAGAAGTGGCCGATCATCATGAAGATCATGGCCATCTCGGCAATCAGCATTGCCTTCATCAGTGGCTTGAATCTCTTTTACTTTGTGCCGCTCATCGAAAGCAGGGTGGTGGACGCGCGACAGAATGAAATCCGCAACCTCGTGTCTATGGCTCACGACATTTTCGACGAGTACGAAGTCGACGTGAGAAAAAGCCAGGTTACCCGGGAGGATGCGCAGACGCGCGCAGCAGTGCGCATCAAACAGCTTCGCTTTGGGGAAAACAACTATTTCTGGATCAACGACAGCAACTACCGGATGGTGATGCATCCCACCAGGCCCGACCTTGACGGGCTCGACCAAAGTGGCTTCAAGGACCCAACGGGCAAGTTCATCTTCAAGGAGTTCGTGGATGCCAGCAGGCGGGATGGCAGCGGCTTCATCGAGTACCTGTGGCCCAAGCCTGGAACCACCCTGCCGGTAAAGAAAATCGCCTTCGTGAAGCTGTACGAGCCGTGGGGATGGGTGATCGGCGGCGGGGTATACGTTGACGACATCGAGAAGGATTTGCGGCAACTGCGGATCATCCTGATGACTGGCACGGCGATTTTTGCCGTTGTCACGCTGAGCGTTGCGTGGATCATCGGAATCAATATCACCCGCCCGCTGCACGAAGTCATGCAAGGGCTGGAAGAAGTCGCCGAAGGGCAAACCGGCGTCACACTCGCCAAGCGGATCGAAATCACCGCTACTGACGAAATCGGCTTGCTCACTTCTAAGTTCAACGAACTGATGGAATCCTTGCACCGTTTGTCCGTATTCAAGAAGGTCATCGAGGAGGACGCCTCTCTTGAACAGGTCTATATGCGACTGCATTGGGTATTCACGGAAACCATCGGCATTGCCGACTGTGTGATCTACGAAATATCAGCCAGTGGTGGCGGCATGAGGCAAGCCTACCCGGTCACGATCCATGACGAAGAACTGTTCTGCAACCCGGAAATCCTCAGTGACTGCGAACTGTGCAAGGCCAAGAGGACCGGCCATATCATCGACTCGACGACATTTCCGTCGGTCTGTACCATGTTCCAGAATCCGGATGGCAACAGAATTCACTACTGCTTCCCGATCATCGTCGGCGGCGGCACCACCGGCGTCATTCTTTTCCGCGCGCCCCGGCCAGCCAGCCTCGAACTGGCCCGGCAGACGCGGGCCAGAATCGGCAAGGCCGAGCATTATATCAACGAGTCGCTGTCCGTCATTGAGACCAAGCGGTTGATGGGCAATCTCCGCGAATCGTCGCTGCGCGATCCCTTGACGGGTCTGCGCAACCGACGCTACCTGCAGGAGCACATGGACAATCTCGTCGCCAGCATGACCCGCCGCAAGAAATCGATCGGCGTCATCATGTGCGACATCGACTACTTCAAGCAGGTCAACGACGTTCACGGCCATCATGCTGGAGATCTGGTTCTCAAGGAAACGGCGACCAGGATCGGAAAAAGCATCCGTGAAACGGATGTGGTGATCCGCTTTGGTGGCGAAGAGTTTCTGGTCATCCTGCTGGACATCAACGGTGGGGAAAGCCTGGAAGTTGCCGAAAAGATTCGCCGGAATATCGAAGGCACCCGCTTCAAGGTGTCTGACGGAACGCTGGAAAAGACCATCAGCCTCGGCATCAGTGAATTCCCCGACGACAGCGGCACCCTCTGGGAGTGTATCAAGTTTGCCGACGTGGCCCTGTACAGGGCCAAGGATCAGGGCCGCAACCAGAGTGTCCGTTTTATCCGGGAGATGTGGTCGGAAAGTCAGGTTTAGCAAGACCACCCGCTGGCAGCCCCATTCCGGCGGGGAAAAAGATACCGACGAGTGTGGCGGCAGCCCGCAAGGACCGGTACCGTGGGGCCTGAAAAATGCTTTCACATCGCAGACGAAACGCTTTGCAAACCACGTTTCAGGCCGGGAGTGGCGCCGGCGTTACGGGAACCCGACCGGTGGCGAGGTAGGCCGCACAGCGCTCGATGTATTCGCAGGTGCTCTTGGGCATCGGCGTACGGGCACGGGTGATGTAGAAAACCAGATCGCGGCCATTGCGGAGCAACAGGAGACCATCACAGACTCGGTGAGCAGGCCTGCCGCCTGCTTCTCCGAGCGCCCTTGGAATTTGTTTCGGAGTGAAGTTGGCAAGTCGTTCGCCAGCGGTGACCAGTTGCGACCATACATCGAAGATTCCCGGGTCGGTACGCAAGGTTTCCGTCTTGATTTTCGCGGCGTTGGCAAAATCCCGAACCGATGCCTCGATGGCGTCAAAAGCGGGAATGCGGCTGAAGTTGGCAATCATGGCATTGGCGATACGGTCGATGTCGCGCATGCTCTGGCCGATCTTGATATAACGATTCTCGTAGAACTCCTCGATCGGCACCGAAAAGGCGCGGAAGGGCTCGCCCCAGAGTTCGTCGATGCCTTCCTCGCCACTGCGGTGAAGGACGACATGCCCAAGGTCCATCGCATCGAGCAGGCATTGTCCACATTCGCGCATCAGCGCGTCGTCACCATGGATCTCGATACCGTCCGCCTGCAACTCCACCAACCGCCGGAAGATATCGGTGGCGCGATTGAACAGGGCGCCGGCGAGCATCGCGGCCTTGACCCGACGCCGACTCGGGTCGTTCTCCGCCTGATAACTCTGCCGGGCTTCGCCGAGGCGGCATCCCGGAATATTGAGTCCGTGCTCGGTGTGGTTGAACAGACGCCGGGTCAGCGCTTCGATCAGCAGCTTCTTGGCCTGCAAGGAGTCACCGGGAACCGGATACGTCTTGATCCAGTAGCCGTCGTAGAGCACTCGCTCCTCATCATTGACGATCCTCCGCGTTCCCTCGGGAAGAGGCGAGTCGTAAGTCGGGGGCCGTTCGAGTCGGTGGACATTGTTCATCGCTGCAATCTGTGCCGGAAAACCTCTTACCGGCAGCAAGAATCGTGCTCGTCGGCTCCTCCCCCGCAAACCTCTGATTTCAGTGGTCTCGGGCTGCTGCTGCGTTCGGAACGGCTGCCTGCGCGCGCCGTCCCGGTGCAAGCAATGGCTTGCGACGCACCCATTCGATGCGCACCCTGCAAGACGTGGCGACGCGCCGACGAGTGCCATGCCGCCGTCTGGTTGACCAGATGCCACGCCTTGACCGTCTGCGTAACCTGCTGCGGCCATGCGCTCCTGGTCAACGGCGTTTCTGGCTCTTCCTGACGACCGCTATCGGCAATTCCTCCTTCAGCAAGCGCCCGCCATCGACGCCGAGGAATTCGACTGCAAGGTCATAATCACCGGAAGCGAGATCAAGAACAGCTTCCGTTTCGCCGTTTTTCAGCGAAACACTGCTCACGGGAATGCCGTTTCTGGACACGTTCAACGCAAAATAACCGGCGTCCTTGACCGCACTCCCTGCGGGAGCCACACCGAAGCCAATCACCCCGAGCTTGACCAGGAACGGAGATCCCAACACCTCGCCATCGCGAATGTTCTTCACATAGACAGCCTTGCCAGATCGTGGCGGAGTGGTCATCTCGTCCTGGTACCAGGCCCTGCAGGTCGCTTCGAACTGAGCGGCGTTGATCTGCGGTGCCGGGGTTGCGTCACGTTTGCCGCCAACGTTTACCTTGATCTCCGGGCTGAATACAAAATAGGGACGATGTGCATAATCGGCAAAGAGCAGGCGTAGCGTATGCTGACCAGGCGGCAGTTCAAGCACGGTCCCGGTCTGCCCCTTGCCAAAATGGCGGTGCGTCTCCGAAAAAGGAATCGGATCTGAAACACCCGGCGGCAAGGGGGTATCGATCAGCAAGTGATGGTGACCGGTCTTCTCTTTCTTGTTGCCCGCGGGCATCACGCCCATGCCCTGGATGCCGAACTCGACCCAGAACGGACTGCGTACCGCATAGCCGTTCGCCAGGTTTGAAAATGTCACCGGAGTCGGGTCGGGTATCAGGCTAGGGGCAGTTCTTTCGCCAGTGTGCTGCAACCAGCAGTGCCGTTGTAACGGGTCCTCGGGTAGCGGTCTTGCTCCGACACCCGTCGAGATCACCACCAGGCAAATGCTGAAACACCAGGAGATCCCGTCGCCCTGAGAAACTGTCCACCGCCTCATATCGCCCCCTATCGGCATACCAAGGAAAACCGCATGCGGGAAAAACATCAAGGGCTTGAAACATGAGACCTGCCAGCAGGACCGGTTCATGCCCTGTGCTGCAGCGCATCGTGCAGATGGCACCATCACGCCGAAAACGCCTGACAACTTAGCACAAGTCGCAGTCATCTGCAGGGTGAGCTCACATGGGAATCAGACGTTGCAACCGTCTGAGGTCGATGCACGCAAGGGCAAGCGTGGTCAGCAACGCAACGACGCTACCCTTCGTTTCATTCGGCGCCAGGCTGAGGGCAAACGCGCGGCCTACTCGACGGTCACCGATTTGGCGAGATTACGAGGCTTGTCAACGTCGGTGCCACGTACCAGAGCGACATGATAGGCCAGCAGTTGCAGCGGCACGACGTGCAGCAGAGCCGATAGAGCACCGTAGTGCTCAGGCAGATGGAGCACATGAATGCCGTCCGACTCCTGCATTTCGCTATCCGCATCGGCAAAGACGTAGAGTTCGCCCCCGCGGGCGCGCACTTCCTGCAGGTTGGACTTGAGCTTTTCGAGCAGCGCGTCGTTGGGAGCGACGGCGATCACCGGCATTTCCCGATCGACCAGAGCCAGAGGACCGTGCTTCAACTCTCCGGCCGGATAGGCCTCGGCATGGATGTAGGAGATTTCCTTGAGCTTGAGCGCGCCCTCCAGCGCAATCGGGTAGTGTCGGCCACGCCCGAGGAAGAGTGCATGCTGCTTCATCGAGAAGCGCTCGGCCCATTCGCGAATCTGCGGCTCCAGTTCGAGGATCTTGGCCACGGCCATCGGCAGGTGCCGCACCGCATGCAGTTCCGCAGCCTCGGCCTGTTCGTCAAGGCGTCCGCGAACCTTGGCCAGAACCAGCGTCAGCAGGTACAGCGCGGCGAGTTGCGTGGTAAAGGCCTTGGTCGAGGCAACGCCGATTTCCGGACCCGCACGGGTAATGAAGCGCAAGGCGTTCTCACGCACCAGAGATGACTCGGGGACGTTGCAGATGCATAGCGTGTGATGCATTCCCAGGGACTTGGCGTGGTGGAGTGCTGCCAGCGTGTCGGCGGTTTCGCCCGACTGCGAAATCGTCACCACCAGAGTCTGCGGATCGGGAACTGAATCACGATAGCGATACTCGCTGGCCACTTCGACCGAGCACGGGATGCCGGCGATGGATTCAAGCCAGTAACGGGCGACCAGACCCGCGTGATAGCTGGTTCCACAGGCAATGATCAGCACCTGTCGGACATCCGCAAGCAGCACTTCGCTTTCGGCACCGAAGACGCCGGGCTGGATACTAAGGGCCGCACCCAGCATCTCCAGTGTGTTGGCCAGAGCAACCGGCTGCTCGAAGATCTCCTTCTGCATGTAGTGCCGGTACTGGCCCAGTTCGATGGCATCGGCTGAAAGTTGTGACTGGGTCTCGGCCCGCTCCACCGGGGTGCCGTCGACACGGGTGATGCGATAGCTGTCCCGCCTGAGTTCAGCGCAGTCGCCGTTTTCCAGATAGACCATCCGGCGCGTGACCTGCACCAGCGCCGAAGCATCAGAAGCCGCGTAGCATCCGTCATCGCTGAGACCGAGCAGCAGGGGCGCACCTTCGCGTGCGACCACCAGACGGCTTGGGTCTGCTTCGCGCAGCACGGCAATGGCGTAAGCGCCCTGAAGTTGAGCAATGGCCTGACGAACAGCCGTCAGGAAGTCGGGGGTGTTCTTCAACTCATGGGCGATCAGATGCGCCACGACCTCGGTGTCTGTATCCGAAGTAAATTCGTAGCCGAGGGCTCGCAGGCGTCCGCGCAGTGACTCGTGGTTTTCGATGATCCCGTTGTGCACCACCGCCAGACCGGCAGAGATATGTGGATGCGCGTTGCGCTCACAGGGCACACCATGCGTCGCCCAGCGAGTATGCGCAATGCCCGTATTGCCGGCGGCCTGCGATGCGTCAACCTGGGCAGTCAGCTCCGCCACACGACCGACCGAACGCAATCGGTGCAAACCGCTTTCGTCGATCAAGGCAAGCCCGGCCGAATCGTAGCCACGATATTCCAGCTTGCGCAAACCTTCGAGGAGAACGGGAATGATATTGCGGTCGGCGACCGCGGCAACGATGCCACACATGGTCAGGTCATTTCTTCGTTTTTTGTGGCCGTTTCCAGCCGGGAATGGAGACTTGCCGCGCACGCGAGACGGTCAGCATGTCTGGCGGAGCGTCCCTGGTCAGCGTGGTTCCCGCACCGAGCGTAGCCCCACGACCCACCGTGACGGGTGCGACCAGTTGCGTATCGGAGCCGATGAAGGCGTCGTCCTCGATGATGGTCTGGTACTTGTTGGCACCATCGTAGTTGCAGGTAATGGTCCCGGCCCCGATGTTCACCCGGCTGCCAACGATCGCGTCGCCGACATAGGCCAGATGATTGGCCTTCGATTTGGCGGCAAACTTGCTGTTCTTGAGTTCGACAAAGTTGCCCACGTGCACGCCGGCGGCGAGTTCCGTGCCCGGACGCAGGCGAGCGAAGGGGCCGATTACCCCGTCAGGCCCGACGATCGCGTCTTCGATATGGCTAAAGGCGGCGAGACGCGAACCGGCACCGATGCAGGCGTTTTTCAACACGCAGGCAGGCCCGATTTCGACGGCCTCTTCGAGAACAACCCTGCCCTCGAAAACGCAGTTCACGTCGATAAACACATCGCGGCCACAAACCAGTTCACCCCGCACGTCGATCCTCGCCGGATCGGCCAGGCGGACGCCCTGCTCCATCAGGCGCTCCGCCGTCCGGCGCTGCTGGATACGCTCGAGTTCAGCAAGTTGCACCTTGCTATTGACCCCCAGCATTTCCCACGCACCCTGAGGCTGTGCCGTGCGAATCGGTACCCCGTCGGCCACCGCCATGGCAACGATGTCGGTCAGGTAGTACTCCTGCTGCGCGTTGTCGTTTGACAAGCGACCCAGCCATTCGGCCAGGCGCGCCGTCGGCAGCGCCACGATACCGGTATTCACTTCCCTGATGGCTCGCTCCTCGGCCGAGGCATCCTTCTGCTCGACAATGCGTAGCACATCACCTCCGGCGTTACGCACAATCCGACCGTAACCGCTTGGGTCGGCAAGTTCGACAGTCAGAATGGCGAGTGCGTCCCGCGCTGCGTGTACCAGCCGCTGCAACGTCTCAGCCTGGATCAGTGGCACGTCTCCATAAAGCACCAGGGTGATGGCGGCATCCTTCAGATGCGGCAGGGCCTGCATGACCGCGTGTCCGGTTCCGAGTTGCGGATCCTGCAGTACCCAGATCAGATCCGGTGCATCGATGCGCGTACGCACCGCCTCACCGCCGTGGCCATGAACCAGACAAAGGTTTTGTGGAGCGAGACTGCGCGCAGTCTCGATCACATGCTGGACCAGCGCCTTTCCGGCCAGTGGATGCAGCACTTTCGGCAGGTTCGAATGCATGCGCTTGCCTTGTCCGGCAGCGAGAATGACGATGTTCATCAGCTAAACTCAGAGACGGTAAGGTTGGTTTCTCTTCTGCTTTCACACAAGCCGTCGCTCGGCAAGCAGATGCTTGGCGAAGGGGCCGGCATAAAAGCGATCCGCTTTACGGCGGCGCCGCTCTCCCCTTCGTTCAGACCTATTATTTCAGGTCCTGCCGCCGACAAGGCACAAGAATGTCACAGACCACCTCATCTTCGGTGAACAAGGTCGATACGACCACTGCCAGCGGGACCTTCGTGAGCCGGGCAGCGGCTCACGCGGAAAGCGAATGGCGCCGGTGCCCGCGCATCGTAAACTCAGCGCGGAAGATCTGAACGGCCCATCAGGAACGCGTCGACTTCACGCGCACATTGCCGTCCTTCGCGAATGGCCCAGACTACGAGCGACTGCCCTCGCCGCATGTCACCCGCCGCAAACACCTTGGGCACGCTGGTGGCGTAGCAACCCGCGCCATCGGTGGTCGCCTTGACGTTACCGCGGGCGTCGAGATCGACTGCCAGTTCCTGTAGCAAGCCTTGCCTGACCGGCGCAACAAAACCCATGGCCAACAGCACGAGATCGACCGGAATGTCCATTTCACTGCCCGGAACTTCCTGCATGCGGCCTTCGCTCCAGTTCACGCGGACCACCTTGAGGGCGGTCAGTTTACCGTTTTCACCGACGAATTCCTTGGTGGAAACTGCAAAGTCGCGTGTGCAACCTTCTTCGTGCGAAGACGAAGTGCGCAACTTCAGTGGCCAATACGGCCAGGTCAGACTCTTGTTCTCTTGCTCGGGTGGTTGCGGCATCACCTCGAACTGGGTAACCGACCGTGCACCATGACGATTGCTGGTACCGACACAGTCGGAGCCTGTATCGCCACCGCCGATGACCACCACGCGCTTGCCGGTGGCCAGAATCTGCGCCGGCACCGCATCGCCGGCATTGACCTTGTTCTGTTGCGGCAGGAACTCCATGGCAAAGTGCACGCCATCGAGATCCCTGCCCGGTACCGTCAAGTCGCGCGGCGATTCGGCACCACCGGCAACGATCAGCGCATCAAATTCGGCCAGCAGAGTGCCGACCGGAACAGCGTTCGCACCGCTACCGCCAATCTCCTGATTGACTCGAAACTCGACTCCCTCGGCCTGCATCTGCTCGACGCGGCGGTCGATGTGCGACTTCTCG
>JAKOZI010000089.1 GCA_029780075.1 Pseudomonadota bacterium
CGCAAAGGACAGGCTCGCCCCTGGTGCCTGCAGCCCGGCATCAGGGGCGAGGTGCGCCTTGTGGAGAGAGCTTTTGGCATTGGGCCCTCGGCGCTGACGGAGGCCATGGGCATGCTCAACCACCATTTCGCAGCAGCCGCCTGATCGGCGCAGAGCGACAGCCTACCTCTGACTGCCGCCAATCTTTGCAACAGAGCCCGCGAAATCGTGATTGCGACAATATCCGGATCCACCGCACCGGCTGAGATACGGAAAATTGCACAACTGGCAGCCGAACACGCATGGAGCTGAGTCACACGCGAAGACCATGGCACTATGGAAACTATACACAGAGCGCATTGGCTAATTCCTAGCCACGCTGCGATAGTCTGCACATTCTGATGAAGGAAGCGGCAAGGCCTGATCGCACTTACAGCAAATGTAGTCAGCCCGGCCGCATATCAGCGGCGTCGCGACCGGCGCAATCAGTTGCGATCGCTAAGCCGATCCAAAGAACGATGGAGCCCCGCCATGCTGTTGCACTCCACGAATGCGATCGGGACGGAAATCCTTCCATCCGGCGCCATCCTCTTTACGCCGATGGAGCTGACCGTCATCGCGCTGGCGCGAAGCGAGAGAGGTCGAACATTCGGGCCGCGTGGCAGTCTCGCGCAAGCCCTCTTCACGACCGACCAATGCCTCACGGGAAGTCATGCAAACTGGCGGCTTGCCGATGCTCGGCTCGAAGCGCTTCGCGAGTTCGTCAACTGCCTTCATCGACGGGGCCGAGGCGTAGCCGCAGCGACGCAGACTCTCCAGGAGTCGGGCTTCAGCAGCATGCAGGAGACATGGCTCCGTTCAGAATGCGCTCAGCCGCTTTGACCTGCTCCGCACTTGCACTCCGATACGAGAAAGGGAGGCACAAACGATCATCGTTTCTGATGCCGGCGTCACATCCAAAGCCAGCGATTGCTTTCGCGCCGGGGGATCCGTCGCTCTTAACGGTCCTAGCGATCGGTCGCGCCCTGGTCGCCGCGCCACACCTGCCCTTCCCAGGTGTGGTTCAGATCATCGATGACAGCGCAGGCTATCGTTGGCTCCCGATCGAGTATGTCAACCGGGCAGCGTCGCCGCCGGCTCTCAACCCGCAATATGCGCAACGGCGATAACCTACCGCAGCCGGCAATGCCCCTGATCGACGTGGCCGAGGGGGTGCTATCGGCCAGGGTGAACTACGTCCGGCCATGCGGTCGGCGGCAACCGACAGGCGTGTGCGTGTCGGGGCGCAGTCTGCACACAGGCCGCCCGCGCCAAGTGCGCACGACGCTGCGCCGCTTCTTGGGTTACCCGCAAACGCAAATGGACCTTTGGTCTACCCGCGCAATTTGGCGCTGTCCCGCCCGCACGTTTCGACGCTATCCTGCAGGCATGACCACCATCCGACTGCAGTCGAATCCTGAAGCCGAAGTCATCGTAGCGGACTTAAACTTCGGGTCTGTTTACGAGAGCTTCGTAGCGCGATTGCAGCGGCTGAACGTCGGAAAAGCGGCGCCTCGCGTCGATGAAGCGTTTCCGAACTTCTCACTTCCTGACGCGGCGGGACGCTACCGTTCAATCCAGCAGCTGCAGGACGGACGGCCGCTCGTCATCAGCTTCATTCGAGGAAGATGGTGCCCGTTTTGCGTGCATGAACTGCAATGCTGGGCCGCCTCCTCGCCCGCCCTTGAGAAAGTGGGCGGACGGTTGGTCCTCGTGGCGGGCGAAATTGGAGAAGGCGCTTCCGCCATTCAAGAGATAGTCGGACCGAGTGCAACGCTGCTTTGCGACGTCGACCACGGGGCGGCTCTCGCCTGTGGGCTGGCCTTCCCCGTCGGCGAGGAGATCAAGCGGAGGTATCTTGGGATCGGGATCGATCTAGCGGCAATCTATGGCAGCGATGGGGGCTTTCTTCCGATCCCCGCGACATTCGTCGTCGGCGAAGAAGGCAATATTCGCTACGCGCATGTGGACCCCGACTTCCGACTGCGGCCCGAACCAGTAGACATCGTCGAGTTCGTCGCCGCGATGCGCTGAGCCCGCGCAGTCCCGCACGGCATAAGGCCCGGCGAAACGCGAAGAGCACATGACCCCCTCCACTTCGGCTCAATTGGCAGCTGCGGCCCAGCTGCGGGCGCGGGAGGATCGCACGAAGGCATCTGCAGCGATGCTGCGCTTACTGTCCGTCGTCAGAACATTCGGCACAACTCGCGGCGTAGATTAGCGGAGTGCGGGCTTCGTCTGGGGGTTGATGTTAGGCGGCGAGTTTGCGGTGTTGCAAGCGCCTATGTTCGATGGTCTTTCGCTTGATCCTTTCACGTTGTTTGATGATGGCCGGTGCCCTGCCGAAGTAAGCATCGGCGGGGGTCACGTTGTTCAGGCTCTCGTGATAGCGCTGGTGATTGTAGTGCTCGACGAAGGCTTCGATCTGGGCCTCAAGGTCGCCGGGCAGGAAGTAGTTTTCGAGCAGGATGCGGTTCTTCAAGGTCTGGTGCCAGCGTTCGATCTTTCCCTGGGTCTGCGGGTGTAGCGGGGCACCGCGAACATGGCTCATCTTCCGGGCCTCGATGTATTCCGCCAGTTCGCCCGCGATGTAGCTGGGGCCATTGTCCGACAACAGCTTTGGCTTGTGCAGCACCGTGGCGCTGTCGCAGCCCGATGCGGCCAGTGCCATGTCCAGCGTGTCGGTCACGTCCTCGGCGCGCATGTTGGTACACAGCTTCCAGGCGATGATGTAGCGTGAGAAGTCGTCGAGCACGGTCGACAGGTACATCCAGCCCCACCCGATAATCTTGAAATAGGTGAAGTCGGTCTGCCACATCTCGTTCACCCGCGTGGTCTTGGTGTGGAACTGATCGGCGGCCTTGATCACCACATAGGCCGGGCTGGTGATCAGGTCATGGGCCTTCATAAGGCGGTAAACCGTGGCTTCCGACACGAAATAACGCCTTTCGTCGGTAAAGCGCACCGCCAGCTCCCGCGGGCTCAGCTCGGACTGCTCCAGCGCCAGTTCGATGATCTGATCATGAATGTCAGGCGGGATCCGGTTCCACACGCGGCTCGGTGCCGATGGCCGATCTTCCAACGCCTCCGGTCCGCCTTCGAGGAACCGGTCGTACCAGCGGTAGAACGTCCGGCGTGCGATCCCCAGCTTGTCGAGAGTGAGCTTCGTCGGCAGATGCGACTGCTCGACGATCCGGATGATCTCGAGCTTCTCGGATGCGGGATACCTCATTCGTCGTCGCCCCCATCCGCGATCATGCTTTTTTTGAGCAGACGGTTTTCGAGCGTCAGGTCGGCCACGCATTCCTTCAGGGCACGGGCTTCACGGCGCAGGTCCTGCACCTCGCCGCTGGTCGCGGCACGGGCGGTGTCACCCGCCAGGCGCCGCTTGCCCGCTTCCATAAACTCTTTCGACCAGGTGTAATACAGGCTCTGTGCAATGCCTTCCTTGCGGCATAGTTCGGCAATGCTGTCTTCACCGCGCAGCCCATCGAGCACGATGCGTATCTTGTCTTCAGCCGAGAAGTGCCGCCGGGTCTGCCGCCGGATGTCCTTCACCACCCGCTCAGCAGGGGCCTTGGCAGGCGATTTTTTCAAGGAGTGTTGGGGCTTCATCTTCGTTCCTTCGTCACTACGACGAAGCCCCAACACTCCTTAAATCACAACCTCAAATCTGTGCCATTGGTGCTGACGGGGAACAACCTGCACGGCCGCGTAGTCGACAGCTCGGCAGAAGGTTTTGCCATGGCGATGGACGTGTCCTGCCACAGCTTCCTGCGCATGGCAAAACTGGCCGAGCCGTTGATGAATGAGGGCGGCTGCCTGCTGTGCGTCACCTTCTATGGCTCGGAGCGGGTAATCGAACATTACAACCTGATGGGGCCGGTCAAGGCAGCGTTGGAAAGTGCGACCCGCTATGTGGCGGCTGAACTCGGTCCCAGGGGCATCCGCGCCCATGCGATCTCGCCCGGCCCGATCGCCACACGCGCGGCC
>JAKOZI010000005.1 GCA_029780075.1 Pseudomonadota bacterium
GGTCAGCGCACGTTTTGGCGAAACGCTGCTCGACGCCGGTCTGCGGCAGGACATCGATCTTCCCTACGAATGCCGCAACGGCGGCTGTGGGGTATGCAAGTGCACCGTCCTGCAGGGCAGGGTCGACCCCGGCCTCTATCAGCCGAGCGCGCTGTCGGCCGCAGAACTGGCGCAGGGCAAGGTTCTGCTGTGCTGCGCCACGGCACTCGAAGATGTCGAAATCGAGTACCAGGCCAGCACGGCGCCAAAGAATTTTCAGGAGTACCAGGCCCGCGTGGTGAAGATGCAGAAGCTCACGCACGACGTCATGCAGGTGCTCCTCAAGCTGCCGGAAGGAGAGCGGATCGCCTTCAAGGCCGGGCAATACATCAACATCATTCTCGAAGACGGCGAGCGGCGTGCATTCTCGTTCGCCAACCCGCCCCAACAGGCGGAATTCGTCGAACTGCAGATCCGTCTGATGCCCGGTGGCCGATTCACGACACACGTTTTCGAAAGGATGCAGGAAGGCGACCAGATTCGCTTCGAGGGGCCGATCGGCGACTTCACCCTGCGCGAATCCGAGAGGCCGATCGTCTTCGTCGCCGGCGCCACCGGCTTCGCCCCGGTCAAGAGCATGGTCGAGGACGCCTTCCAGCGCGGCTTGAAACGCCAAATCCATCTCTACTGGGGTGTGCGCAGCCTCAAGGACCTCTACCTTCCCGACCTGCCCGCGCTGTGGGCACGCGAACACGCGAACTTCCACTTCATTCCGGTACTCTCCGATCCGGTGCCCGAGGACGACTGGACGGGGCGCACAGGCCTGGTTCATGAAGCGATTCTGGAAGACTTCCCGGAACTCAAGCAGCACGAGATCTACGCCTGCGGTTCAGTGCGGATGGTCGAGGCGATCTTCCCCTTCCTCAAGCAACACGGCGCCGAGGACGGCGCATGCTTCTCGGATGCCTTCAGCGTCTCGGCACGGTCCATGGCTTTCCAACCGCGGCAGGGGTAGGCGCGCAATCCGGAGTGCAACAGGCACAAGGGGCACACGATCGGCACCCGCAGCGGGTGCCGCCGACGGCTAACCAGACTCCGGCCCCTGGCGGCACGTCCGGTTGGGCAAATGCTCGATTGACTGCGCTTGCCCCGAGCACCGCGACACTCGCCGATAGCCCGCTATCACCGGTGCTTCACACGACCTTCTTGAGTTCGAGGTCGGCGAGGTACTGGGCAAGCAAGCGATCCTCGATGGTGTAGCCGCCGACCAGCGGCCTGGCGAGAACTCCCGCTTTCTTGAGCTTGTCGAGTGAGACGCGCACCTTGGCCACCGTCGCGCTGAATCCCTGAACCTCCCGCAATCGCGCCAGAGTCTCCCGTCCCAGGGGCGGATAGCCCTGGGCGATCATCACCAGCACCGCACGCTCGAAGGGCTGGAGCGAGAGCAGCAGGGCCCGCCATCCGGCAAGCTGTCGGTCATCCTGCATGAACCGCTTCAGTCCCAGGTCAACATCGGCGCTACCCTCGGCCGACATGGCCTTGACCAGGTCTTTCATCAGCGCGGGCTTGCAGCCGATCTGTCCGAACACGCGCTGCAGTTCAGGGACGGAAAGCTTCGTCCCACGATGGACTCGTTCGAAGTGATCGGCCAGACGTTCCAGATACTCGACACCGAGTACCGGAAAGTCGATGATTTGCGCAAACTGGTACATTGGTCCACCCACTGCCGTCATCATCGCGGCCAGCGCATCCTGCGAGGAACCGGTGAACACCGCCATGATCTGTCGCTTGCGCTTCTGCAGCACCGCGCGCAAGGTCGCGATGGCTGCTTCTCCGTTCAACAAGTCGCCAAGCGACTGGATCTCGTCGAGCATCAACAGCACTTGCTGGCCCGACTTCTCGGCCAGACGGGCGGCCAGCGCGTCCAGGCGCAGTTCCGGCTCGTTCGGGAGCGGCCGTCTTTCCGGGGGGTTGCCGATTTCCAGACTGGTGCCAAGGACGCCCAGTTTCGTGACCGGCGTCTTCGCCAACCGCCCCAGGGGCCCCGATGGGACCGTCAGATCATCGATGGCTTCTTCGAGTGCATGGTTGATCGCGACCAGCGGCGCCGCCTTGTGCAACCAGACGTCGGCATAGACCGGCACCAGGCCCACTCGCTTCGCCGCCGGGGCAAGGTCATGGTCAAGGAAGTAAGTCTTGCCGACCCGCCGCGGTGCGAACAGCGCCAGCGGGCGGCCGGGCTGCGCCGCGAGCAGGCCGAGATAACTCTCCGCCAGGGCGGGGCGACTGACCTCGATGTCGTCAAAGGTGTCCATGCCGGGATTGTCGTTCATTGTCAAAATATCAGCAACTGCTATTTTTAAGACAATTTATCGCAATTCGCCTCAGTGAACAGCGCCGGGCGCCCAGGCGATTCTCAACTCCGACGCTCTCCGCCTGACCCGTTCAAGGAGCGGATCAGGCAACCTGTTCACAAACCTCGACGCGGACCTTGCTCCCATCTTTCACCCATGTCACCGCAAGCTCAGCCGTTGCAGGATCGGCTCAAGCCTGGCTTCGTCCAGGCGACCCAGGCGACTATGTGCGAGTTGCCCATCGCGGCCGATCACCACCGTGTAGGGCAGTCCCCTGACCTGCAGTGCCGGGGTCTGAGTGCCCGCAGCGTCCCCAACCAGCAAGGGATACGCCACTGCATTGACCTTGACGAAAGTCCGCATGTTTTTCAGTTCGTCGATACCGATGCCGACAAACTGCACACCCTGTGCAGCGTAGCGGCTCTGCAGGCGCGAAAAGGCGGGCATTTCCTCGACGCAGGGGGCGCACCAGCTGGCCCAGTAATTGACGACCAGAACCTTGCCTCGCCACTGTGCCATCGCCTGCGGACGCCCATCGAGATCGGGCAGCGTCAGCGCCATGATCGCGTCGGCCGCGGCCTGCGCCTGCTCCGGCGGTAACTCCTGCGATGCGACCAGGCCGGGAGGAATACCGGCCGGCGAACGGTTCTGATCGAGCAAACGATAGCCCAGCCAGCCGATGGTCGCCAGCGTCGCCATACCAGCCGCCAGCGCCAGACTCAACGCAGGCTTCATCGCGCGCCGCGCCGCGACATCGCCTGCAGGCAGACCAGAACGAACATCAGTCCGCCGATGACCGCGATCAGACCCCCAAGGCCCATCATGCCCATGCCGACCTTCTGCGGCAGCGTCGTCAGCATCTGCTCGGCGCCGGCAACCTTGCGCTGCACACCGTAGCCCCCGGACCACGCCAGGCCCAGGACATGGATCAACTGACCTGCGCCATAGACGTACGGTTGCCAGATCGCCATCCGGCCCTCGGCACGGCCGAATCCCAGGGTCGGCAGCAGTACATAGGCGAGACCCATGAAAGCCAGCGTGACGCCGACTGTCGAACCATGGTAGTGGGCCGGGATGACCACGTTGACCCCCTGGATCAAATAACCCAGCACACCACCCAGCGCAAACAGCGTGAAGGAGGCCAGCAGGGCGGATTTGGCGGGGTCCGCCGGCCGGCCGCGCAAAGCCCACAGTGAAACTGCGCCGAGCAGAATCAGCGGCCCCATGTAGGGATGACCCCAGAGCATCAACTTGGCGAAAAGCTCCATGTGCGGCAGCGAACCGGCTGGCACCAGCAGGTAGATGGCCGGCACCAGCAGCAGCGGCAGGGCAGCCACCAGAAACAGAAACGACAACGCGCGCGCCGACGCGACCGACGGGCTGCCAAGCCGTGTCGCGATCCACAACCAGGCGACGACCATCAGCAGAGCATGCTGAAACTGCAGCGTGTGCCCGCCGCCCCAGAACACGACCTCGTAATAGATCACCCCCTCGATCCAGGGAACCATCGCCCACGACCAGACGAAAGCGCCCAACGACAGGAAGGCCGCGACAGCACCCAGAAAAGCACCCAGTCGCAGCGGCTCGGCCAGAAAGGGTTGTGGCCAGGTGGTCAGCAGCGCCCGCAGCACCGTAAGACTCAAGCCGGCACCAAAGGTCCAGATCGAGACAAAGAACAGGGGCTGATTGAGCACCGGAATGTAGTTGTTGAGCACCGGCTCGGCGTCCGGAAAAAACGGCGAGACGCTCATCAGCGCCGTCCCCAGCGCCGCCAGTCCAAAGCCACCCCAGCCCATCCAGGCCAGGCCGGCAGAGCCTGCCGCACTCCAGATCACGGCGGCAAAAGCCATGAACCAGACAGCCACCGAAAGATCGACGTGCACCACCAGCGCCGCCCGAAACAGATCCTTGAGCGGAAAGACATCCTGAATGCCCGGTGTGCGTGACAGTACCAGCAACACGGCGAGCAAGCCCGATCCGATCAGCGCCATCACCCCCAGCCACAACCAGGCGCGAGCCAGCCGGGTCGGCGTTCCTGAAACAAGCACCGGTACTGCAGGCGCTCCTGAAGAAACCGTCACCACTTGTGGATCCACAACTGCCTCACGCATTCCAATGGGTCAACAACAGCATGCGCGGCATTGTATGCGAGAACTCGCTGCCACCAAAGCCGGCCGCGGGCACGCCCGAAATATTGACGCAAGCCATGTCACAACTCGTCAAGAGCCGAGAAATAGTTCCTGGTGTCGCGAAACCCACAACACATAATTGATGCAGTTTCATGACCAGACCCAAGCCACCGACGAGCACCAAAACGTAGCGCGCTCTGACGCCTCTTCGACACGCTCCGCAGACCGCGCGCGCACCTCCCACCTTTGAGTACTCGCCTTCCTCCCCATCGCCTTCCTCCCAATCGCCTTCCTCCCCTCTCCTGACCCACAAAACATGACCATGAAAACCCTGGGCTTCGTCTTCGCCACCGCCTTCGTGGTGGTCTTCGCCACCATCGCTCAGCGAATCCCGGCCCTGACGGCCGGCACCTTCGTCAGGCTCACGATAAGCGCTGCGATCATTGCTGCCTTGCCAACCTTGATGGTCTGGGGAATCTCCCAACTCGTCAAGTTTTTCAGTCCGAAGGCCCATTGATCGCAAATCCACCAGCCGGCCGATGGACTCGGCCGGGTAATGATGACAGCCGACTGGCAGGTCTCAATCCGGGGGGCTCTCCCGCCCTTGGGTAAATTGGGTAAGCGGCCACTTGACATGAATCAAACCATTGTGATGAAAACAATGCTTTGATGTGGACCCTGGCGCTCCGGAAACCTGCGTCTCAGGTCACTACCACGACATCCACGTCGTGCAGATTCCGCTTTTGCTGCCAGAACACCGATTGACTCAAAAATGGGAGGCTACGAATGAAGCAGATGATTTCGAAAAAGCACGCCGTCGCAATTGCCATGGTGGCGCTGGCGGTCGGTAGCCTGCATGCGGAGGATGCACAACCCGGCAAGAAGAAAGCGCTCGAAGAGGGGCCAATGCAGATTGGTGGTTCGTCGCCAGTCGGGAACATCGAAATGGTACATACGCTGAACCCGAAATCGCCACCCATGACCAAGGCCGATTTCGAGGTCGGCAAGAAGATCTACTTCGAGCGTTGCGCGGGGTGCCATGGCGTATTGCGCAAGGGCGCGACGGGCAAGGCGCTGACGACGGACATCACTCTTGAGCGCGGCTCCGACTATCTGCGGACCTTCATCTTCTATGGTTCACCGCAAGGCATGCCAAACTGGGGGACTTCCGGCACGCTCAGCGAGAAGGAAGTGGACATCATGACGCGCTACATCCAGCACGAACCGCCGACCCCGCCGGAGTACGGTCTGCAGGAAATGAACGCGACCTGGAAGCTGATCGTTCCGCCGTCGCAGCGCCCGACGAAGAAAATGAACAACCTCGACCTGGCCAATTTGTTCTCGGTGACGCTCCGCGACGCCGGAAAGATTGCGCTGATCGACGGCAGCAGCAAGAAGATCATCGACGTCATCGATACCGGCTACGCCGTCCACATTTCGCGCATATCGAAGTCCGGTCGTTACCTTTATGTGATTGGCCGTGACGCCAAGATCGTCCTGATTGATCTGTGGATGGAGAAACCGGCACCAGTTGCGGAAATCCGGGTCGGCCTGGAAGCGCGCTCGGTCGAAACCTCGAAGTTCAAGGGTTACGAGGACCGCTACGCGATTGCCGGCAGTTACTGGCCGCCGCAATACACGCTGATGGACGGCGATACGCTCAAGCCACTCAAGGTGATCGGCACACGCGGCATGACCTCGGACACCAACGAGTACCACCCCGAGCCGCGGGTAGCGGCGATCGTCGCGTCGCACTATCACCCCGAGTTCCTGGTTAACGCCAAGGAAACCGGCATGGTGCATATGGTTGACTACAGCGATCTCGAAAACCTCAAGGTCAGGATGATCAAGACGCCTCGCTTCCTGCACGATGGCGGCTTCGAGTCCACCGGTCGCTACTTCATGGATGCGGCCAACGCCTCGGACAAGATTGCCGTGATCGACACCAAGGAGGGCAAACTGGCCGCGGTGGTGGCCGTCGGCAAGACGCCGCACCCCGGGCGCGGTGCAAACTTCGTGCATCCGAAGTTCGGACCGGTCTGGGCGACCAGCCACCTCGGTGACGACAGCGTGTCGCTGATCGGTACCGATCCGGTGAAACACAGCCAGTCCGCGTGGAAAGTGGTGCAAACCCTCAAGGGCTCTGGTGGCGGATCGCTGTTCCTGAAGACCCATCCGAAGTCGAGAAACCTGTGGGTCGACGCACCGCTGAATCCTGATCCAGCAATTTCGCAGTCAGTCGCGGTGTTCGACATCAACAATCTGGACAAAGGCTTCACTCTCCTGCCGATCGGAGAATGGGCCGGTGTCAAGCCGGGTTCCAAACGCGTCGTGCAACCCGAGTACAACCGCGGTGGCGATGAGGTCTGGTTCTCCGTCTGGAGTGCAGGCAGCGAGCAGTCGGCGATCGTAGTTGTCGACGACAAGACGCGCAAGCTCAAGGCGGTCATCAAGGATCCACGCGTGATTACACCGACCGGAAAATTCAACGTCTACAACACCCAGAACGACATCTACTGAGGGATGCCGGGCACCGACCGGCGGGGGACCTCGTGACCCCGTCCGGTCGACTACGGCTTTGCGCAGAGTGTGCGATCCGGCGTCCGTCAAGAGCACCGCGACACCCGACGCACCACCGCAATCTACCTCCGGCTGACCAGCAGCACCCCGGCCAAGACCAGAGCGGCACCGCCCAGTTGCGCCGCCGACAGCGGCTCGGCAAGCAACCACCAGCCGAAGAAGATGGTCAGTATCGGGCCCAGCGTGCCGATCAGCACGGCCTTCGCCGATCCGATGCGACGAATCGCCGCCGACTGCATGAATACCGGCAGGACCGTCGAAAAGAGGGCCATCGCAGCGCCATAGGCGTATATCGGCAACGGCTGGATCAGCGCCGTGAGCGGCTGCGTCGCAACAAAATGCAACTGCGTGGCCAGCGTCGACACCAGCATCGCCAGCGCCGTGAAGCGGGCTGCGCCGAGGCGCTGAATGGCCGGCGCGCTGCCGGAAAGATAGCAAGCGTAGGACAGCGAAGACCCGAAAACGAAAGCTACGCCGACCAGCACCGCCGTCATCTCGCCCGCCACCTGCAGATCGTGCGCAAAGGCCAGGCCGATACCGGCGTAGGAAAGCAACAGGGAACCAATCTCGCGCCGGGTCAGCGACTTGCCCATGAACAACACGCCGATCAGCACGGTCAGCGTGGGGTAGGTGAACAGGATCAGGCGCTCAAGGCCGGCCGAAATGTACTGCAAGCCGATGAAGTCAAGGATGCTCGCACCGTAGTAGCCGAGCAGACCCAGCGCCACCAGCATACCCCAGTCGTGGCGCGTCAGCGGCTGCGCCGAGCGGCTTGCGACGAAGCCGACCCAGAGAAAGGCCGGCAGCGCAAACACCATGCGCAGCGACAACAACGTGACCGCATCGACCGGTGCAGCCGCGTATGCCAGCTTGACGAAGATCGCCTTGAACGAGAAACCGAGCGCTGCAAGCACGGCGAGGGCGATGCCGAGGCGTTCGGCGGACCAGTCTTTCCAGGGCATGGATCAGCCAGAATGAGTGAAAACCGAATGATGCCGCTCACCAAACCGCCAAACAATTGCTATATTGACAAGCCTGCGTTCGTCAGAAACGAATGGTATGAATTACGACCTCACCGACCTGCGTCTCTTCGTGGCCATCGCCGAGTCGCAGAACCTGAGCCGCGGCGCAGAACGGGTGCACCTCGCGCCTTCCTCGGCCAGCCATCGCATGCGCCTGCTTGAAGCGGGTATCGGTACGCCGCTACTGCTTCGACAGGCACGTGGCGTTTCCCTGACCCGCGCCGGCGAGGCGCTGCTGCGGCATGCGCGACAGGTCTTTGCCCAACTCGAACAAATGCACGCCGACCTCGCACCTTACGCGAAAGGCGTGCGTGGGCACGTGACCTTGTGGGCCAATACGCACGCCACGCACAGCTTCCTGCCCGACGACCTGGCTGAATTCCTGCGCCGGTACCCGCAGGTCAGCGTCACGCTGGCCGAGCACACCAGTCCCGAGATCGTCATGGCCGTGGCACGCGGCGAGGTCGAGGTCGGCGTGGTTGCCGAACGCGTCGAAGGGGCCGAGGTGGAAATGCTCCCTTACCGCGCCGACCGCCTGGTGCTGATCACCCCCGGCACGCACCCGCTGGCGACACAGACCAGCGCCCGTCTGGCCGAGGTGCTTGACTACCCCTTCGTGATGCTGCACGCGGGATCGGCCATCCACAC
The DNA here is from genome assembly GCA_029780075.1 of Pseudomonadota bacterium. GTDB lineage: Bacteria > Pseudomonadota > Gammaproteobacteria > Burkholderiales > Rhodocyclaceae > Accumulibacter. The sequence continues at coordinate 8,713 of JAKOZI010000005.1, forward strand.
CTTCACGATGAATGCCGCTGCCAACCTCGGCCGTCACGTCAACGTGCGCATCCAGGTCAGGAGCTTCGAGGCCGTCTGCCGCATGGTCGGAGCCGGCGTCGGCATCGGCCTGGTCCCGCGCAGCGCCGTTCCACAGGGGGGGTTGCGCGAACCACCCACCGTGGTAACCCTGGACGAGACCTGGGCACAGCGCGACCTGCAGGTGTGCGTGCGCAGGCGCGAGGACCTGTCGGGATTCGCTGCAGATCTGGTGCGCAGCCTTGCAGGCTGCACCGGCTAACGGCTGGAAAACCGCGCCCTGACCGCAGCAGCGAGGCCAACGGCCCCACCAGGGTCAAATCCAGCCTCCGGCCACCGCACCCACCATGAACGCGGCCGCTTGTGGCGGTTGGCATTGCTCTCGGCGCGCGATTTGTATAACCTGATAACCTAGTTGCAGGCGTTACGGCTGCGACATCCAGGCTCTTCCTGAAATCACCTTCCACTGCGAGGTTCATCATGTCCGAAGTAACCGAACTTTCCACCGCCAACAAACAAAAACTCGTCTCCGACATGAAGGTCGTCGTCGCAGACGCAGAGGAAATCCTGCGCGCCACCGCCGGCGTGGCCAACGACAAGATGGGTGATCTGCGCGAGCGCTTCGGTGAGCGGCTGCGCGACGCCAAACTGCGCCTGGCCGATGCCGAAGCCGCACTGGTCGACCGTACCAAAGCCGCAGCCCGCGCCACCGACGACTATGTCCACGAGAATCCGTGGCGCGCGGTCGGCGTTGCCGCCGGCATCGGTCTGCTGCTCGGCGTGATCATCGGCCGCCGCTGAACGACACCTCCAGGACATGAGCGAAACTACCGGCGGTGGTGGCGGCGGCCTGTTGGCAGCCGCCAGAAACAGCGCCGCCACCCTGCTGGCCAGCGGGCGAACTCGCCTTGAACTCCTCGGCAACGAGATCAAGGCGGAGAAGCTGCGCGCGGTCCACCTGCTGCTCGTGTCGCAGACCGTGGCGTTCTGTCTTCTGGTCGGCATACTCCTGGCCATCGCCTTGCTGCTGGTCCTGTTCTGGGACAACAGGGTGGCCCTTCTGGGATCATTTTCCTGCCTCTTCTTTGTTATCGCCGGCCTCGCGTACCTGGCCCTGAAACGGTTGACCGAAGCGCCCGAAAACCTTTTCAGCACCAGCATTGCCGAGTTGGAAGAAGACCTTCGTCGGTTGCAAGACACGGCCCGCAAGTGAATCAGGAGCTGATTGATCTGGCCATCGAGCGCGGCAGGCTGATCGAACGGATCAGCAGCCAGCGGCAACTGCTTGGCCAGCAACTGCAGCCCATGGCCGACACCCTGCACACCACCGACCGAGTCGCCGCCACGGTCCGCAGTGGATGCCTCTACGTCCGCCAACACCCGCATGTGGTCACTGCCGCCGTCGCCGTGCTGGTCGTGCTGCATCCTCGGCGCGTCTGGCGCTGGACAACACGCGGTCTTTTCGTGTGGCGCACCTGGCGCATGCTGCGCAGGGAAATGGCAGACCTCGGTCTGGTGCCCGACCGCCCATAACGGACAGACGCAGGTCCAAGCACATCGCCCCGATGCGATCATCCGGTGCGATACCTGCACAACACGGCAAGGAACTCACCGCCAGACGCCGAGCGCCTGTAGTTGCTCCGTCGCCGCCACCGCCCAGCAGCCCCGATTGGCCAGCGGGCTTGCCGGGCTGGGATGCAGCACTCGCCCGGTCCTGATGCTGCTCCCGGCCAGCACCTCGGCTGCCCGTGCTGCCGCAAAGGCACCGACGCCAATCACCCACTCGGGCTGCAAGGCGCCAACCAGCGCTTGCAGGTGAGCGTCGCAAACCGCGCGCAATGGTACCGCCTCCGCTGCGACAAGTTTGTCTGGGGTCAGATTGCGTGCGTGGTCGAAGAAGGCCAGCGGGCAATAGTTGGCCACGAAGTGTTCCCTGAAAAACACGTCGGGGGAACCAAAGCGCTCCCGAAACAAGCCCCACAGGCGTTTTCCGCTGACTTCCGAACGCCTGCAGGCAAAGCCTTCAATGGGTCTGGCGGGATTCTCGAGTTCCGGTTTTTGCACGCCGGAGGTGATTCCCAACCAGTCGCGCACCACCGTCACTTCACCGAAAGGAACGCCGCATTGCACCATCCCGAAAGGCCCCGGATTCATGCCCAGAAAGACCACTCGCCTTAAGCCAGCGCCATAACGGCGCAAGTACAACTCGTGCGCACCCCAGGCATAGGTCAGCGGGTTGTAGATGTGGCTGACCGGAGCCGAGAAACGCAGTGGCGCCAGGCTTGCCGACAACTGCCGGGCCGCGTCGATCAGCCTTGTGGCGATGAGCGAATCTCGTTCCATGGCGCAACCTTGAGCAGCAGCAGCATGCCCGGCGCAGCGAGCACAAAGCACAACAGGAAGAAACTGATCCATCCCATCGACTCCACCAGTGCGCCCGCCGTCGCGTTGATGAAGGTCCGGGGAACGGCGGCGAGGCTGGTGAACAGCGCGAACTGCGTCGCCGTGAAAGCCGGATTGGTGGCGCGCGCGATGAAGGCGACGAAAGCGGCGGTGCCCAGACCGACGCCCAGACACTCGGCGGCGATCACCGCCGCCAGTGCAACCCGATCAGCGGCATCGACGGGCGACTGCACGCCATGCCACGCCAGCCAGGCAAAGCCCAGAATGGTCACCATCTGGACGATACCGAACAGCCACAGCGCGCGGTTGATGCCCAGGCGGACCATCCACAAGCCACCGAGCAGTCCCCCGAAGACAGCCGGCCATAGTCCGGCATGTTTGGCAATCACCCCGATATCGGTCTTGCTGTAGCCGAGATCCAGATAAAAGGGGGTCGCCAGGGCTGTCGCCAGCGAATCGCCAAGCTTGTAGAGAAAGATGAAACCGAGCACGAGCATGGCGCCGCGCCAGCCCTGGCGGCCGATGAACTCGTGAAAGGGCTCGACGACCGCTTGCCGCAGGGTCTTTGGCACCCCCAGCACGGCCGGTTCGCGGACGACCAGCACCATCACCATGCCCGGCAGCATGAAAGCTGCGGTAATCCAGAACACCTGCGACCAGGGAAGCAGGTCGGCAAGAATCAGCGACAAGGATCCCGGCACCAGACCGGCAATCCGATAGGCGTTGACGTGTACCGAGTTGCCGAGGCCGAGTTCCTGATCGCTCAGGATCTCGCGGCGAAACGCATCCAGGGCAACATCCTGGGTTGCCGACAGAAAGGCCAGGACTACCGACAGCCAGATCACCGGTACCAGATCGCTGCCCGGCGAGAAGCCTCCGAGCAGACCGATGCAGAACAACAGCCCCAGTTGCGAGAGCAGCATCCAGCCCCGGCGGCGCCCCAGTGGCAGCCGATAGCGGTCGAGCAACGGCGACCAGAGGAACTTCCAGGTGTACGGAAACTGGATCAATGCGAAGAAGCCGATGGTCTTGAGATTGACCCCCTCGCTGCGCAGCCATGCGGGCAACAGATTGAGCAACAGGTACAGCGGCAGGCCCGAACTGAAACCGGTGAATACGCAGATCAGCATCTGCCGGGTCAGCAGCAGGCGCAGCCAGCCCGGCATCAGGTTCTTCGTCCGAGGCGATAAAACGCAAGACTGCCGTTGAGATTGGGATCTTCGGAAACCGCACGCCCGGCCTCGTCAAAGGCCAGTCGCTCGCGTATTTCGATACCGAGCCGAGCACAAAGATTCTCGAAGTCGACGATCGTGAAGAAGCGCACATTCGGCGTATCGAACCAGTCATACGGCAGGTCCTCGGATACCGGCATGTGCCCAGCGGCGATCGCCGCCCGATTGGTGCGGTAGGCAAAATTGGGAAAGCTGACGACCGCCTCGGCCGCGACGCGCAGCATTTCGCCGAGGATGCGCTCAGTGGTGTGCATCGTCTGCAGCGCCTGCGAGATGATCACGTGTTCGAAGGAAGCGTCCTCAAATCCCGAAAGGCCGCACTCGATGTCCATCTGAATCACGTCAACGCCGTTGCGGATGCACCCCAGAACGCTTTCGCGGTCGATTTCGACACCGTAGCCCGTGACGTCACGGGTTTCGCTCAGGTAGCGCAACAACCTGCCGTCGCCGCAGCCGAGATCGAGGACACGTTCGCCAGACGGAATCCAGTTGGCGATCACCGCAAAATCGAAGCGTTCGCGCTGCTCGGCCCTGACTCTCCTATCGTGCTCGGTCATGTGGCGATGTTCTCCAGGTAGGCGCGCAGCAGGGCATGGTAGTGTGCGTCGTCCAGCAAAAACGAGTCGTGCCCGGCACTGCAGTCGATCTCGGCGTAAACGACATGCAAGCGGTTGTGCAGCAGGGCGAAGACAATCTCGCGCGAACGCGCCGGCGCGAAACGCCAGTCGGTTGAAAAACCGGCAACGAAAAAGCTGGCCTTGGCACGCGCCAGAGCCGCCGCCAGATTGCCGTCGAAGTCGTAGGCAGGATCGAAATAGTCGAGCGCCTTGGTGGTCATCAGATAGGTATTGGCATCGAAAAAAGCGGCGAACTTGTCGCCCTGATAGCGCAGGTAGGACTCGATCTCGAAATCCACCTCGTAACTGAACTTGTGTTCGCCATGCCGTAACTGCCGACCAAATTTCTCGGCCATCTGCGTGTCCGACAGGTAGGTGATGTGGCCGATCATGCGCGCCAGTCGCAAACCCCTGGTCGGAACGACGCCGTGCTCCGCGTAGTCACCGCCGTGGAAATCAGGGTCGGAGATGATCGCCTGCCTGGCCACTTCGTTGAAGGCAATATTCTGGGCCGACAGCTTCGGCGCCGAGGCAATGACCATGGCGTGGCGGATGCGATCCGGGAATTGCAGCGACCATTCGAGCGCCTGCATGCCGCCGAGGCTGCCGCCGATGACCGCGGCCCAGGTCCGCACGCCCAGATGATCGGCCAGCCGGGCCTGTGCGGCCACCCAGTCCTCGACCGTCACCAGCGGAAAGGCGGCACCGTAACGTTTGCCGGTTTCCGGATTGAGCGATAGCGGCCCCGTCGATCCATAGCACCCGCCCAGGTTATTGACGCCGACCACGAAGAACTTCCGGGTATCGAGCGCCTTTCCCGGGCCGACGAGGTTATTCCACCAGCCGACGTTCTCCGGGTCGTCAGCATAACGGCCAGCCACGTGGTGGCTACCGGAAAGCGCATGACAAACCAGCACGGCGTTGGAACGTTCGCTGTTGAGCGTGCCGTAGGTTTCGAATACCAGTTCGAAGCGAGGCAACTCGGCACCGCTCTTCAACTTCAGCGGTTCGTTGAAGTACGCTCGCTGCGGCGTGACGAATCCGACAGAATTCTCTTGTGACATCGTGATCGTATCGGTACCAAGGGCAGAAAAAACCCGGTCGGCTGCCAAAGCGGACCGGGCTTGCCGCGCTTTAGCCGTATTTGTAGGGCGCCCGCAAGCTGATCGTTCAAATCGGCGCCAAGGCGGCGAAAGTTACCCGCTGCCGGAAGAAAAGTCAATCAGGCGAGGTTGTTGAGCTTCTCCAGCTGCTCGCGAATCTTTGCCGGCTCCTCATGGCGCAACAGGCGGCGCACAATCGGCGCCAGTTCCGAGCAGTTGCTCTGCATGATCTTCTGCTTGACCGACAGGATCTGGGCCGGGTGCATCGAGAACTGGCGTAGCTCCATCCCCAGCAACAGGCGTGTCAGCGCGGGATCGCCAGCCAGTTCGCCGCAGATCGAAACCGGGATATCGACCTTTTCGGCGCTGGCGATGGTGTGCGCGAGCAGCATCAACACCGCCGGATGCAGCGGATCGTAGAGCGGCGCGACCTGTTCATCGCTGCGATCGATCGCCAGAGTATACTGGATCAGATCGTTGGTCCCGATCGACAGAAAATGCATGCGCCGCAGGAACAGGCCAACAGCCAGTGCAGCCGCCGGGATCTCGATCATCGCGCCAATGGTGATCGCCTCATCGAAGGCAATACGCTCGCCGCGCAGACTCGACTTGGCGCGTTCGATTGCCGCCAGCGTCTGGTCAATCTCGTGGGCCTGCGAGAGCATCGGAATCAGCAGCTTGATCTTGCCGTACTTCGATGCGCGCAGGATGGCCCGCAGTTGGGTCTGAAACATCTTCGGCTCGGCCAGCGACAGGCGGATGGCACGCAGACCGAGCGCCGGGTTGCTCTGCATGCGCTCACCCTGGGCCTTTTCCGGGTGCAGGTCCTTGTCCGACCCGAGATCGAAGGTACGAATGGTCACCGGCCGTCCAGCCATGCCCCTGACGACCTTGCGGTAGGCCTCGAACTGCTCGTCTTCGGTCGGCATGTCGCCACGGTCGAGAAAAAGGAACTCGGTACGAAACAGGCCAATTCCTTCGGCACCGCCATCAAGTGCATCGGCAACGTCGCCAGGCAACTCGATGTTGGCGTGCAGATCGATATCGACCCCGTCGAGTGTCGTCGACCGAGCCGTCTTGAGGCGCCTGAGCTTCGAGCGTTCGAGCTCGATCTGGCTTTTCCTGAGCCGGAATTCGTCGAGTACGCGCGGATCCGGGTTGACGATCAGCACACCGCGCGTGCCATCGACGATCAGAACCTCGTTGTCGTGAATCAGCTGCCGGGCATTGTGCAGGCCGAGCACCGCCGGAATGCGCAGGCTGCGCGCAAGTATCGCGGTGTGTGAAGTCGAGCCGCCGACATCGGTAACGAAGGCCGCGAAATGATGCTCCTTGTAGGCAATGACATCGGCCGGCGAGAGATCGTGGGCAACGACGATCAGGTTCTCTTCCTTGATCCCCTTGCCCGTTCTGAGCGCCATCCGGCCCGGTTGTCCAACAAGTTCCTTGATCACCCGCTCGACGACCTGCCGCACATCGTAGCTGCGCTCACGCAGGTACTGGTCGTCAAATCGTTCGAACTGGTCAACCAGGACTTCCATCTGCTGCACCAGCGCCCATTCGGCATTGCAACGACGCTCGCGAATCAACTGCTTTGGCGCCTCCGCCAATTCCGGATCGGCGAGAATCATCGAATGCAGGTCGATGAACGCACCGAACTCGGCCGACGCATGCTGCATGCGCCCCTTCAGGTTCGCGAACTCTTCGCGGACGCGCACCAGCGCGGCCTCGAAACGGGCCACCTCCTTGTCCACCAGGCGTGGGGCAATGAACAGGTGCGACACCTCGAGCGTGGCGTGCGACATCAGGTGCGCCTGACCGATCGCGATACCCCCGGAGACCGCCAGGCCATGCAGCGTAAAGCTCATGAGGGACTCACTCCGTCTCGCCAAAGCGGCCGGCGATCAGTTCGAGGATCGCTTCGCTGGCCGCCTGCTCGTCGGCGCCATCGGTTTCGACGATCACCGTCGAGCCTTTGCCTGCAGCCAGCATCATCACCCCCATGATGCTTTTCGCATTGATTCGGCGGGCCCCCTTCTCCATCCAGACGTCGCTGGCGAAGTGGCTGGCAAGTTGCGTCAGTTTGGCCGAAGCACGAGCGTGCAGGCCCAGCTTGTTGAGGATTGCAGTTTCAGCGCGAACCATCCGGAACTCCCGTATTATGATCTCAGGCAGGCGGCGGCAGCTTGGTTATGCCATCGTGTGCACCGCTGATCGCCTTCTGCAGCATCGTTTCCATCCCTCTCTCGCGATAGGTCAGGGCGCGCAACAACATGGGCAGGCTGAGACCGGCAACGCCTTCAACATGGCCCGGTTCGAGCAGCTTGAGCGCCAGGTTGCCCGGCGTCGCGCCAAACACATCGGTCATTACCAGCACCCCTTCACCGCCGTCGACCTCCTTGAGCAACAGCCGCGCCAGCGGCAGGATGTCGAGCGGGTCGTCCTGAGCGGCGACCCCGAACTGGGCGATCAGCGCCGGACGCCTGTTGAGCACATGACACACGTTCTGGATCAGGGCTTCGCCGTACGAGCCGTGCGTTATCAGGAGAATACCGATCATTGCCTTCATCCCTTGCGACAGGCCGCCATTCTATGCGATTCCGCGCCGCTCGGCAGCATTGACGAACGCTTCACGGCATGACCTGGAGCGCCTTCGGCGCACCGCCGACGAAAACGAGTCGTCGCTGCATGGCACTGCTGACCTGCAGACGACCTTCGGCATCGACCCGCAGCACATGCTCGACCGCCAGCGTACGCGCCAGACGTGGCCAGTCGTCGCCGGCGATGAACAACGGTTTCGAAGCAACGTCCGAAAGCGCCCCCGTGTTCGCCCGCGGGGTGATCAACACGCTCAGTGCCTGCGTGTGCGTCACCGGCTGGCCGCTACGCGGGTCGAGCAGGTGGCAATAGCGCCGGCCATCGACTTCAAAGTAGCGCTGGTAGTCCCCCGAGGTACCGATCGCCTCGCCGTCCTGGAGTTCCAGCGTCGCCAGCGGACCGGGCTGGCGCGGATGCTGGATGCCGACTCGCCAGCTTTGCCCGTTCTTGCTGCCCAGGGCCATGACATTGCCACCGATGTTGATCAACGCGTCATGCACACCCTGCGCCCTGAGGAGGCTCGCCGCGCGGTCCAGCGCAACGCCCTTGAGATAGCCGCCGAAATCGAGCGCCAGTTGTTGTTGCCGGCTGCTGGCGTAATGGTCGTCAATGCGCAAATCGAGAATGCTCGGCCTGGCCGCTCGCCAGGCCGCCAGCGCGTCGGCGTCGGGCAGGATGGCTGGCAGTTCGTCGGACTGAAAGCCCCAGAGGCTGACCAGACGCCCGATCCCGGGGTCGAAGAGTTGTTCGCCGAGCCGCGTCAGGCGCTGTGCTTCGACGATCAGCGCGGCCATTTCGGGCGTTATCGCCTGCCGCTTGCCGGCAGCGATGGCCGCGTTCAGGGCACTCAATTCGGAAGGCTTCCAGGCGTGGTAGCTGCGATGCAGGCGGTCGAACTCGCGCAGCACGGCCGCCGCCGCGGGACGCGCCTGCGCCTCGTCCAGCCCGGCAATCAACACCTCGACGCGGGTTCCGAAAACAAAGGCTTCCTGATGATGTAACGGCGCCTTGCCGCAAGCGACAAGGCAGCCGAACACCAAAAGCAGAAGGACTAGGCGCGCGCCGCGCACTGACGCTCCAGCGCGGCAATCAGCATCTCGGCAGCGTCGAAACCGGTCTGTTCGGCAATCTCGACCATGCATGTCGGGCTGGTGACGTTGATTTCCGTCAGCCAGTCGCCGATCAGATCCAGACCGACCAGCAGCAAACCGCGTGCAGCCAGCACCGGCGCCAGCGTGCTGGCGATCTCGCGGTCACGAGCGGACAGTTCGCGGGCCACGCCGGTGCCACCGGCAGCCAGGTTGCCGCGCGTCTCCCCGGCCTTGGGAATGCGAGCCAGACAATAGGGAACGACCTCACCGCCGACGATCAGGATCCGTTTGTCGCCATCGACGATCTCGGGAATGTAGCGTTGGGCCATGATCGTTCGCGTGCCGTGGCGGGTCAGCGTTTCAACGATCACGTTGCGGTTCGGGTCGTCGTGCGACACGCGGAAGACCTCGCTACCGCCCATGCCGTCGAGCGGCTTGAGGACAGTATCGCGTTCGAGGTCGACGAACGCATGGATCAGAAGAGGGTCACGGGCTACCAGTGTCGGCACCGAAAATTGCGCGAACTCGGCGACCGACAGCTTTTCGGAATGGTCACGCAAGGCGCGCGGTCGATTGAAGACGCGCGCGCCTTCGGCTTCGGCACGTTCCAGCAGCCAGGTCGTAGTCACGTACTCCACGTCGAAGGGCGGATCCTTGCGCATCAGCACGGCCCGAAAATCCCGCAGGCGCACGACATGGCGATCGACCTCGACGTACCAGTCCTTGTCGTCGGCCAGCATTTCCAGATGTACCGCTTCGGCACAGACGCCGTGCAGCGGCGACCAGTGAATCGCCTCCTGCTGTATCGTCCACACCGCGTGCCCGGAAGCCTGCGCGGCCCGCATCAGAGCGATGCTGGTGTCCTTGTACGCCCGCAGTGACGGCAGCGGGTCGACGACAAAAGCTATGCGCATGACATTTCCTCCTCAGCAGGTGCCGTACGTTCCAGTTCAAGCGACGCGGCCAGCTGTGCCAGGCGGGCCACGACCCCATAGGCGTAGAAGCGGTTGGGTGCGGCGTCGGGATTCTGACACTGATCCGGTAACGAGCAACTGGTCTCGAAAGCCAGTGGCTCGAAGTGCATGCCCGGCGCGTTGAGGTTTTCGTCCTTGCCGCGCCCGCTGTGCACGCGATAGAAGCCGCCGACGACAAAGCGGTCGATCATGTAGACGACGGGTTCGGCGACCCCCTCGTCCTTGCCGCTGCCCACCCGCTCGTAGCTATGAACGCCT
>JAKOZI010000019.1 GCA_029780075.1 Pseudomonadota bacterium
TGATCGAGCGTCTCCTGCAGCCGCCGACGCGACCTTTGTGGAGGCGACCGGCTGCGGCCCTGGCAATCCACCTCGGACTCTGGCTGCTGCTGTTTTCCTGTCTGCTGCTGGTCCTGCAGCGCCCTTTCTTTGCCGCTGGTGCGCTGTTGGCGGGAATGCTGTTCCTGGTTCTGGTGAGCAACGCCAAGTTCCATGCCCTGCGCGAACCGTTCGTGTTCCAGGATTTCGAGTATTTCAGCGACGCCTTGCGGCATCCCCGCCTGTATCTGCCTTTCCTGGGCGCCGGCAGGGCGCTGCTGGCGCTGCTGGCCTTGTCTGCCGCGGTCACCGGCGGCCTGGCGATCGAGCAGTCGCTGCTGTCCGGGCTGCCGGTCACCGACTTCCTGGCCGGCGCGGCTGGGTTGGCGCTGGCCGGGCTGCTGCTGCTGTGGCTGGGCCTTGCAAAGAAACTGTCCGTCAGCTTCGACGCCGCGGCTGACCTCCGGCGACTGGGCTTGCTGGCCGCCATGTGGCGTTATGGCGAGGAAGAACTGCTGCCGTTCAAGGTTTCCCTGCCCTATGAGCACCTCGGTGCGCGACCACCGGTTCGCGCGCATCCGGCGCATCTGGTGGTGGTGCAGAGCGAGTCCTTCTTCGATGCGCGGCGCCTGTTTTCCGGAATCCGCACGGATGTCCTGCGCGAGTTCGACGCCTTGCAGGCGACCGCGCGGTGGCAGGGACGGTTGCAGGTGTCGGCCTGGGGGGCCAATACGGTGCGTACCGAGTTTGCGTTTCTGTCGGGACTTGCGATCGACTCGCTGGCCGTGCATCGCTTCAATCCCTATCGCCGTTTGGCGCGCCAGAATCTGGCCACCCTTGCCAGTTACCTGCGGCGATGCGGCTACCGCACCGTCTGCGTGCATCCCTACACTGCCAGCTTTTATGCGCGCGACAAGGTGTACCCGCGACTCGGCTTCGACGAGTTCATCGACATTCGCAGCTTTTCCGGCGCGCCAAAGAGCGGGCCTTATGTCAGCGACCTGGCGGTTGCCGAGAAAGTCTGTTCCTTGCTGGCGAGTTCCTCGGAGCAACCGCTTTTTGTTTTTGTGATCACCATGGAGAACCACGGACCCTTGCATCTGGAGGAGCCGCTGCCCGGCGACAGCGAACGCTGCTACACGGCGCCGCCGGCCGCCGGCTGTGATGACCTGACAATCTATCTCCGTCATCTGCGCAACGCCGACAATATGGCCGGCAGGCTGCGGCAGCAACTGGCGGCCCTGCCGGGGAACGGTTGCTTGTGCTGGTTCGGGGATCATGTGCCGATCCTGCCGGAGGTGTATCGGGCAATCGGCACGCCGGACGGGCAGACGGACTACTTCATCTGGCGCAAGGATGGCCCGTTGCCGGTGGGAACACGCCGTGACCTCAAGGTCGAGCAACTCGGCGGCATCGTTCTGCAGGCGGTGGGCGTGCCCAGGGCAAGTACAACCGAGGCGTCCGATCAGGCTCCCGGACTCTTCTGAGCCATGGCGGCGAAAGCCGGAATACCGTCAGCCTATAGCTGACCCAGTTCCTCGGCCAGTGCGGCGACTGTCTGCCGTATCTGGATCTCGCTGTGCTCGCAGGAGACGAAGAAGCGCAGACGCGCGGATTTCTCGGGCACGGCCGGATAGAGGATCGGCTGCACGTTGATGCCACGCTCGAAAAGTGCCGACGCCAGCCGCGCCGCCTTGATCGAACTGCCGGTAATTGCCGGGATCACGGCGAATCCGGCACTGGTGCCGGTGTCGACGCCGGCCGCCTGGGCTTGCGCGAGGAAAAGACGCCCGCGCTCCTGCAGTGTGGCGACGCGCTGGGGTTCCCTCTGCAGGCATTGCAGGGCCGCCAGCGAGGCGGCGGCAATCGCCGGCGGCATGCCGACGCTGTACAGGAAACCCGGGGCCAGGAACTTGAGATGTTCGACCAGTGCCGCCTCGCCGGCGATATAACCGCCGCAACCCGCGAGTGCCTTGCTCAGGGTTCCCATCCAGATGTCGACGTCGGCGCTGGGCAATCCGAAGTGCTCCCGAATGCCGAGCCCGCTGCGCCCCATGACGCCGAACGAGTGGGCTTCGTCAACCATCAGGAAGGCTCGGAACTTGCGCTTGAGCTCAACGAAGCGGGGCAGTTGCGGATAATCGCCATCCATGCTGTAGATCCCCTCCAGCACGATCAGCACCCGCTGAAAGTGGTGGCGTTGCTGGCCGAGGATGGCGTCGAGTGCCGCCCAGTCATTGTGCGGGAAGGGCAGGCGGCGGGCACCTGAAAGGCTGATTCCCTGTACGACGCTGTTGTGGATCAGTTCGTCGTGAAGAATCAGATCCTGGGGGCCGAAGAGGTGGCCAATGGTGGTGACATTGGTTGCGTGACCACTGACGAAGGTGATCGCATCGTCAACCCCATAGGCCGAGGCGATGGCCCGTTCGAGTTCCCGGTGTACCGGTCGTTCGCCGGAAACGAGGCGGCTTGCGGAAACCGAGGTGCCGTATTGGTCAATGGCCTGTCGGGCCGCCGCGGCAACCTCCGGGTGGCCGGAAAGTGCGAGGTAGTTATAGCTCGCGTAGTTGACGTATTCGCGTCCGTCGATGCGCGTTGTCGCCCCGGCGATAGCTTCGTGAAGCTTGAAGAAGGGACTGTTGATGCCCAGGCGGTGCGCGCCTTCGCTGATGATGCGAATCTGCTGGTAGCCCGGATGCAGATCAAAGCGGTAGTGCTGCTCGGGGGTGTCGGTACTTCCGCTCGGCGAACGCGTTGGCGCCGTCATCCCTTGTCCCTGCTCGGCCTGACGGAGCCGGCGTTCGAGGGCTTGCTGGATGAGTCTGTCCTTGATCTGGGCGGTCAGCCCGGGTAAGCCCTTGCGTGCCATGTCAATCGCTCCTCCGGCCAGCGGCGGCAGTGCTTGTTGCCGACTGGAGGTCGTCCGCGAGGCTGGCGATCGACTCGAGTGAGGCCTCGACGCCCTGCTGCCTGGCGACCTGTTCAGCCTGCGCAACGATGCCGCGACGAGCCTGGGCGTCGCTGCTTTCTTCGCTGCCTTCCTCGTTACCTCTTAGTTGCTGAATGACGCGTTCGGCGAGTTTCGCGATGCTCGGACTCTGGCTCAGCGCCATCACCGGCAAGCGGATTCCGAAACGCGTTTCGAGCGCGATCATCAGTTCGACTCCCATCAGCGAGTCCAGACCCATGTCGTAAAGCGAGCGGTTGGGATCAATCTTGTCCGGGGCGACGCGCAGGATTTCTCCGATCTCAGTCTTGAGGAGGTCGATGAAGGCGGCCAGCAGTTCATCGTCGGGGAGTTCCGCCAGCAGCCGCTGGATGTCCTCCGAATGGTCCTCCTGGCTATCGGCATTCCCGGTGTGCCAGGCGAGTTCGCGAAACTTCGGGCTCGCCGCCGTGGGAAGAAAGCGGCTCAGCGCCTGCCAGTCGAGTTCCAGGACTGCCAGTCCGCTACGGTCGGCAAGCAGCATGCCTTCGAGGGCGTCGAGGGCGATTGCCGAGTTGATCGCCGATCCTCCCATGCGGCTTTCGAGCGCTTCCTTGGTCTTCTCGTGGCGTGCCAGGAAACCCACGTCGTCGATCGGACCCCAGCCGATACAGGTCGCACACAGGCCGATACTGCGGCGATGCTCGGCCAGCGCTTCCAGGCAGGCGTTGGCCGCGACGTAGCTGGCTTGTCCAGGATTTCCGAAAGGCGTGGTTGCCGACGAAAAGAGAACGAACAGATCGAGTTCCTGCGTGCGGGTCAGGTCGTGCAGATGGCGGGCGCCGAGGACTTTCGGGCCCAGCACGCTGCGTATCTGTTGGGAATCGATGTTGCGTACCAGTCGGTCGTCGATCACCGCCGCGGCATGCACGATGCCCTTGAGCGGCGGCATGGTCCTGGCCGTTTCGGTGAGCAACCCGGCAAGTGCTTCGCGGCTGGTCACGTCGCAGGCGGCGGCATGTACCTTGACGCCTCGTTCCTGCAGGCGCTCGATGCCCGCCCTGGCTTCGCTGGATGCGGTTCCGCTACGGCTGATCAGGATCAGGTGGCGCGCGCCCTTGTCGGCCAGCCATTCAGCGGTACGCAGGCCGAAACCGCGCAGGCCGCCGGTGATCAGATACGAAGCATCGGGCGGGAACCGCAGTGACTTGCGCACTACGGCCACCGGCGGCTGCGCGCGCGTAATGCCGTGATGATAGGTGATGACGATCTTGCCGATCTGGCGGGCCTGTTGCATGTAGCGAAAGGCGTCGACAATATCTTCCGCCTCGAAGGTGTGGTAGGGCAGGGGATGCAGAGCCCCTTCTCCAAACAGGGCCATGATCTCGGCGAACAAGCGACGTGTCAGTTCGGGGTGGACCAGCATCAACTGATCGGCGTCGATGCCGAAATAACTGATGTTGTTGCGGAACGGACGCAAGCCGACCTTGGTATTCTCGTAGAAATCGCGCTTGCCAAGTTCGAGAAAGCGGCCAAACGGCTTCAGCACCTGGAAATTCCGGTTGATCGCTTCGCCGGCAAGCGAATTGAGGACGACATCCACGCCCTGACCGCCGGTCTGCTCGAGGATCTGGTCGGCAAAGGCCAGGGAGCGCGAGTCAAAAATGTGTTCCACACCAAGCAGGCGCAGGAAGTCGCGTTTTTCGTCCGATCCGGCGGTGGCATAGATCTCGGCACCGATCCACTTGGCGACCTGGATGGCGGCGATTCCGACGCCGCCAGCAGCGCCATGAATCAGCACCTTTTCTTCGGGTTGCAGGCGTGCCAGGTAGTGCAGCGCGTAGTAGACGGTAAAGAAGGTGCTCGGGATCGTCGCCGCTGCTTCACAGGACATGCCGGGGGGAATGTGCGCAATCGCTCCGGTTTCGGTCACGACGCGGTTGCCGAAGCTCGACGGCCCGAACCCGACCACCTCGTCGCCGACACTGAATTGCCCACCCTCGTACCCGACACGACTGACGATGCCGGCAAACTCGAAGCCCAGCGTCGGTCCGGCAAAACCGTTCTCGATCGCCTCGTCGGAAAGCAGTCCCAACGCGTACATGACGTCTCGGAAGTTCAGGCCGGTGGCCCGGACATCGACCTCGATCTGATCGGTGCTCAGTGCCTGCCGGGGGTGTGTCTCCCAACGCAGATTGCGCAGTTGTCCCGGGAACTGGAAGCCGAGCGACAGGGTTGGTGTTTCGATCGTCGCCAGTTCCTCGCCGCTGGGTCGCGGCTCGATGCGAAGCCGCAGTGCATAGCGTTCGCCGCTGCCGGTGAGAACGATCTCCTGTTCGTCATCGGGCTGCTCGAACTCCCGGTCCAGCACCGTCGCCACCGCTTCGATGGCCAGAGGCCGTTCCAGATCGACGAGGCGGACCCGGCAATGGGAGGCTTCGTTGAGCATCGTCCTGCCAAACCCCCAGAGGGCACGATCGGAGGCACCGCTTGCCGATGGTGTTGCCAGCGCAGGTCCTCCCGCCGGCAGCAGATGGCGTGCCTGGTTGGTCGTAATCAGCCAGCAGGTGGTTGTGGTCTGCGATGCTTCGCAAGCCTGGGCAATCTGCGCTGCCGTCGCGCAGCGGCAGACCTGGTTCTCGAAGACGACGTCTGGCCGGGCTTTGTCCGATTCGTCGAGTAGCCCGGCCAGGTAGACCAGGCCGTCGAGTTCGCCGTAGTTAGCGGTGGTTTCAACGAGCAGGGATTCGATCTGCGCGGCATTGCCCGGCACGGCCTGGATGACCAGGTCGCCGCGCGCCTGCAGCTTGCTCGTCAGACGGTCGGAAAGCTGCGCCGAGTAGCCTTCCGGGTCGGCCAACAGGATCCAGCTCCGCAGGGTCGCTCTGGGAGGCGGCACCGGCGAGCCATCATCGTCCTTTCGCTGGGCGAGCAGGACATAAGGGCCGGAAAAGGCGTCGGGAGAAAATTCGAAGGGTTCGGCGCACACCAGACCGAGTTCTTCAAGTTGTTTTTGCCAGAAACCACTCGGACGCTGATTGGAGATCCAGCGTTCGTCGTCGGTACGCAGCCAGCCTTCAGGCCGTGCACCAAACACAAAGTCGATCCAGCGCGAGGGGTGCTGACCGACAACGAGCAGCGAGCCGCCAGGAGCGAGGCAGCGGCGTGCATGCTGCAGGGCCTGGATGGCGTCCTCGACCGTTTCGAAATCGAGTGTGACGATGGCCATGGCACAGGCCGAGGTACTGCCGGTCGCTGGCGGCTGGCTGCCGAGCAGATGCGTGCTGATGCCCGGGAATGACTCCTTGAGTCTGCCGGCCGCCTCTTCCAGGGTCGCCGCCGAGGGACTGGCGAAAAGGTAATCGCCGCGGTTGAAGTCCATCGCCACGCAAGCGTCCATGGCGAACGAGGGCTGGCCGGCGCTGATCTCGGCGACCGCCAGGCGCCTGCCTGCGGGCAGGTCGCGCAGGCCCCGGGCGATCAGATCGCGTACGGCGTGCCCAAGCTTCTGCCTGCCTGCTGCGCCCAGAACCTGCCGCAGCAGGGTGGTCAGGGAGGATTCCTGCGGGCAGATCGCCGTCAGGGTGGCGCTGCCATCGAGCAGCTTCTGCAGATGCATGCCGACGCGTCCTACCGAGTGCACAATCTGGAAATAATCCGGATCGTCGGCGACCAGGCTGTTCCAGATGTCCTGCGCCGACGAGTGATCACGCTGTTCAGGCAGGATTTCCCAGCCGCCAGCGCAGGCGGTGATCGCCTGATCATCGGCAGCCAGCGAGAGCAGGTGTGCCAGAAAGGGTTCACAGCCCGGATTGCTTTCCCGGCAGCTTTCAACGGCCTGCTGCGAGAGAATTTCCTTGCCGCCCGCCAATCCCAGCAGCGCCAGTCGGGTGAACCGGCTGCACAAGGTGTCGAGCAGCGGATCGACTTCCTCGGAATAACGACGGTGCGTTCCCTTGAGCGCCGCACGTCTGACCAGTTCGTAAAGCGCCGATCTGACGCTCTCCGCGGCGAGGCTGGTGCGGGCCATGGCTGCCTCGGGATGGGGTGTCGGCGTCGCCTGGTAGGCCAGGAAGCACAGACGATCGGCAGCACCCCGGCTGAGGCGAATACAGCGGAAACGCGCGTCCTTGACCACGGCAATGACGCTGCCATCGGCGGCAAAGATCGAGAACTCGGCATGCAGGGAGCGCGCACTGCGCTTCAGCAGGGTCGCCCGCGCAAACCTGGGCCGCGCCAGTCCGCTGCGAAAAGCGATACGTCCCATTCTCGTCGGTACGAAGGCCAGTCCGTTGTGTGTTGCAACGGCGTCCTGCAGCAACTCGAAGACCAACTGGAATGCCCCATCGAGCAGGGCTGGATGCAGGTGCACCTGCGCGAGCTGGCTCGCCACCGGATCCGGGATCCGATATTCCGCCAATACCGAGTTCCCGTCGATCCAGCCATGCGCTATGCACTGGAACGCCGGCCCGTAAGCGATGCCGACGGCACGGGTCAGGGTCGCGTGGCTGGCGGCGTCAAAGTCCGGTGCGCGGGTGGGTAGCACCGGGGGGCACTCGCGCAGCAGCGTGTGTTGAGCTTCGCGCCGTACCCGCGCCACGCTGTGCAATGCCCATGGGTCACTGCCGAGTTGTTCCCGGCTGCGGATCGTCAGGCTGCCGTCCTGAGCGTCGATATGCGAGCGGATTACCATCGAGCGCTCATCGCCGAGCAGCAGCGGCGAACGGATTTCAAGTTCCTCGATCTCGGCGATTTCAACAGGATGCGTGGCCAGGGCGGCGGCCAGGGCCATCTCGGCAAAGCCCGCACCCGGAAAGACGGTCGCCTCGCCAACGACATGGTCGGCAAGCAGCGGATAGAGCTGGGTGTCGAACTGGTTTTCCCAGGTCAGATCGTGTTGCGGCAGCGGGTAGCCCAGCAGCGGGTGCAGTTTGCGCCGATAAATCAGTCCCATCGACTCCACCGTCCGTGGGTGCCAATGGCGCTCCCGCTGCCAGGGGTAGTTGGGTAGCGGGACGAATCGACCGCGGCAGGGAAAGAAAACCGGCCAATCGACGCGTCCGCCGGCGATCAGCGCCTGGCTGCCGGCCGCCCGAATGCGTGCTGGTGAATCATCTCCGCGGATCGCCGTCGCCAGCACGCGGCCCTCGACCGAGCGATCCTTCAGGCAATCATTAAGATAGCCGCGCAGAACCGGGTTCGGTCCGATTTCGATGAACAGATTGATTCCGCTGTCGATGATGCCGCCGATCGTCTGTTCGAAGCGCACCGGCTGGCGAATGTTGTGCCACCAGTATCCGGCACCGAGGTCGGTGCCGCTCAGTTTTTCGGCTCTGACCGTGGAGTGAAAAGGCAACGACGTCATCTGCGGACGGAGTTGCGCCAGGGACTGCCTGATCCCGTCTTCGATGCTGTCCATCGCCGGACTGTGGAAGGCGTAGTCCAGATCGAGCCGCTTGTGGATGATCTGCCTCTCGGCGAGTACTGACTCAAGGCGGGCGAGCGACTGCGGGTGACCGGCGACAGTCACTCCGCGTGCACTATTGATTCCGGCGATGGCCAACACGGAGTCCAGCCCGAACTCGTCGAGGAGGGCGCGCACGGTGGTTTCACCCGATCCCACTGCGGTCATTTGTCCCTGTCCCTTGGTCGTTCCCTGCAGGCGGCTGCGCTGGTAGATCACCTCGACGGCTTCGGCGAGGCTCAACGCGCCCGACGCCCATGCGGCGGCAATCTCGCCGACGCTGTGGCCGGCGACGACAGAAGGGGTGATACCACACTGCCTGAGCATTTGCGTGATTCCGACCTGCACGGCGAACAGGGCCGGCTGTGCAACCTCGGTGAACGCATAGCGCGTAGTGCCATTATTACCGGCGAGTTCGTCCGCGAGCGAGAAATCGGCGTGGCGCTGGAAGAGTGCGTCGACTTCCCGGATCGTTGCCCGGAACAGCGGGTCTTCTGCCAGCAGACGTTGACCCATACCTGCCCATTGCGAACCGTTCCCTGAATAGATGAAGGCGGGTCCGGCAGGCGCAGGCAAGGCGCTTGCCGCCTCGACGGTCGCCTGTTCGGAATTCCCGTCGGCAAAGTTGCGCAGCGCCTCGGCGATGACCTGAGGCTCGCTCCCGTAGACGACTGCCCGCTGCTCGTGCCATTCGCGATGGAAGGCCGCGCTGTAAGCGATGTCGTAGCAGGCATCTGCCGATTGCCCGCTCAGAAAGTCGGCGAACTCGCGTGCTGTCGCCTGCAGGGCGGTGCTGTCACGCGCCGAGACGACGAGCGGCAGCGGTGTGGCGGACGCTGGTTCGCGCGCGCTCGTCTGGGCGAGGCAAGGGCTTTCGAGGATGACGTGGGCGTTGGCGCCGCCGAAACCGAACGAATTGACGCCGATGATGAGCTTCCCGGCTTTCCGCAGTTGGCGGTTGCTGGTCACCAGGTCCAGGTTCCAGTCGGCGAGCTTGATATTGGGATTGACGATATTGACACCAATGGTCGCCGGGACGACGCGGTGCTGGATGCAATGCAGCGCCTTGACCAGTCCGGCGACGCCGGAGGCCGTTTCGAGGTGCCCCATATTGCTCTTCACCGAGCCGATCGGTAGCGGCTCGCTGGCGGGTCGGCGCTTGCCCAGCGCTTGCCCAATGGCGAAGGTTTCAATCGGGTCGCCTACCGCCGTGCCGGTGCCATGCGCTTCGAGATAGTCGATGGCCGCTGGATCGATGCCCGCCCGTGCGTAGGCCTCTTCGAGCAGGGCCGCCTGGACCTCGGCACTGGGCACGGTCAGCCCGGACTTGCGGCCGTCGGTGTTGACCACCGAGCCGGCGATGACTGCCAGGATGGGGTCGCCATCGGCCAGTGCCTGGGCATGATCCTTCAGGAAGAAGACGCCGCCGCCTTCGGAACGGACGTAACCGTCGCCGGCGGCGTCGAAGACGTTGCATCGACCGCGCCGCGAGAGCATCGACGCCTTGGAAAAAGCCAGAAAGCCATACGGATGCAGATGCAGGCTGATGCCGCCGGCGAGGGCATGCGTGCTTTCTCCGGAAAGAATCGAGCAACACGCCTGGTGAAAGGCGACCAGCGACGACGAGCAGGCAGTGTCGATCGCCATGCTCGGGCCGCGCAGGTCGAAGGTGTAGGAAATCCGGTTGGCGGCAATGCTGGCGGTATTGCCGGTGGCGGACGCCGAGTCTACGACAGCGAGGTCGTCAGCCATTCGATAGGAATAGTCTGCGCTGGCAATGCCGATGTAGACGCCACAGCGGCTACCGCGCAGGCGGGACGGTGGCTTGCCGGAATTTTCGATGGCTTCCCAACTCATCTCGAGCAGCAAGCGCTGTTGCGGATCCATCAGTGCCGCTTCGCGTGGCGATATACCGAAGAAGCCCGCATCGAACGTGGCAATCTCCCCGATCGATCCAGCCGCGAAGGTGTAGCTCGTTCCCGGGTGGTTCCTGCTTGGATGCAGGAAGGTGTCCTGCTCCCAGCGCTGGGGATCGACCTCGCTGACCAGATTGCGACCTTCGAGCAGGTCTTGCCAATAGCGTCCGGGAGTCGTCCCCGGCAACCTGAAGGAATAACCGGTGACGGCAACTCGCCTGGTCATGGTTCCATGGTTCCTGATTTCTTGTTGGGTAAGCGCTCACTCACCGGCAGCGCAGCCAGTCTGCCCAGACGCTGGGCAACCGGCGCTTCATTGCCGGTCTTGCAGGACAAGCGTGCGCGGCCGACGCGGTGGCGACGACGGGGCGGAGGGGAACGGCGCTGGGCGACTGCCATCAACGACGACTGCGATCCTGGCTTTGAGCAGGTGAACGTCGCAATCCGTCGCGAAACCCTGTCGAGCTGCGAGCAAGGGCGCGCGACCGCTTCGTCAAACAACCGTCTGCTCGTGGCCTGGCCAGTGTTGCGAGAGATCAACGACCGCAAAGGGCCGAGGGTCTCTTGTGCTTCGGGTAGTATCGATTCTATGCCGTGAAAGAAGGCGAAAGCTGCTGACAAGTGACAAATTCCTGCACACTTCCGACATTCTCGCGGGTTGGGGCGATGTACGGGATTCGAACCCGTGACCACTGGAATCACAATCCAGTGCTCTACCAACTGAGCTAACACCGCCATTACTCTGGCGCGCCCGGCGAGACTCGAACTCACGACCCCCGGCTTAGAAGGCCGGTGCTCTATCCGGTTGAGCTACGGGCGCGAGTGCGACGTTTCCTGGCTACTGCCTGCCGCCGGTACCGCATCTTGATGCCTCAACAACGACTGCCTGTGCCACTGGTCGGGGCGGTGGGATTCGAACTCACGACCCTCTGCTCCCAAAGCAGATGCGCTACCAGGCTGCGCTACGCCCCGAGAAAGGGCGCATTCTACAGTCCGACATGACGTCGGTCAATTGCACTGGCGGCATTTTGCGTCGTCATGCCGGTAGCCGATGCTTTCGCTGTCGCGTTCACTTTGGCCGAGCATGGCCTGATCGCTGAGGACCGCACTTGATTGAAGTCATCGGTGCATGGCCGACACGCCCTGGTAGCCGACGTAGAAACCTACCAGCAGGATCAAGCCGCCTGAAAAGTAGGGCGCCTTGCGCGCGAACTCACCGAAGCCGCTCCAACGACTGGAGACGTGCCGCACGCTCAGGGCAGCCAGAGTGCCAGACGCCACCATTGTCAGCGCCAAACCCATACTGAAACACAGGACCAGGGCGGCACCGAGCGCGATCTCCTTCAATTGCAGGCAGAGCAGCAACACGGTGATGGAGGCGGGACAAGGAATCAGCCCGCCAGTCAGGCCGAAGATGACAATCTGACCGGTGGTCACGTCGCGGTTGGCGAAGCGGCGCCGAATGTCGTTGGCGTGGGCCAGTTCATGCGGGTCCTGGTAGCCCGGCGCCGACACATCCAGTCCCTCGTAGTCCCTGATCGCATGATGATGGAGCGCGTGCTCCACGTACTCGACGTCATAGTCGTGGCTGTGGTGTTCATCGCCAAGGCGCAGGCGGGCAACGAATTCATGTGGCTCGGGAATCTCCTGCTCCGACTCGACAAAGCCATCGCGTTGCACGAAGCTGAAGTTCTGGCGACTGCCGTCTGCCCGTTCCGTCTCAACGCTCACCTGTTCGGCGGTCCACAAGTGGCCGTGCCGGCTTTCGCGAAACAGCCGGAAGCGCGGCGGCACCCCCTCTTCAAAGACGTCCAGCCGGACGACTCCGTGACCGGTATCGATGCGCTTGCTCTCATCATGATGGTGGTCGTGTTCGTCGTGCTCATGAGCATGCTCGGCGTGCTGCTGCCGCCACGTTCGCCACATCATCCAGCCGGCTACGCCAACGATGAGCACGCCCGACACCACCTGGAAGTAGGATTCGGTCACCTCGGCATTCCAGTTGCGCCCGAAGTACAGGCCCGCCATGGCTACCGCCCAGACCACCGCCGTATGGGAGATCGTTGCCGACAGCCCGAGCAGGACGGCCTGTATCACCGTACCGCGAATGGCGACGATGAAGGCCGCCATCATCGTCTTGGAGTGGCCCGGCTCGAGGCCGTGCAAGGCACCGAGCAGGATGGCGCTGGGCACGAATAGCCACGCATTGCCCTGCTGTAGCAGGGTCGAAAACTCAGTCATGAGGCTTCCTTTCAGATCTCCGTCAAGGGCCCTGGATTTGCGGATGCTGTCGCCCGCCTTGTCGGTGCCTGCGCTGTCGGATCAAGATCACGTTCGAGGCCCATTTGAGCCAGGCGGGTCCTCGTATTCATATCCTGACCTGGTGGATAGGATATATTACCATGCCTTGGGGCGCGAGGACATCCGCGGGAAGGACGAGCCGGTCGGTCGCTGCCGATGCCTCTGCATCCAATACCCTGAACCCTGCGTAGACCAGAGACCACCAGCCACGGAGAAGGGAAGCGATGACCACCCACTCGACACGCGATCCGCGACGCGATTGTCAGGAAATTGCGCGGCATCTCGCCACCGTGGTCTTTCCCTGGGATACCACGCGCGCGCTCGAACTGGCGCTGTTCCGTACCTTTGCCTCGGCACGCATCGGTGGCCTGCTGCACGGAACCGGCGAATTCGAAGCATGCACCGGCAAGCGTTACGACGACACCGACCTGATCATCAGTGAAATCATCGAGAACGGTTTTGACAGTCCGCGCGGAGCGCGGGCGATCGCGCGCATGAATGCCTTGCACGGGCGTTTCAGGATTGCCAACGAGGATTTCCTGTATGTGTTGTCGACCTTCGTTCTTGAGCCGATCCGCTGGAACCAGCGGTTTGGCTGGCGGTGCATGACCGAGTCGGAGAAGCTGGCCTGGTTCTGGTTCTGGCGGCAGGTCGGCGAACGCATGCTGATTCGCGACCTGCCCGGCAGCCATGCCGACTGCGAACGTTTCAGCAGCGCCTACGAAGCGGCCAACTTCCGCTTCACGACGGCTAGCCAGGGCGTGGCGCTGGCCACACGCGAGTTGTTTGCCGGCTGGTTTCCGGTACTGCTGCGCCCGCTCGTCCGCCGCAGCATTCACGCCTTGCTCGATCAGGCACTGCTCACGGCGTTCGACTTGCGGCCGGCGCCGCGCTGGCTGGCGTGGGCCGCCGAGCGTGCCTTGCGCGCGCGGGCATCGGCGCTACGCTGGCTGCCACAACGTCGGCGCCCGAAGCTGCGCACGCAGATCCCGCGTGCCGACTATCCGCAGGGATACCGCATCGAATCCCTCGGACCACCGCCACCTGGTTCCCGGGACGAGGACCGCGCCGCGGATGATGACCTTCGTCCCGCGCCTGCTTTGGGCCGAGGCAATGCATCCGACGGGTTGGGTAGTGCGTATCATGAAGATGGGGCACCGATCTCGGTGTGCCCCTTTGCAGATCGCCGATTGAAAGGAGGCAATGATGGTCAGGGTCATGGCACGGATTACCGCACGCGCGGGGAATGAGACGGCGCTGCGCTCGGTGCTTCGGGATCTCCTGGGTCCAAGTCGGAGCGAGAGCGGCTGCGTCAGTTATGATTTGTTCGAAAATGAGGACAATCCGCTCGAGTTCGTGACCGTCGAGCACTGGCGGGATCAGGAGGCGGCCGCGGCACACCTGGCGACACCACATGTGGCCAAGGCGATCACGCTGGCCAGCGACTTGCTGGCGCAAGCTCCGCTGATTCACCGCTTTAGGGAAGTCGCTTGATCGCCGCCTGGTTGCCGCCGGCAGGGCTCGCCGGCACGCTGGGGAGCGGCACGCATGCCTGAGGTCATCGACGCCAACGGAGGGTCTGGCTGGCGGCGGGCGTGGCGGCGTGCCGCGCTGCTCGCGGCAGTGATTGCCGGTGGCGCCTATCTGGCGTTGCTGGCCTGGGTCTATTGCTGTCAGGAGCGTCTGATCTTTCGTCCGGAGCCGTTGCCATTGGCGCACCGTTTCGTTCTCGACGATGTCCATGAGGTCAGCATCGACGTGGGTGGCGAGACGCTCTCGGCGCTGCATCTGCAGTTGCCGAATCCGCAAGGTGTCGTCTTCTTCCTGCACGGTAACACCGGCAACCTGGCGACCTGGTTTACCCACAGCGACTTCTACCGCGCCGTCAACTATGATCTATTCATGCTCGACTACCGCGGCTATGGCAAGAGCAGTGGTCGTATCGAGAGCGAAGCCCAGTTGCGTGCCGATGTGCTGGCCGCCTGGCGGACGGTGGAAGCGCAATACGTCGGCAAACGGAAGGTGATTTACGGCCGTTCCCTGGGCACGGCGCTCGCCGCCGGCCTGGCCGCAGAGGTTCAGCCGGACCTGACCATACTTGTCTCGCCGTATTGTGACATGGCCCAGTTGATGGCCTACCACTACCCGCTCTTGCCGACCCTACTCCTGCGTTATCCTCTGGAGACCTGCCGTGACGTTGTCCGTTTGCGCATGGCCCTGCTGATCGTGCATGGCGAGACGGATACACTGATTCCGATACGGCACAGTGAGCAACTGTTGTCGGTCGCGCCGCAGGCCCGGCTGCTGCGAGTTGCCGGTGCGGCGCACGCTGACGTTCACCAGTTCCCCGCCTACACTGACGAGCTTCGGCGCGCGCTGAAGTCTCTGTAACGCAGGACCAACACAGGAGGAAAACCGATGCCAAGAGGACTCATGCAGGACCGACCGCTGTTGATCTCGTCGCTGATCGAACACGCGGCCCGTTTTCATCCGCAGGCGGAGATCGTTTCACGCACGACCGAGGGCCCGATCCATCGCTGTACTTATGCCGACGTCCATTGCCGCGCCAAGCAACTGGCCAATGCCCTGGAGGTTCGTGGGGTCGGGCCCGGCGATCGTATCGCGACGCTGGCCTGGAATGGTTATCGGCACATGGAACTGTATTACGGCGTTTCAGGGATGGGAGCGGTTCTGCACACGATCAACCCGCGTCTGTTCCCCGAGCAGATCGAGTACATCGTCAACCATGCCGAAGATCAGTTTCTGTTTTTCGACCTGAGCTTCGTGCCGCTGGTCGAAAGGCTGGCAAAGGCGTTGCCGACGGTCCGTGGCTTCGTCGTGATGACCGACCGCGAACACCTGCCGGAGTGCAGCATTCCCCGCCTGTTGTGCTACGAAGATCTGCTCGATGCGCAGACGAGTGACTATCAATGGCCGCAGTTCGACGAAACGACGGCGTCATCGCTGTGCTACACGTCCGGTACCACCGGCAATCCCAAAGGCGTGCTCTATTCCCACCGCTCCTCGGTGCTCCACTCCTGGGCCGCCTGTGCGACCGACGGTCTGGCCATCGGCGCTGGCGAGACCGCTCTGCTGGTGGTTCCGATGTTTCACGTCAACGCCTGGGGCATGCCTTATGCCGGTGCGATGTGCGGTGCCAGACTGGTCATGCCTGGTCCAGCTCTCGACGGCAAGAGTGTTTACCAATTGCTGCGCGACGAGAAGGTGACCCTCGCCCTCGGGGTGCCCACGGTCTGGTTGATGCTGCTGCAATACGTCGATACCGAACGGCTGACGCCGAAGGACGAACTCTGTCTGCGGCGCGTCGTGATCGGCGGTTCGTCGGCGCCGAGGGCGATGAGCGAACGCTTCGAGACGACTTTCGGTGCGTTCGTCGTGCACGCCTGGGGGATGACCGAAATGTCGCCGCTGGGGACGGTCTGCAATCTGCTGCCGAAGCACGGCGGTTATACGCTCGAGCAGCGTCTGGCCGTCCAGGAGAAGCAGGGCCGGGCGGTCTATGGCGTCGAGATGAAGATTGTCGATGACGACGGCGCCAGTCTGCCCCATGATGGCATGGCCTCTGGTCACCTGCTGGTGCGGGGACCCTGGATTACCTGCGGCTACTACCGTGATGAGGGTTCTTCCCCTCTCGACGAAGCGGGGTTTTTCGACACCGGTGACGTGGCGACCATCGACGCCGACGGTTACATGCAGATCACCGACCGCTCGAAAGACGTCATCAAGTCGGGTGGCGAGTGGATTTCGTCGATTGCCCTCGAGAACGCGGCGATTGGCCACCCGGCGGTTGCCGAAGCCGCGGTGATCGGTGCACCACATCCCAAGTGGCAGGAGCGGCCGTTGCTGATCGTGGTCAGGAAACCCGGTCAGGCACTGGACCGCGAGTCGATGCTGCAGTTCCTGGCGGGCAAGGTGAGCCACTGGTGGCTTCCCGACGACGTCGCTTTCGTCGACGAACTGCCGCATACCGCCACCGGCAAACTGCACAAGCTCAGGCTCCGCGAAATGTTCAGGGATTATCGCCTGCCAAACAGTCGTTGACCAGGCCCGCGGACTCGGGTATATCGCGGGACGTATGCCGACTGATCGAGGTCGAGCGAAGCAGCCTTGCCTGCTGTCGGCGGGCCTCCGGTCGGGACCGGATCGATTGAGATACCTTGAGGAGCAGTGATGGAACGGGAAGCGATGGCGTATGACGTAGTGATTGTCGGTGCGGGTCCGGCGGGTTTGAGCGCGGCGATACGCCTCAAACAGCTCGATCCCGAACTGGCGGTCATGGTTCTGGAAAAGGGTTCGGAGGTCGGGGCACACATTCTTTCTGGGGCGCTCTTCGAGAGTCGGGCACTCGATGAACTGCTGCCAGACTGGCAGGCGCTGGGAGCACCGCTGAACACCCCGGTCACTGAAGACCAGGTCTACCTCTATCGCAGCGAGACCGCGGCGGTCAAGTTGCCGGGATTTGCCGTTCCGGCACCGATGCATAACGCAGGAAATTACCTGATCAGCCTGGGCAGCCTCTGTCGTTGGCTGGCCGCACAGGCGGAAGGCGTTGGCGTGGAGATCTTCCCTGGTTTCGCCGCCGTCGAACTCCTCTATCACGACGACGGTTCGGTGAAGGGCGTGGCCACTGGCGATATGGGGCGCGACAAGGAAGGCAAGCCGAAGGACAGTTTCCAGCCCGGCCTGGAATTGCACGCCAAGTACACGTTGCTTGCCGAGGGCTCACGTGGCCAGCTCGGCAAGGAACTGATCGCGCGCTATGATCTTGCTGCCGGCGCGACGGCGCAGCACTATGGCCTCGGGATCAAGGAACTCTGGCAGATCGATCCCGCAAAGCATCGACCGGGGCTGGTGGTGCATGGTGCTGGCTGGCCGCTCAGCGAGCACGGTGCCACCGGCGGTTCCTTCCTCTATCACCTGGAGGATAATCAGGTCGCGGTGGGCCTGATCGCCGATCTCAATTATGCCAATCCGTATCTTTCGCCTTTCGAGGAATTTCAGCGCTTCAAGTTGCAGGTCGAAATCCGGAAGACTCTCGAAGGCGGCAAGCGCCTGTGTTATGGCGCGCGCGCGATTACCAAGGGCGGACTGAACAGTCTGCCGAAACAGACTTTCCCCGGCGGACTGCTGATTGGCTGTGATGCCGGGACCCTCAATTTCGCCAAGATCAAAGGTATTCACACGGCCATGAAGTCCGGCATGCTGGCGGCCGAGACGGTCCATGCGGCGCTAAAGGCCGGAGACGAGGGGCGCAGCGACCTAGTGGCCTACGCCAGCGCCTTCGAGTCTTCCTGGCTGCATGCGGAACTCTATCGGGCGCGCAATTTCGGGCCGGCGCTGCACAAGTTTGGCACCTTTCTGGGCGGGGCCTTCAACTGGATCCAGCAGAATCTGTTCGGTGGCCACATGTTCTTCACGCTGAAGGACCGCAGCAACGACCACGCGCAGCTTGTCCCGGCGGCACACTGTCAGCCCATTGACTACGCCAAGCCCGACGGGCAACTGACTTTCGATCGGCTGTCGTCGGTATTTGTCTCGAATACCGCGCACGAAGAGGAGCAACCCGTGCATCTGCAGTTGCTCGACTGCAGCAAGGCCATCGCGGTCAATTTCAAGGAATATGCCTCGCCCGAGCAGCGTTACTGCCCGGCGGGCGTCTATGAGATCGTCGAGGATGCGAGCGGGCCGCGTCTGCAGATCAATGCCTCGAATTGTCTGCACTGCAAGACGTGCGACATCAAGGATCCGACGCAGAACATCCGCTGGGTAGCGCCCGAAGGCGGCGGTGGGCCAAACTACCCGAACATGTGAGCGCGTCATTCCCGGCGGCTCGTAGGCGCGGGCCCTGGCTCCTGCGGACGGGCCGATCGCTCAGCGCCTGCCTTCGCCTGGGCGTGCGCATTTCCCTGCATGCCGGGCCAGCGCCCAGCCGACGTGCTCGCGCAGCAAAGGCGAGGGGTCGTCCTGCCGCGAAGCCAGCGCCGCGAGGTTTGTCGGCGAGCTTTCGGCGTTACCGAGTGCGACGGCGATGTTGCGCAGCCAGCGCTGGTGGCCGATGCGGCGGATCGCACTGCCAGCCAGGTGCGTATTGAAGGCGTCCTCGCTCCAGGCGAAGAGGGTTGCCAGAGGCGCCGCATCGAGTCCGTTGCGCACGCCGAAATCTGGATCGCCGATGTCGGCAAAGCGGTTCCAGGGGCAACACAACTGGCAATCGTCGCAACCGTAGATGCGATTGCCGATCAAGGGGCGCAGCGCTTCCGGGATGGCGCCCTGCAGTTCGATGGTCAGGTAGGAAATGCACAAGCGGGCGTCGACCTCGTAGGGCGCCACGATGGCCTGGGTGGGACAGCAGTCGAGGCAACGACGGCAGTCACCGCAGTGATCTCCGATCGGTCTGTCGGGGGGCAGCGGCAAGGTGGTATAGATCTCGCCGAGAAAATGCCACGATCCTGCGCGCGTCAGGGTCAGCGTGTGCTTGCCGCGCCAGGCAACGCCCGATTGCACCGCAAACTCGGTTTCCAGCACCGGTGCCGAATCGGAAAACGCACGGCAGGCAAAGGGTTCGGTCAAGTGTAGCCCTGCTGCTTCCCGATGCAGGCGGTCGATGAGTTGCTGGAGTCGCCGACGCATCGTCTTGTGATAGTCGCGTCCGAGGGCATAGCGGGAGACGTAGGCTCGCTCGCGGGCAGCGAGAAGCTGCCGGGCGTCGGCCGCCGCAGGCCAGTAAGGCAGGCGGGTGGAGATGACCGACAGGGTGCCCGGCAGCAGGCCTTGGGGCGTCGCGCGCAGGGTGGCGTGTTTGGCCATATAATCCATTTCGCCGTGCCGCCCCAGTTCCAGCCAGCGCATCAGCCTTGACCTGGCTGCGGTCACGTCGGCGGTGGCAATGCCGATCGCCGCTAAGCCGAGTTCCTGTCCCCAAGCCTTGATCCTGCTGACCACCTGCGCATAATCGGTCGGGCCTTGCCCTGGCCCGAGTTCAGCGCCTGTTTTGGAGTTACCTGCGTGCATAGCCCGGATGATAACCACTTCACGTTAAGCCTGCACCTGCCCGACGAGACGGCGACCGCCAGTTTTGGCCGGCGACTGGCGCCCCTGCTGCGTCCCGGCATGGTCGTCTGGCTCGACGGTGATCTGGGGGCCGGCAAGACCACGCTGGTGCGCGGGATGTTGCGTGCCTGCAATCATGTCGGACCGGTAAGAAGCCCTACCTACACACTGGTTGAAATTTATGTGATTTCGAGGATATACTGGTATCACTTTGATTTCTATCGTTTCAACTTTCCAGAAGAGTTTTTGGATGCCGGGCTTGCCGAATACTTCCGTGACGATGCGGTGTGCCTTGTCGAGTGGCCCGAGAAGGCGGCGAAGTACGCGCCGCCACCAGACCTCGTGGTTCGCTTCGAATTTGCCGAACCGGGGCGAACGCTGGATGTCGTCGCCCGCAGCGAGGAGGGGAGAACATGTCTGAAAGCGCTCAACGGCGGCTGGCTGAACGCCGCAAGCTGATCAAGTTCACCGGTGCCTCGCTGCTCCTTACGGTCAGCCCGCTTGCGCCGGCGGCGACCAATCGCAACTCCGGCGTTCTCGCCGTTCGCATCTGGCCGGCAGCCGACTACACGCGGGTGGCCATCGAATACGCTGCGCCCCTGAAATATACGCACTTCACGGTGAAGAATCCGGAGCGCCTGGTGGTCGACCTCGAGGGCATTGAATTGAACAATGTGCTTGAGAGTCTGGCCAACAAGGTCGCTTCGGACGACCCGAACATCAGGCTGTTGCGTGCGGGACGTTACAAGCCGGGCGTCGTACGCCTGGTCATGGAACTGAAGGGTGAAGTCAATCCGCAGGTGTTTGTCCTGCCGCCGGTGGGTGGTTACGGGCACCGACTGGTTCTTGATGTCTATCCCCTGAATCCGCCCGACCCGCTGTTGTCGCTGCTGGACAGCAAGGAGCCGCGAACCGCGGCCGTCGAGAGTCGAGCCGGCAGCAGGCCCGACAGCCGCCCGGAACCGCCCGCCGAAGCGAAGACAGAGCCGAGACCCGAGGCGCCGCCGCAGGTCGCTGAACAGAAAGTGGTCAAACGCCAGGGTCGGCCAATGGTCGATCGCCTGGTGACCATCACCCTCGATCCGGGGCACGGCGGCGAGGACCCGGGCGCTGTCGGCAGTGGTGGCAGCTACGAGAAAAACGTCACCCTGGCGGTTGCCAAAAGATTGCGCGCGAAGATCGAGGCCGAACCCAACATGCGCGCGGTCCTGACGCGCGATTCCGATTTTTTCGTACCCCTGCACGCAAGGGTGCAGAAGGCCCGACGCATCCAGTCGGATCTTTTCGTCTCGATCCATGCCGATGCATTTGTCAGACCCGACGCCAACGGATCTTCGGTCTTTGTGCTCTCCGAAAGCGGGGCGTCGAGTTCCGCCGCACGCTATCTGGCACAAAAGGAGAATGCCGCCGATCTGATCGGCGGGGTGAACCTCGATGTCAAGGACCCCATCCTGGCGCGTACGCTGCTTGATCTGTCGCAAACCGCGACGATCAACGACAGTCTGAAGCTTGGCAAGGCGGTGCTCGGTGAACTCGGCGGCATCAACCGCCTGCACAAGGCCAGCGTCGAGCAGGCGGGGTTTGCCGTTCTCAAGGCGCCCGACATTCCGTCGATTCTCGTCGAGACGGCGTTCATCTCGAATCCCGAGGAGGAGAAGCGGCTCAACGACGACGCCTATCAGGACAAGATGGCCGAGGCGATCTTCTCGGGAATAAAGAAGTATCTGGCCAAGAATCCGCCACTGGCCAAGTCGATCCTGGCGAAACTGGACTAGCAGCCTGTCGGACTATAGGCCTGCCGCTGCCGGATATGCTATAATCATAGCTATTCAAGCGACCGAGGTCTGGCATGTCCAAGTTCATCGTCACCGACCGCAAGACCGACTACCTGCTGCCGCCGTCACTCGACGATTGGCTGAACCAGGATCACTTGGCGCGATTCATTGTGGAGGTGGTCGACCAGCTTGATC